>MGTN01000078.1:4286-10436 GCA_001799475.1 Desulfovibrionales bacterium GWA2_65_9 | reverse complement strand
ATGGTCACGCCATCCGTGCCGCTGATGCTGGCGTCGCCGCCTGCGCCGATCTTCGTACCCTCAAGGGTCGCGGCCTTGCCTGCCGAGAGGGTCACCTTGCCGCCGCTGCTGATGCTGCCTGCGGTGGCGGTGCTGGACTCGGACTTGCTGTTGCTGAAGCCGCCGCTGGCCTCCAGGCCGCCGCTGGACGAGGAGCCGCCGGCGCTGCTGGTCTTGCTCAGGGAGAGCCCGGCGCTGGCGTTGTAGGAGCTGCCGCTGGAGCTTGCGGTATCCCTGGCCGCGTCGAGCTTCAGGTTGCCCCCGGCAGCCACGCTGGTGTCGCCCGTGGCGGACAGGTTCGTGCCTTCCAGGCGGGTGTCGCCCTTGGTCTTGATGCTGATGCCGCCGCCGGAGCTGATGCTGCCTGCGGTTGCGGTGGAGGAGGCGGACTGCGAGCTGCTGCTGCTGGTGCCGCCGGAGAGGTCCACATCCACGCCCTTGCCCGTGCCGCGGCTGATGCCCACGCTGCCCTGGGCGTTGGTGTTGCCCGTGGAGGAGGTGCTGGAGGTGGTGCTCTTGGCCGCCGCGAAGTCCAGGGACCCGGCTTCGAGCTCCACGCCCTTGCCCGCGCTGATCTGCGTGCCCTCGAAGCTGGTCTTGCCGGCGGTGACGCTCGTCACCTTCCCGCCAGCCTTGATGGTGGAGACCACGGCGTCGCTGGAGGAGGAGGAGGAGTCATTGGTGTCCCTGGCGTAGGAGGCGCTGACGCCCGCACCCACGCTGGCCTTGGCCTCGGCCTTGGCTCCGGCCTTGGCGCCGCCCAGGCCTGCGCTGGCTCCGGCCTCGGCGCTGACCCCGGCCTCGGCCTTGGCATACACGCCGACCTTGGCCACGTTGGTGGTGTCGGTGTGGGTGCTGGAGGCGGTGTTCTCCGCCGCGCGGCTGCTGAAGGTCTGGGCCGACTGCTTGAAGTCGCCCGCAGCGTCGATGGCCGTGCCCACATCGGTGATCTTGTTCTCGGCCGTGCGGGTGATGCCGCCCGAGCCGGAGGTGATGGTGGACACGCGCGCCGTGGAGGTGTTCTCGGTGTCCGTGCTGGCGGCGTTCTTCATCTGGACGCCCACGGAGAGCTGGGCCTTGGCGCTGGCCTCGGCCGTGGCCCCGGCATTGGCGCCCACGCTGGCCTTGGCGCCGGCGCTGGTGCCCGCGCCCGCGCCCGCAGTGCCGTCAACATACAGGCCCACGCTGGTGCTGGAGATTTTTGTGGTGGAGGCATGCGTATCCTGGGCGGCCAGGAACTGCATGTCCTTGGCCTTGACGTCCACGCCCTTGTCGCCGCTCACGTCCGAGCCCTGCACGGTGAGGGTCTTGGCGCTGTTGATGCGCAGGTTGCCGCCGGAGCTCAGGCTGGTGCCGGTGTTGGTGACGTCGAGCGTGGCGGTGTCGGTGGTCTTGGTGCGCATGACGTCGATGTTGTTCTTGGAGGCGGCCTTGGCCTCGGCGCTGGTGTCGGCGCTGCTGCCGACGCTGCCAGGCGCGACTCCGGCATTGGTCCCGGCGCTGGTCCCGGCGTCGGCGTTGTTCGTGGTGCTGAGGTACAGGCCGACCTTGGTGGTGGTCGACGTGCTGGTGCTGGTGTGGGTGTCCTGGGCGGCCATGATGTTCACGTTCTGGCCGGAGAGGTCCACATCGCCCTTGGCGTTCACTGTGGCGCCCTTCAGGGTGATGTCCTTCTTGGAGGTGATGGTGAGGCCGCCACCTGCGCTCAGGGCGGAGCCGACGCTGTGGGTCTTTTCGTCGAAGGTGGTGGTGTTGGTGGTCTTGGAGAAGTCCAGGCCGCCAAGATCCTTGGCGTAGCTGGCGCTGGCATCGGCCGTGGCCGAGGTGCTGGCCTTGGCTCCGCCCGAGGCGGAACTGCCGGCCGAGGTCCCGGAGGTGGAGGTGGCCCCGGACTTGGCGTCCTCGCCCTTGGAGATGGAGAGGTAGCTCGTGGTCTCCCTGGTGGTGGTGGTGCGGTCCACGTCCTGGGCGGTGAGCACCTTCACGTCCTCGGCGGCGATCTTGATGCCGCCCGCGGCATTCACCTTCGCGCCCTCCAGGGTCACGGCCTTGCCCGCGGAGAGCGAGAGATTGCCCGTGCTGCCGGCGCTGATGACGCGGGTGCTGGCGCTGCCGGTGCTGCCGGAGCCTGTGGCGATGGTGCTGCCGACGGCCCGGCTGGCGAAGGCGTCCGTGGTGCTCTTCTCCTTGCCCAGAAGCCCGTCGCCCACGCCGATGCCCGAGGAGCTGCTCCGGGTCACGCTCTGCGCGGAGTTGCTGCGCGCCAGCACGTTCAGGTTTGCGCCCGCGTCGATGCTGGCGTTCCGGCCGGCCTTGATGTTGGCCGAGGCCAGGGTGACGTCGCGCCCGGAGGTGATGGCCAGGTTGCCCCTGGTGGTCAGCCCGCTCTGCACCTGGGTCGTGGTGGTGGTGGTGGTGGTGGAGTCGGAATTCTTGAAGAAGCTGTGGCTGGAGGAGGAGGTGGTGTCGCGGTTGGTCAGGGCCACGGTGTCGAAGACCACGTCACGCTTGGCGCTCAGGTTGGCGTCGCCGCCAGCGCTCATCTGCGCGCCCAGGTTCTTCACGTCCCGGCCCGCGTCCACGTTCAGGTCGCCCTTGGCGCTGATGGTGCCTGTTTGCGCTGCGGTCTGGCGGAGGGTGGTGCCGCTGGTGTTGGTCAGCACCAGGGTCTTGTTGACCACGTCGCCCTCGGCCTTGAGGTTCACGTTCAGGCCCTGGATGGTGCTGCTCAGGTTTTCCACGTTCTTCGCGGCGCTCAGGTTCACGTTGGTGCCCTGGATGGTGCCGCCCTTGCCCACGGTGGTCTGCACGTCGATGTAGCTGCCGCGGTTGATGACCCGCTCATTCACGGCCGCTTCGTTGATGACGCTGCCGCCGGTGCTGGCCACGCTGACGTTGGTGCCCTTGATGGTGCCGCCGGTGTTGTGCACGTCTCCGCTGGAGGTGATGTCCACGGTGTTGCCGCGGATGGTGCCCGCGTTGCCCAGGCTGGCCACGTTCATATTGATGGTGTCGCCGGTGACCGTGGGCGTGCCGTCGAAGAGCTGGCGCGTGCTGGCGGCCAGGTAGACCACCGGGGCCAGGACCTTCTGCCCGGCAACGGTGGTCTCCACCATCCAGACCATGTCGTCCTTCAGGTTGGCCTGCTGGGCGCTGGTGAGGGCCGTGCCGTAGGCCAGCCCCAGGGCCTTGGCCTGGCTGCCGGCGCTGTCCATGAGGGCCTGCATCTGGGCCTTCTCCGTGGCGGCCCCGGCCACGACCATGTTGCTGCCCGTGAGGGAGATGAGCTGCTGGCGCACCAGGAAGGTCTCGTAGCCGGCGTCGCCCAGGCGCTTGATCACTTCGTCGGCCTTGAAGTTGTACTTCTCGGCCAGGTAGTCGCTGCCCAGGTAGTTGTCGAGGTTGGTGTACAGCGGGTTGGACTCCACCAGGTAGCTGGAGCCCGGAGTCGCGGCCGGGATGAAGACCCCGTTGGGCGTGGTGGGGATGGTGATGACCACCCCGCCGAAGGAGATGCCGCCGGGGGTGGGCGTGGGGGTGAGGCTGGTGCCGGTGGCGGCACCCGTGGCCGAGGTTCCGCCAGCCACGTTACGGAAGTCGCCGATGGTGATGTTCACTGCGCCGCCGCGGATGGTGTCCGCGTTATAAAAGCCGGTCCCGCTCATGTTCACTGTTGGTGCGGAGATGGTGCCGACGTTCTGGCCCCACTGGCTGCCCGTGGAGATGTTGATGGCACGCCCGGCGATGACCTGCGGGCGGTATGCCGTGCTGCTCACGAGGGTGCCGGCGAGTATGTTGTAGTACCGCAGGGCCAGCGTGCCGGCGTCGCCAATGGCGTTGTTGAACATGTCGGACGCGTTGATGGTGATGTCGCGCCCGGCGTTCATGGTGGACCAGTTGCGAATCCTGGTGCCGGTGATGCTGATGTCGTTGCCTGCGCTCAGCACAGCGTTGGGCGAGCCGTTATCGTTGGGGAACAGGTTGATCTGGCCGGTGCTGGTGAGGGTCAGGTCGTTCCCGGCGATGTAGTTGCCGTACATGGAGTCAAAGCCTGCCAGGGACATGTTGCGGGCAGCGGACACGGTTCCGGTGCCATAGTTGACGCCGCCCACGCCGAGATCTTGCGACGCGATGTCCTGCCCGGAATGGATGAGCCCGTAATTGTATAGCCCGTGCCATCCGGTTGCGCCGCTGGTATTCAGGTGCAGGGTGCCGGTGCCGCTGGTGGCGGCCAGGATCTTGGCCCCGACAGCTACCGACCCGGCATTAGAGGGGTGCAGGTTGAGGGTCATGTCCCCGAGGCTGGTCAGCACGGCGGTGTCCATCAGGCTCAGGCTGAAGGCGGTGATGTCGACGGTGCTTCCGCCCATCTTGCCCGTGCCTTTGAGCTCAATGTTCTGCGTGCGCAGACCGTCCCGGTCCGCCATGTTCAGCTGCCCGCCCGCCCAGATGGAGCCCGCGCCCTGGTTGGTGAACCGGGTGTCGCTGGAAGAGCCGGAGCCCGAGCGGATGACGATGTTGCCCGTGTCGGTGGTCAGCGCGCCGGAGTTGAGCAGCTGGTACCAGGCGTTCAGGTTCATGTTGCCGGCGGTGCTCTTGGCCTGTGCGGCACTGCCGAAGGTGAGGATGCCGGTGTTGGTGGCCGAGGTGGCGGCGAGGGTCATGTCGCCCACGGACTGCAGCGCTGCGTTGGTCAGGGTAAGGCCGCCGCTGGTGGCGGTGAGGCCGAGCGTGCTGCCGGAATACAGCGTGGTCGGGCTGGTGGCGCCCAGGGCCAGGCTGCCAGCCGTGGCCGAGAAGGCCCCGGCCGAGCCGTAGTTCACGCCGTTCATGGTCCAGGCGCCCGTGCCGGTGAGGGTGGCTGTGGCGCCGTAGCGCTTGTTGTTGTCCGTTATGGCCGTGCCCGTGGCCGCGTCGGTCAGGCTGCCCAGGTTGTAGTTCAGGTCATTGGTGGCCACGAGCACGCCGCCGCTTAAGGTGGCGCCGCCGCTGGTGGCGGTCAGGCCCAGGTTGCGCCCGGCCGAGAGGTTGGCGTCCGTGGCCTTGATGGCGTCGGCCCCGGCGCTGGTGCTGGTCAGGCTCAGGTCGCGCGCGGCGGAGAGCTTGCTGGCGATCTCGATCTTGCCAGCAGCGGTGATGGTGAAATCGTCGGTCGTTGCGGCGGCCTCGCCCAGCATGCGCACGCCCACCCCGGCCTCGGTGGCCTTGAGGTTGATGCGCCCGGCGTACATGCCGCCCAGGGCGCTGGAGTCGATGGCGTAGGCCGGGAGGGGGTCGCCGCCGGCGGCGGCGATGGTGCTGGTGCCGCCGGTGTTGTAGTCCCAGGTGTTGGTGCCGGCGGTAACGTTCAGGGTCGGCGCGTTGACCTGGCCCTGGAGCACGATCTTGCGCGAGACCAGGTCCAGGGTCTGCTGGGCGCTGGCATTGATGCCCGTGCCGCTGATGAGGATGTCGCCGCCGTTGACGCCGAAGCTGCTGAGCGCCCCGGCTGTGAAATTCGGGGTGCCGGTGACGAGCGAGACGCGGTCGGTGTTGATGAAGCCGCAGCCGTTGCAGGTGATGCCAAAGGGGTTGGCCACGATGACGGCGGCCTTGCCGCCCAGCACCTCGGTGAAGCCTGCGAGCGTGCTGCGGTTGCTTGAGGTGACCTCGTTCAGGATGATCGAGGCCTGGTTGCCCGCAGCCAGGTTGGGGTTGGCGGCCACCTGGCCGGCCAGCTGCGACTGGCGGAAGGCCTGGCTCTTGTCGCCATTGTTCAGCACCAGGCCCTGGGCGTCGACGTTATAGGAGGTGTAGGTGTTGTGCGAGAGGCCTGCGGCGTTGGGCGCGGCGATGTTGACCACGGGCACGCCGTTGCCGGCGGCGGCCACGGTGGTGGTGCTGCCTGCCGTGGGGGTCGGGGCTGCGGCAAAGACCAGCTGGGGCGGAAAGAGCAGCAGGGTGCACAGGAGCAGCGCCTGAACCTTGATGCCGAAATTCAGGAGTTTCGTCGCCGTCACCCGTATCGTCATGCTCTTCGTTAGCGCAATCTTCATTTACGGCTCCTTAGAAGCTGACGGTCATGGTGGCGGCGAACTGGACGGGCTCGCGCAGGATAACGACGGGCACGGA
>MGTN01000078.1:0-4263 GCA_001799475.1 Desulfovibrionales bacterium GWA2_65_9 | reverse complement strand
TGTAGGGGATGACCGGCAGGGACACCGAGAACTCGTTGCGCACGTACCAGCCGCGGTCGCCGGAGAGGCTGTTGCGGTTGAAGCCGCGCACCGTGTAGAAGCTGCCGATGGTGATCTGCTCCGAGCCGTAGAGCGGCTCCAGGGCGTACTGGCCGGTGGCCTGGCTGCTGAGGGTGGCGGGCAGGCCGGCCACGTCGAAGGGTACGGTGACGCCGCCGGTGTAGCGGATCTTGCCGCCCTGGGCGTGGGGCGAGGTGACCTCCGTGCCGTCCTGGTCCACGAGGGCGTTGAACTGCCGCACGCCCTTGCTCACGCCCAGGCCCAGGTTGGTCATGAAGCTGGCGAAGCGCCCGCTCCAGTTCACGTCCGCATCGGCCACGGCCAGGTTGCGGCTGGACACGGCCAGGAATTCATCGGCCAGATAGTTCCGGCTGGCCTTGTTGTTCAGGGCGATGAGCGTCGTGACCTTGTGGTTCTGGTCGCGGTAGGCCACCCAGTTCAGCTCGCCGCGCCAGGTCTCGGACGTGCCGCGCGAGACCAGGACGCCGCCCGTGGTCGTCACCGGGCTGTGGTAGTTGGAGGAACTGTAGGACGTCTGGAAGGTCAGGTAGCCGAGCGGGATGGAGTAGAAGAAACTGTCGGACACGGAGTCGCGGTACTGGTTGTGCTCAAACAGCGTGTTGCGGTGCGTGTAGGTGATGAAGTCGTTCAGCCGCAGGGGGTTGTCCAGGTTCACGGTGTACGCGCCCTGCTGCCTGCCGGTGGACAGGCCGCCGAGGTTGTCCATGGTGGCAGAGACGCTCAAGGGAAAGGACGGCGTGTTGCTGATGGTGACCACGCTCAAGCCCGGCTCCGCGCCCGGGCTGACCTCCATGGTGGCGCTGTTGGAGGCCAGGCGGTTGATCTGGTCCAGGCCCTGCTCAATGTCGCGCAGGTTCAGCGCCTTGCCCGGCACAAAGGGGAAGGCCGTGGTCAGGTTGACGCTGGGGAAGGAGGTGCGGCCATCCTTGAGGATGAGCCCCTCGACCTTGCCCTCCACGATGAGGATCTCCAGGCGGCCGGTGCTCAGGTCCTGGGCCTGAACGTAGGGCCTGACCGCCACAAAACCCCGGTCGATGTAGGCCTTGAGCACGTCGGCCAGGAGCTTCTCGATGTCCTCGGCAAAGAGGCACCTGCCCACATAGGGCGCAACCAGCCCCTGCTTGACGTCCTCGGGCAGCAGCGTGACGCCGGTGAGGACGATCTCCTTGATCTCGCGGCAGACGGTGCTCTTGGGCAGGGACGGGGCCTTGGCCTCCGGCACCTGCTGGGGCGGGGTCTCCTTGCGCCGCAGGGCGTCCTCGCGCAGTTGCTGCTGCAGCCGCTCCTGCTGCTCGTTCTGGATGCGCTGCGTGGCCCGGTTGCCCGCGTCGATCTCGCCAGGGGTCAGGGCCATGGCCGGAAGGGATGGGAGGAGGCACAGGGCCAGCGCAAGGGCCGTGGCGCGCGCGCTTGGTTTCAAGCGCTGGAGGATTCTGTGAACGTTTACAAGCATGCAGTGCTACCTTTGCAGTCTATGGCTGTGTGCGCATTATTATGATGCCCAATAATCTCAGCATGTTCTGTGCGGGGGCGGCACGGACACATCATGTCCCGTGTCTTTCAATCCCTGCCTCCAGGCCTGTCACAGTGTAAGACAGCCTGTGGCGAAGGAAAAACCGCAGCGCATTTGCTCTGTGCGGGTATTGTCGCCCTGGCCATGAAAACGCTCTGGGGGACCGGGAGTGGCCCTCACCCAATTGTCTCAAACGGTCCATATAGATATTGACGGTCCGTGTCTGTAGGGGAAACCCCGGACACGGGCGTCGCCATGCAAGCAAATGCACGATCAGTTCTGTCTATGTGCCGCAATTCTCACGCAGCAGATGCTGGTATCCACGCTTTAAGATCGCTGCGCCATGCACCAACGCAGGCTGAATCCCTCCGAAACAGCCACTGCAGGCTCAAGGGACAGGCAAGCCAGCTCTCCGATCATCTGTTTAACTATACTCTGTGGCGCGCCGCCATTCAAAAATGTGTTGCTTCGGTGATGAATATTCGCCGCGCGGTATACGTATGTTGCCACTGATGTGGACAGATCCGTATGTACTTACTTCAAGTCTGGTGCTAGACTTTTACATATGCTTTAGTGACAAATTCATGGCAAACGGAGCGGCCCCACGCTGATATGACTCTCCCGGCACCCTCTTCATCTGAACCATTGGCCGCTGCCTCTCCGCCTGCGCAGCCTGGGCCGGACTCTCCTGCCATGCGGGCTGCTCTCTGTGGAGATCCCTGCCGCACCGGCGAGGTTGCCTCTTCTGCCAGCAGCGCTTTGGAGAAGCAGACGTGCGCGCGAGGGTTGCTGCTTGTCATCATCACCTTGCTCGTTAGCTTGGCCCCACTGCTCGGCGGCTGCTCTGGGAGCGATGCGCCCATGCCCCAGGCCAAGAGCGGAGCGCTGGACCTCACGGGCTGGAGCATGGAGCAAGACGGCCCAGTCCGGCTTGATGGCCAGTGGGAAGTGTATTGGAACCGCCTACTGACCCCCGCCGACTTTCAGGGGCCGCACCCTCCAGTGGAGGCTGCGTACACGTACCTGCCCTCGGCCTGGAACGTGGCGGACAGCGAGGAGGCGGCGCGGGACAAGGCGGGAGTTGCGACACTGCGCCTGAGGGTGACGCTCGCGCCGGGAACCGGGGTGGAGCGGCTGGCACTGCGCCTTTTCAACATCAACTCGGCCTATTCGCTATGGGTAAACGGCCAACCCGCTGGACAAAGCGGCGTGGTGGGCACGAACGCGGAGGAGGAGCGCGAGAAGCCCTCGATCCTTGTCGCTGGCCTGCCCGGCAACTCCACCGCCCCCCGGCAGCCTCTTGAACTCCTCCTCCGGGTCTCCAACTTCCACTACCGGGACGGCGGCGTGCTCGCCCCGATCTGGCTTGGGCCGGAGAGCGTGCTACGCGCGCAGGAAACCCGCTCAGCCGGTATTGCCGTATTTTTTGTGGGTGCACTGTTCATCATGGGCGTCTACCATGTGGCCCTGTACTTCTTTCGCCCGGGCAACATCTCGCCACTGTATTTCGCCCTGTATTGCTTCCTGTGGATGGGGAACTTCGCGACCTCAGACACCAGCGGGTGGGCGGTACGCCTGCTTCTTCCGAACCTGCCCGCACGCCTGCTTGATCAGTTCGCCCTGAGCTGCTTTTTCGTTTCCGTGCCAGTGGGCTTTCGCTTCTTCCAGTCGCTGTATCCGCGGGAATTTTCGCGCCAGGTGCTGCGGTTCTCCGTCGCCCTGGGCGCCGTGTTCGTCGCCTTGGCCCTGGGCCTCTCCTCCATGGCCCTCACCTCCATGGCCCTGCCCGCCTATTATCTCACTTCCTCGGTGCTTATTCTGTATTGCCTGCTGCGACTCTACCGGGCTTGGCGGCGCGGCCGGGAGGGAGCGGCCTTCATCTTTGCCGGGTTCCTCATCCTCGGCCTGGTGGGAATCAACGACATGCTCTTCGACATGAAGCTGCTGCGCTCCACCTCCTTGCTGGCACCGGGGATGCTCATGTTCATCCTGTTTCAGGCCTTCGCCCTTTCGCAACGGCTCTCCAAGGCCTTTTTCGCAGTGGAAAGCCTCTCCGCACAGCTCGAGAACAAGAATCTGAGCCTGGAGGCGGAAATGGTCGAGCGCAACCGCCTGGAGCGGGAGATTATCAGCATCAGCGAGGATGAGCGGCGGCGCATGAGCCAGGACCTGCACGACGGCCTGTGCCAGCTCTTGACCGCTGCACGGCTGCGTTGCGCAGCCCTCGCGCACCTCAAACAGGGTCTGGGGGAGGCCAAGGAGTTAGAGCCATTGTCCACCCTTCTGGATGAACTGGTCGATCAGGCCTATGACCTGTCCCACGGCCTTTGGCCCTTGGAGCACGCCCCAACCGTCGCGGGGCCGTCCTTGCAGGACATGATCCGGCGCTTTTCCCGCTCCAGCGGAGTACCCATCGATTTTCGGCAGGAGAGGGCCTGTGAATCCTGTCTCAACTCCAACGTCACGCAACTCTACCGCATCGCCCAGGAGGCGCTGGCCAATGCGGTCAAGCACAGCAAGCCGACGCACATCACCATCTCCTTGCTGTGCCGGACTGGCGACATGGCGATGCTTGAGGTTCGCGATAACGGCATCGGCAGGGCCAAAGCGGCGGTGTCAAAGGGCGGCCTGGGCATGAGCATCATGGCCCACCGCGCGCGCATGATCGG
>MGTN01000077.1 GCA_001799475.1 Desulfovibrionales bacterium GWA2_65_9 | reverse complement strand
CGAAAGGCTACGAGCCAGCCGACGTGGAAGCCCGCTGGGGCAAGCACTGGGAAGACAACAAGACTTTTAGCCCAGACCCCCAGGACGTGCTGTCCGGCAAGGCCGAGCCCTATTCCATCGTCATCCCGCCGCCCAATGTCACGGGCGCGCTGCACATGGGCCACGCGCTCAACCTGACCCTGCAGGACATCCTCTGCCGCTTCATGCGCCAGCAGGGCAAAAGCGTGCTCTGGGTGCCGGGCACGGACCACGCGGGCATAGCCACCCAGAACGTGGTCGAGCGCCAGCTCAAGAAAGAGGGCAAGAAGCGCGATGACCTGGGCCGCGAAAAGTTCATCGAGCGCGTCTGGGAATGGAAAAAGGAATACGGCGACCGCATCCTGAACCAGATCCGGCGCATGGGCGCGTCGGTCGATTGGTCCAGCGAGCGCTTCACGCTGGACGAGGGCTGCTCCAAGTCCGTGCGCGAGGTCTTTGTGCGCCTGTTCCACGAGGGCCTGATCTACAAGGGCAACTACATCGTCAACTGGTGCAACCGCTGCCACACGGCCCTGGCCGACGACGAGGTCGAGCACGCGCCCAAGAAGGGCAAGCTCTACCAGATCCGCTACCCGCTCTCGGACGGCTCCGGCGATCTTGTCGTGGCCACCACCCGGCCCGAGACCATGCTCGGCGACGTGGCCGTGGCCGTGCACCCTGAAGACGAAAGATACACCCAGGCCATCGGCAAGACGGTCACCCTGCCGCTCGTGGGCACGCAGATTCCGGTCATTGCCGACGCCTACGTGGACATCGAGTTCGGCACCGGCTGCCTGAAGATCACCCCGGCCCACGACATGAACGACTGGGCCCTGGCCCGCACGCACAACCTGCCCGTCATCGCCGTCATCGACGACAAGGGCTACATGAACGAGAACGCGCCCGAGGCCTACCAGGGCCTGGGGAAGAACGCCTGCCGCGACAAGGTCGTGGAGGACCTGGAGGCCCTGGGCCTCATGGTCGGCATCAATGAGCACGACCACAGCGTGGGCGAGTGCTACCGCTGCAAGAGCGTCATCGAGCCGCATGTCAGCGAGCAGTGGTTCGTCAAGGTTGCGCCCCTGGCCAAGGCCGCGCGCGAGGCCGTGCCGAGCCAGACCAGGATCGTGCCGACCCAGTGGGAAAAGACCTACTACGAGTGGCTGGACAACATCCGCGACTGGTGCATCTCCCGCCAGATATGGTGGGGCCACCGCATCCCGGCCTGGACCTGCGAGGCTTGCGGCGAGCTGATCGTGCAGACGGAAGATCCGACGAGTTGTACGAAGTGCAATGGTGCGCTGACCCAGGAAGACGACGTGCTGGACACCTGGTTCTCCTCGGCCCTGTGGCCCTTTTCCACGCTGGGCTGGCCTGCGGACACGGACAAGCTCAAGGCCTATTACCCCACCAGCGTGCTGGTGACGGGGTTCGACATCCTGTTCTTCTGGGTGGCGCGCATGATGATGATGGGCATCCATTTCAAGGAGCAGGTGCCTTTCCACGACGTCTACATCCACGCCCTGGTGCGCGACGAGCAGGGCAAGAAGATGAGCAAGTCCACGGGCAACGTCATCGACCCGCTGGAGATGATCGCCAAGTACGGCACGGACTCCCTGCGCTTCACCTTGACCGCCTTTGCGGCCATGGGCCGCGACATCAAGCTGTCCGAGAAGCGCATCGAGGGCTACCGCCACTTCGTGAACAAGATCTGGAACTCGGCGCGCTTCGCGCTGATGAACATGCCGGAGGACGGCGGCGCGCCGGGGGCCAGCCTCGCCGACGCCAAGGGCCTGGCGAATTTGTGGATTCTGCACCGCCTTGAGGAAGTGAAGGACGAGGTGGAGAGCGCCACGCTGGAGTACCGCTTCAACGACATCGCCCAGAGCCTGTACCGCTTCATCTGGAACGAGTTCTGCGACTGGTATGTGGAGATGGCCAAGGGCGACCTGTACGGCGACGACGCGCAGGCCAAGGACGCCACGAGGAAAGTGCTCCTGACCGTGCTCTCCGAGACCATGGTCCTGCTGCACCCGGTCATGCCCTTTGTGACCCAGGAGATCTGGAGCGTGCTGCCGGGCATTGCGGCCGATGAGAAGGGCAGGGAGCTGGCGCTGCAGCCCTACCCCGAGCGCAGGCCGCAGTTCAAGAGCGGGCAGGCCGCGCGCGACATGGTCTTTTTCCAGGGCGTGGTGGGCAGCGTGCGCACCATCCGCACCGAGCTGTGCATCGACCCGGCCAAGAAGCTGCCGCTGATCATCGATACCGGCACAGAGCAGGGGAGCGACAACGCCCAGGCCGTGCTGACCCGGAACGTGCATCTTATCCAGTCTCTCGCCCGTATCGAGAGCGTGGACATCGGCCCCGGCAAGACCGGCCCCCGCGCCAGCGGCACGGCCGTGGTCGAGGGCTCGCGCATCTTCGTGCCCTTGAAGGGCATCGTGGACTTCGGCGCGGAGCTGACGCGCCTGGACAAGGAGCTGGGCAAGCTGGACAAGCAGTTGACCGCGCTCAAGGGCAAGCTCTCGGCTCCCGGCTTCGCGGGCCATGCCCCGGCAGAGATCGTGGCTGCGGAGAACGAAAAGCTGGCGGGCCTTGAGGACGCCAAGGCCAAGCTGGCCGAGCTGCAGGAGCGCCTGAAGAGCGCGCTCGACGAGGAGGCGTAGGCCCTGTGACCGCCCCGGCGCTGATCATCCGCCCCTGCGCACCCGCAGACGAGCCGCTCATGGCGGACATCGTCAACGATGCTGCCCAGGCTTACAAGGGAATCATCCCGGCGGACCGCTGGCACGAGCCGTACATGCCGCTGGCCGAGCTGCGCAGCGAGATCGCGGCGGGCGTGCGCTTCTGGGGCGCGGAGGTGAATGGCGAATTGGTCGGCATCATGGGCATCCAGGACGTGGCCGGCACGGCCGGCTGCGAATTGGGCGGTATCGGAGAAGTCACGCTCATACGCCATGCCTATGTGCGCACGACGCAGCGCGGCCAGGGTATCGGCGGCCTCCTGCTGGCGCATCTCGTGCGTATTGCGAAGCGCCCCATGCTCATGGGCACCTGGGCTGCGGCCACCTGGGCCGTCAGCTTCTACCAGAAGCACGGCTTCACCTTGACCGCGCATGCGGAAAAGGAAAGACTTCTCAGAATCTATTGGAACATCCCGGCGCGGCAGGTGGAGACCTCGGTGGTCCTGGCCGACGCGCGCGCCATGAACATGATTCGGCCCAGCCAGGCCCGGAGCTAACAGATGTCCACAGTCTACCTCATCGGCGCAGGCCCCGGCGATCCGGGTCTGCTGACCATCAAGGCCAAGGAGCTCATCGAGACCTGCGACGTGGTGGTCTACGACTACCTCGCCAATGCCGAGTTCCTGAAATACGCCAGGGCCGACGCCGAGATCATCTACGTCGGCAAGAAGGGCGGCGACCACACCCTGCCCCAGGACCAGATCAACCAGCTCATCATCGGCAAGGCCAAGGCCGGCAAATCCGTGGCCCGCTTGAAGGGCGGCGATCCGTACGTCTTCGGGCGCGGCGGCGAGGAGGCCGAGGAATTGGTGGCCGAGGGCATCGCCTTTGAGGTCGTGCCCGGCGTCACCGCTGGCGTGGCCGCCCCGGCCTACGCGGGCATCCCGGTCACCCACCGCGACTTCACCACGAGCGTCTGCTTCATCACCGGCCACGAGGATCCGACCAAGGAGGAGAGCGGCCACAACTGGGAGGTCTACGCTGCGAGCAACAGCACCCTGGTTTTCTACATGGGCGTCAAGAACCTGCCCATGATCGCGGGCAAGCTCATGGCCGGGGGCCGTTCGAAAGATACCCCTGTGGCCCTGGTCCGCTGGGGCACGCGCTGCAACCAGGAGTCCATGGTCAGCACGCTGGAGAACGTGGCTGCCGAGGCCGAGCGCCGCCAGTTCGCAGCACCCAGCATCATCATCGTGGGCGGCGTGTGTTCGCTGGCCAGCAAGCTCTCCTGGTTCGAGAAGAAGCCGCTTTTGGGCAAGGGCGTGGTGGTCACCCGCGCGCGCGAGCAGGCCAGCGACCTGTCCGGCGTGCTGCGCCAGATGGGCGCCTGCGTCTTCGAGTTCCCGACCATCACCGTGGAACCCCTGGACGACTACGACGAGGTGGAGCAGGCCATCCTGACCCTCGGCGCCGTAGACTGGCTGGTGTTCACCTCGGTCAACGGCGTGAAGCATTTCTGGGCGCAGCTCGAAGAAATCGGCCTGGACACGCGCACCCTGGGCGGCATCAGCGTGGCGGCCATCGGCCCGGCCACGGCGGACGAGCTGAAGGCGCGCGGCGTGACCCCGGACTTCGTACCGCCCCGGTACGTGGCCGAGGAGATCGTCACCGGCCTCTTGGAGCGCGGCATCGCGGGCAAGAACGTGCTCATTCCCCGGGCCAAGGTCGCCCGCGAGGTGCTGCCCGAGGAGCTGGCCAAGGCCGGGGCCAACGTGCGCATCCTGCCGGTGTACGAGACCAGGCTGACCCAGGCCGACTCCTCGGAGATCGTCGAGGCGCTTGAAAAGGGCAAGATCCAGGCCCTGACCTTCACCAGCTCCAGCACCGTGGAGAACTTCTTCACGCTGCTCTCGCCGGAGACCCTGCGCGCACACCCGGACGTGAAGATCGCCTGCATCGGCCCGGTCACGGCCAAGACGCTGTCGCGCTATGGGTTCACCCCGCACATCCAGCCCGAGGACTACACCATCCCCGGCCTGGCCGCAGCCCTGGGCGAGGGACTGTAGAGACGTGCGCCTCCGGCGGCCGGGGAGCGTGACGCCCCCCGGACCCCCGCAGGCAAATCCGAAAGGGCTGGTCCAGGCAGAACCTGGACCAGCCCTTTCGGATTTGAGGCGGCGGCTGGTGCGAATGTCGGGCTACTGCCTGCCGCCTGCCAGCGTCCGCTGCACCTGCGCCAGATTCTCCTTGGCCGCCCGGTAGTCCGGGTCCAGGGCCACGGCCTGGGCAAAGTGCTCCCCGGCGCGGCGCAGATCCCCCCGGAGCAGGGCGATGTGGCCCAGGTCGTTGTGCGCTTCCGGGTCGTTGGGCTCGACGGCCAGGGCCTGGAGATAGTGCTTTTCCGCCTCGTCGTAGCGGGCCAACCGGGCCAGGCACCGGGCCATGTCGAAGTGGTAGTTGCCGTTGTTGACATTGTCCGGGTCTGCGGCCAGGGCGCGCTGGAACATCGCGATGGCCTGCTCGAAGCGCCCGGTGCCCATGTAGACGTTGCCGAGGTTTCCCAGGGCGAGGTTGAAGCCCGGCTGCAGGGCCAGGGCTTTCAGCACGTAGGTTTCAGCCGCGGTGAAGTCCTGCCTGTCCAGCAGGATCTTGCCATAGTTGTTGTACAAAATGTGGTGGCCCGGCGTGACCTCGATGGCCCGCTCGTAGATGGTGTACTTGTTGCGCCAGAAGGCGATGGCGAAGGTCGCCTGGGACCAGTACCAGCCGAGAAGCGCCACAAGGCACAGGGCAAGGATGCGGTTGAGCTTCTGCCTGTCCGCGATGAGGCGCGCGGCGATCTCTCTGGCCCCCAGCACAATGACAAGATAGCCGCCGACATAGGGGAAATAGGCGGCCCTGTCGGCCATGGCGAGATGCATGCCCACTTTCGGGGTCACGATGGTGGGCAGGAAGCCCAAGAGAAACCAGCCCAGGCCCAGAAGCAGCCAGGGATGGCGTTTGGCCTTCCAGAGGACGAGCAGCGAGACTGTGCAGAAGGCCACGATGGACAGCACCAGCGGCCATGTGGGCAGGGGCACCGGGAACGGATAGAGAATGGCGAGGTCCGTTGGCATCAGGAGCTTCCACACATACTTGGACAAGGCCAGGAAGGCGTTCCCATAGCGTGCCGCAGAATCCAGCACAACGAGGTCAAAGGTCTTGGGGTGGGAGTTGACGGTGATCAGGACGGAGCAAAGCGCCAGGGCCAGGACAGGCAGCTTCTCCCGCAGCAGGGGCCAGAGGCCGCGCAGGCGCGCGCTGAAAGAGGGGCCAGGCCCGGCTGGCCGGAACAGGTCGTAGGGGCTGAAGCGCCCAAGGGGCCAGTAATCCAGCAGCAGGAGCAGGCCGGGCAGCACCACGAGCACCGGCTTGGACATGAGGCTGAGCGCGTAGCAGCAATACAAGGCCACAAGGGCAGGGCGGCTGCGCCCGCGCGCCCAGGCGAGGTAGCTGTTGAGGGCCAGGAGCCCCCAGAACATGAACAGCACATCCTTGCGCTCGGTGATCCAGACCACGGACTCCAGGTGCACCGGATGCACGGCGAAGATGGCGGCCACGGCAAAGGCCGACCACTTGTCCGCCGTGATTGTGTGCATGAGCCGGAACACCAGGGCCACGTTCAGGGCATGCAGCAGAAAGCTCGTGGCGTGGTATCCGCCCGCCCACTGCCCGTATAGGGTCGCGTCGAGCATCAGCGACAGCCAGGTCAGGGGGTGCCAGTAGGTGAACGTGCTGTGCAGATCAACAAGGGCCCAGCGCACGGAGGCCCAGGAGAGCCCGCCCAGCACCTGGGGGTTGGTGAGCACGTAGAACGTGTCGTCCAGATCGATGAACTCATACTCCAGCGTGCGCCAATAGAGGGCCAGGGCCAGGCCCACGGCCATCAGGCAGAGCGCCGGGGCGCTCGCGCAAAGCTCCAGCCAGCGCTTGGGCAGGACTGCGGCCGGAGCGCCGTGGTGCTTGGGCGGGTGTGGGGATTTGCGGGACATCGGATTCCTTAAAAAAAGCGCGCGGGGATGTCCAGCAGACAGAGGCCGGGCCCCTGTTGCGG
>MGTN01000076.1:9476-13199 GCA_001799475.1 Desulfovibrionales bacterium GWA2_65_9 | reverse complement strand
GTCCACGAGCGCGGCTGAGGTGTGCGTCTGGGCGCTGACCAGGATGGTCCGGCCGTGCAGGTCCTCCGGCCGGGTGCGGCAGAGCAGCAGCACGCTCTGCACCGGGCCTCTGCTCCCGATGGCCAGATCCGGCACGATGAGGTACTTCTCCGGGTGCCGCGCGTACTCGATGCATGAGCAGCCCGAGAGGTCGAGCCGTCCCTGGTCCATGAGCTGGTTGAGTTCCGCAGGCGACCCGGCCACGAGCTCGAAGTTTCCCTGCAAGACGCCGGTCTCCAGCGGATGATGCAGGGGCAGCACGTTCAGGTAGCCGATGCGGCCCAGCCTGATGGCCGGACTTACGCGTGGATTGACTGGCGTGGACATCAGGCCTTTGCCGTCCTTGTGTCAGCGGGCACCAGCGTATAGTCCATGCGCCGTTGGCGCGGCTCAAAGCCCGCCGCACGCACGAGGGTGTCGATCTCCCCCTGCGAGAGCCGGAAACTGACCCCGGCGGCGCGCACCACGTTCTCCTCGATCATGGTCGAGCCGAAGTCATTGCCGCCGAAATAGAGCGCCAACTGCGCGATCTTTGGACCCATGGTGACCCAGGACACCTGCAGGTTGTCCACGTTGTCCAGCACCAGCCGCGACAGCGCCAGCATGCG
Organism: Desulfovibrionales bacterium GWA2_65_9; assembly: GCA_001799475.1. Lineage (GTDB taxonomy): Bacteria > Desulfobacterota > Desulfovibrionia > Desulfovibrionales > Desulfovibrionaceae > Humidesulfovibrio. The sequence goes on along the minus strand of MGTN01000076.1, from coordinate 12,552 downwards.
CAGGTACTCCGGGCTGGTCAGCGGCCGGGCAATGATGTTCGTGTTGTCCGGCTGGAAGGTCCAGGGGATGAAGGCCGTGTAGCCGCCGCCCTCTTTCTGCAGGGACCGGTCCTGGCTTGCGCGCACGGCAAACAGGTGCTCCAGGCGCTCCTCCAGCGTTTCCTCGTGGCCGAACATCATGGTGGCCGTGGTGCGCAGGCCCAAAGCGTGGGCCTCCTCCATGATGCCGAGCCACTGGCCAGCCGGGCACTTGTTGGGCGAGACCTTGCGCCGCACCTTGTCCACCAGGATCTCGGCCCCGCCGCCGGGGATGGAGTCCAGGCCCGAGGCTTTCAGCCTCTGAATTACTTGTGCCGTGGTGAGTCCGGAAATCTTGGCAAAGTGGGCGATCTCCGGCGGGGAGAAGGCGTGCACATGGATGGGGAAGTTGGCCTTGATGTGGCGCAGCATGTCCTCGTACCAGGACAGCGGCAGGTCCGGGTGGTGCCCGCCCTGCATCAAAATCTGCGTGCCGCCCAGGGCGATGGTCTCTGTGATCTTCTGGCCGATCTCCTTGAAGGAGAGCACGAAGCCTTCCGCGTGGCCGGGCGCGCGAAAGTAGGCGCAGAAGCGGCAGGCGCAGACGCAGACGTTGCTGTAGTTGATGTTCCGATCCACCACGTAGGTCACGACGGCTTCCGGGTGCTTGCGCAGGCGCACGCAATGCGCGGCATGCCCCAGGTCGTGCAAGGGGGCCTCCTGCTGGAGCAGCCGGGCCTCGTCCAGGGTCAGCCTGCGGCCCTGGGCCGCCTCGTCCAGAATGCGCCGGACATCGCGTTGAATGTTCTGGCTCATGCCCTAGGCCTCCTGCATGGGATTGTATCTGGCGTTGTCGATGGGATTGAACCGGGCGTCGCCGCCAACGGGATTGAATCGCGCATCGCGCTCTATGGGCGTGAGCCCCAGGCCCCGGATCATGTCCTGAAGCTGGGCCTTGGTCAGGCCCTGTTCGCTGGTGGCCCCGGCCATGTGCCCGATCTTCTCCTCGACCACGGTGCCGTCCAGGTCGTCGGCCCCGAAGAACAGCGCCACTTGCGCCTGCTTCACCGTGAGCATGACCCAGTAGGCCTTGAGGTGCGGGATGTTGTCCAGCATGAGCCGGCTCACGGCGATGGTCCGAAGTTCGTCCAGGCCGGTGAGGGGGCGCTCGACCTTGATGGCGTTGTTCTCGGTCTGGAAGGGCAGGGGGATGAAGCAGGTGAATCCGTTGCCGCCTTTCTGCAGGGACTGGTCCTGCTGCCTGCGCAACCGGTCCAGGTGGTCCAGGCGGTCGTCGATGCTCTCCAGATGGCCGAAGAGCATGGTGCAGTTGGTGGCCAGCCCGAGCTCGTGCGCCTCCCCGTGAATGCGCAGCCACTCCTCGGCCGTGGACTTCCTGGGGCAGATGCGGCGGCGCACCTCGGGCGCGAAGATCTCGGCCCCGCCGCCCGGCAGCATGGCCAGCCCGGCGGCCTTGAGGGTCTGCAGGACCTGGGTGGTGCTGATGCCCTCAAGGTGTGCGAAATGGGCGATCTCCACGGCGGTGAAGCACTTGAGGGTGGCCTCGGGCAGGGCCTTTTGCACGCTCGACAGCAGGTCGACAAAGAACGACAGGCGCAGGTCCGGGTGGCAGCCGCCCACGATGTGCACCTCGCGCGGGGGCAGGGGCGCAGCGAGCAGGCGCTCCACGGCCTCGGCCACGGACATTTCAAAACCACCGGCCTCGCCCTTGCTGCGCTGGTAGGCGCAGAAGGCGCAGCCGTTGACGCAGACGTTGGTGTAGTTGATGTGCCGGTTGACCACGTAGAAGGTGCGGCTGCCGTGCAGGGCAGTGCGGCGCAGGTGCGCCAGGGCGCCCACGGCCGTGGGGTCCGGGCAGGCGAAGAGCGCGCGGCCCTCATCCAGGCTCAGGCGCTCCCCGGTCTGGACCTTGTGGGCGATGCCGCCCAGGCCCAGTGTCTCGAAACGTTTGAGATCAGGCATTCGTATCTCCTTGAACGGTGTGCGCTGTCGGGTGGGTCGAGAAGCCCCGGCATAGGGCCTCGGCCAGGGCGTCCAGGCGGGCCTGGCGCGTGTTTGGATCAGACGAGAGGCCCAGGCCGGCGTCCAGCACCGGCGAGTCCTGGGCGGTCAGGGCGCGGTCGAGCGTGGCCTCGATGATGAAGGCTGCGGTTGCGGGGTCCAGGTCCGCGCGCACAGAGCCCTGGGCCTGGCCGAGGCAGATGAGTTCGCGGAAAAAGGTGAGCCCCTCAGCGCGCACCTCGGAGAGCAGGGTGGCGCGCAGGGGAAAGTCCTCCTGGGTCAGCATGCGCCGGTAGATGCCCCAGAGAAAGGGGTGCGCCTGGGCAAAGGCCGCGCTGGCGGCGAAGATCCGCTTCAGGCGGTCCGGGAAGGCCCCGGCATTGTCGGCGTCGCGGATGGCCCGGAGCGGGGCTTTTATCTCGTCCACGGCGCGCCGGAAGAGGTGCCGGAACAGCCCCTCCTTGCTGCCGAAATACTGGAACAGCGAGCCCTTGGCGATGTCCAGCCGCCCGACGATGCGGTTGATGCTGGCCTGGTGGTAGCCGTTTTCCGCGAACTCGCGCAGGGACTCGTCCAGCACGCGTTGCTGCTTCTGCGGGTCCAGGTTGTCGAATGTCGAACGCGGGGTCGAGCCGGGCGTGGGGCTTGGCGTGTCCATGGGTCCAACCGTTTTCAGCTTGCCTCCCGGATGCGCTCCGGGTACTCTGCCCGGAGAAATGACCGGGTGGTCATTCATATGCCTCCGTGCTTTTGCTGTCAACCGTCTGCGCCAACCACCCGCGTCAACCAGCTGAAAAGAAAAGAAGTCCTGGAGGGCCGTCATGCGCCTGTCGCTGCACTATTCCCCCTGCCCCAACGACACCTTCATCTTCCACGCCCTGGCAACGGGTTTGGTGTCTGTGCCTGGCGTGGACTTCGATGTCACCCTGGCCGATGTGGAGCGCCTGAACGAGGCCGCGAGCGCCGGGGGGCCTGATGTCTGCAAGGTGTCCGTGGCCGCCGCCGCCGGGCTGCTGGGCGAGTACCGCCTGCTGCG
>MGTN01000076.1:6604-9377 GCA_001799475.1 Desulfovibrionales bacterium GWA2_65_9 | reverse complement strand
GCCGCTTCACCTTTGCCGAGCACGGCCTGACGCGGCTGCTGGACCTGGGCGCGTGGTGGGAAGAGGCGCGCGGCCTGCCCATCCCGCTGGGCTGCATCGTCATGCGCCGGTCCTTCGGACTTCATTGGGCTTGCGCCGTGAATGCGGGCATCCGCGCCAGCCTGGAGTATGCGCGCGCGCACCCCGAGGCCAGCCGCGAGTACATCCGCACGCACGCCCAGGAGATGGACGCGGGCGTCATCGCCCAGCATATCGCGACCTTTGTCACCGAGGCCAGCCGGGATATCGGACCCGAGGGCGAGGCCGCAACCCTGGCGCTTTTGGCCGAGGCGCGGCGCGTGGACGGCCTGGGCGAACTGCCTGAGGACGTGTTTTTGAAGGGGGCCGAAACAGCCTCCGGCGGCTGGGGGGAATGATTCCCCCCAGACCCCCTCATGCCAAGCCAACGGGCCGGTCGAGCTTTGCTCTTCCCGGCCCGTTGACTTGATCTGGGTTCCAGACGGACGCGCCCCTGTTGCACTTTCCGGGACACAGCCAAAGCGAAGGGCTCCTTCTGGCGTTTCCTGCGCCGGAAGGAGCCCTTCGCGTAATGGGGAGTCCAGAGGGCCTCAGGCCCTTTGGCGGGATGCGGGCAACAATTATACTACCCAAAGAAAATAAAACTTCGTCAGCAATCACTGTGTGTTGTCGAAAATGGCCTCGCCAGGCGCTCGCTGACCCCCCAAAAAGTCCTGGCGTCATGAAAAAACGCAGCGGTAGTGTGCTCTTATGAAAAATATACACCCATTCCCACCACAAGCGTCACAGGCATACGCGTATATCCGACTTTCGTCCCAGAGCCAAGCATGGGGCGACGGCGAGCGGCGGCAGCACGAAGCTGCCATGAAGTTCGTCGATAGCCATGGCCTGCAGTTCTCCGAACTGCTGCAGGACATCGGCGTGTCGGCATTTCGCGGTGACAATGCGCAAACCGGAGAGCTCGGCCGTTTTGTCCAGCGCATCGAAAACGGCGAAATTCCGCCGGGCTCGGTGCTTGTCGCCGAATCCTTGGACCGTTTGACTCGCGACCGTGTGAACCAAGCCCTGCTGCTCCTTTTGAACATCACCCAGCACGGTGTCAGAATCGGGCTCACGGCGCAAAACACGATCCTGGACCTTGCGTCGTACGCAGCGTTCTTTCCCCTTCTGGCGGACATGATGCGCTCAAACAGCGAGAGCGAGCACAAGTCCATCCGTTCCAGCGCAAATTGGCATACGAAACGCAAGTTGGCCAGGAAAGGCGTCATCGCGACGAGCCAATGCCCCCGCTGGCTCGAAGTCCAAGACGGCAAGCTTCATGTGCTCGAAGACCGTGCACAACTCGTCCGTCGCATTCTCGACATGTCTGTGCAGGGCTACGGGCGCGGCGTCATCGTCCGGACTTTGAGAAAGGAAGGCATCCCGGCGTGGAACACGCGGAAGCCCGTGTGGCACGAAAGTTACATCAATAAACTCCTGTGCAATCGGGCTGTTGTTGGAGAATACGTCGCCGAGTTCAAGGACGAGGACGGTATCAAATAGCAAGAAGTCATCACGGGTTACTACCCCGAGATCATTGACCCCGCGTTGTTCGAGCGCGTTCAGGACATGGCGTTCTTGCGCAAGAAAGGTCAGCGCGGCCGGAAGGGCAAGAAGTTCGCGAATCTCTTCCAGAAACTCGCCCGTTGCTCGGAATGTGGCGGGACAGTGGGCTATCACAACGCCACCCAAGACAAGACGAGAAAGAACGGCGTCAGGCCTTGGGCGCATTACCTCACCTGCAACTCTGCGCGCGCGGGGCACGGCTGTTCGAACCACCGGTACATCAACTACCTGTATCTCGAGAATTTTGTGCTCTCAGGCGCACTCAATGACGTCGACATCGTCGCCGCCGTCGGCATCCACGCTGCCGCGTTGACACAACACGCGAACCGCATTGCCGCCATAGAGGCGCAGCTGGAGCATGTGGCCGTTTCGATCCAGAAGTTCATGGTGTTGCTCAAAACTAATACGTTGGCGGACCTGGAAGAGATTGCACAACAACTCACCGAACTGCAGCAAGAACGGCCCACCGCCCACGCCGAGTTGGCCAAGGCGCGCGCGGAAGCCACGGCAGCGCGGCAAGCGGCGGAAGACTCCACGCAATTCCGCGAGCGTTCGGACGCCGACACGCTTTCAGCCGACACCGGCCTGCCTGCTTCAATCGACATGAGCAACGAGGCGGTGTACGCGCGCCGGGCGCGCATCGCTATGCAGATGCGAAGCGTCATCGAGAGCGTGACGTGCGGCCCGGACCACACCGTCAAAATCGTGCTGAAAAGTGGCACGATGTACGAGCTCGCCGACAAGGAATGGACGCGCATCGAACAAGGGCCGAAGGCGCCTTCCGGCAAACCGGCCATCGCGCGGTTCTTTGCCGGTCGGGCGGAGTGGAGGCTGGGGCAGGAAGAATATCCGGCCCCAGCCAGGGAAGACGAGAGAAGCGCCGCGTAAGTTTAGCCGCCTGGTATTCGCCCGGCGGCGTTTTTGCGGCATCGCCAAGAGTGGGATTTTAGCGCTCCTCACGGTTGGCAAAGAACTTTGCCACGGCATTGTCATCCGGAGGCACAGCCATCCTTTCTCGCGTAAGCCCGTTTCGCCAGATTTTGCGCCCAGGGTAGCCGGTCGTGGGTGCATAATCCCACGGCACGCCAGCACTGTGCAGCAGTGGCTTCTTTGCGGCTTGGCGGAGGAGTTCCGGAGTGACCGGGACGTA
>MGTN01000076.1:0-6586 GCA_001799475.1 Desulfovibrionales bacterium GWA2_65_9 | reverse complement strand
TGACGAATGAGACGACCTCCGCCCCCGAAGGCCGGGCGAACTGTCCATTCGGCCACAGCTGTCCCAGCTGCCGCCAGGGCGCCACCACCGGATCCTCGTTTGGCACGAGAAACCCGCAAATGGGCAGCATCTGCACGGTCACGTTGCCCAACGCATCACCCCATCCGCCGATCAACTCCACGGAGTCCCCCGTCGACAAGGAGTAGTAGAGTGCACTGGGGCTGCCGATGCGATAGTCCACCGCTGTTGGCAGATCGAGCACGCGCCGCATAATGAGACTGCGAGGGCCCATAAACTCCGCGTGCTCAATGAGCCCGCGCTGGACGGTCGTGATTTCGCGTATGCCAACACGAAATCCGTGACCTCGAGGGTCCAGGCACCCCTCCAACTCCACTGTCTCCTCGTTGATGGAGACGACGAGTTGCCGTCTTGAGACAATGCGGCACGGCTTTCCTGTGCGGTGCGACAGGCCGGGCAGCACAATGGCCTTGCTGAGGGTGACGAGGGCGTAAATGTGGGTCATGGCGGCTCCTTTGGCTGGAGGTGAAAGGGACCATGATCTCTCTTAAAATGATTTTAAAGTCTAGCCAGATAGATCCGATATAGTACCTCTTCGAGTGCCTGGAATGCTTGGGACTTCCTGGCGGTCGTTTAAAAAGTTTCACCAGTCGGGACAAGGCAATGCGAGGCTGGGCGCAGGGCGCATGGAGGGTGGTTTCGGATTCCCTGTTTTTGGCGTAAGGTCTTCTGAAACGCTTGCGATAATGAAACCACCTGGAATAATCCCGATGAAATGCTTCTGTTCTGACTGCGCATCTAACGCCTCCACAACAACGCGGAGATGCTTCAAGGACCTCTGGATTTTCGAGAATTTCTCGGAAGGTCAGATGAACGAGTTGCAGAAGATAGGTCTGAAGCGATCCATTCGGGCGGGTAGCCCCGTTTTCACGCAAGGGAGTCCTGCCAACGAAATCTTCCTTATCAAAGTCGGGAGGATCAAGCTCACCAAGATCCATAAAGACGGTGCCGAAATCACGCTGGACTTCAGGAAGGCTGGGGACGTCCTCGGCGAGGATGTTTTTTCGGGAGAATCAGACTACCCGTTGGGCGCATGGGCTCTGGAAGACACCGTGACCTGCGGCTTCGAGCTCCGGGATTTCAACGCGCTAGTGCTCAAGCGTCCGGACATCGGTCTGAACTTGATCAAGTCGTTGGGCGTCAAGCTGTCCTCGGTAACTGGCCGCCTCGACTCCATGGCCGAGAACAGTCTGGAGAACCGATTGCACAGAATTCTTTCACAGGTCGCCAGGGAACACGGCACCAAAGTGGAAGGCGGTTTCGAGTTGGGCTTCCCGCTGACTCACGAGGAGTTGGGGTTTCTCGTCGGCGCCCACAGGGTGAGCGTCACCAGGGCCATGAGATCCCTGACCGGATGCGGTAAGGTCGTCAGAAAAGGAAGAAAATTGGTCCTTCCCCTGATTTTTTGATGCAATGTAGCATCGGCTACAGAATGATTTTCCCTTCGCTCCTAGAAAGGTGCATCCGCAACCAACAGAAGGAGTGAACAATGTCTGTTACTTTCCCCCCTATCGGCAACAAGGTCATCGCCAGGGTCATCGCCGTGAATAGCGCCTGTACCATAGGCATGAAGCCGGGCGACGAGTTCGAGCTGAGCACCCACAAATGCGGCGATTTCTGCGGTCTCTTCTACAGCAACATCGCCCGCTGGGTGACGACCCTCCAACTGGGCGGGACATTCCCCTTCGGCGACGATCCTGACGTGCAGGTTTGGGACTGTCCGAACGCGCAAAACCGGGTTCGGGTGGAACTGAGGAGGATCAGGGAATAATTCGGCCCAGTAGGCATGCCGAGGCTCTTTTCGCAAGGTTCATCCGGATTGTCCGGGTGGACCTTGCTTGAGCCACATGTAGTCCCCGGCTTCAGGGTTGAACCCCTTCTTCTTGTACATCACCGTGACCGCTCCCAATATCTTGTTGGGCATGAAGTTTTCCCTCACGATGATGGCACCATCGGGCATGGCACCAGCCTTGTCGTTGATGGCTTTGAGGGCCAGCTTATTCACATAGACGTTTGCAGAGCACCGTGGGGCTCTTTGCCCTGGCGCATTTTGGCTGTTCCCGGCATCAAGTCCCATTTCGCGTAGGGGGCAGTCTTGGTAATATAGTCAAGAAGAGCCTGGCCATCGGCTGCGGGCATTTTTCCCATATCCGTAGCGGTGAGAAAGGTGGGCAGAAGTAGGACGGCGCACAACCCGATCAACGTCAGCATTTTGCGAAGACCTTTATACATTTCACTGCACTCCTCATGTTGAAAACTGTGAAGGTGAACCCAGGGACTATCCCTTATTTAAGCATAGGGGATTAGCCGAAGGTGTCAAGCTGCCGTGCAAACTTGTGAATGCTCCCAGTACAACGACACCAGGTGATGAGCCTCACGCGGGCTATTTGTCGTGAGGCAAATGAGGGTAATTTCCCCGCAGAAGAAGCCTTACGCAACTTCAGAGGAAAGGCATGCGCAATAGCTGCCACAGCCTCGCCTCGGCCGGGGCGCGGAATATGTTGAGACCTATGGCCATGCCCTCGTGCCCGGCTGTGGGTTGGACCAGGTAGGTGGCAAAGAGCCTGTCCCACCAGGGGAAGCAGAACCCGAAGTTGGTGTTGGCCTCGCTCATGCTCACGCTGTGGTGCACGCGGTGCATGTCCGGGGTGACGATAATTCGGCGCAGCACCCGGTCCAGGCCAAGAGGCAGGGCCACGTTAGCGTGGTTGAAGAGCGGCAATGCGTTCAGCAGGATCTCGAAGGCCAGCACAGCCCAAGCTGGCGGACCAAGGATCAGAACCAGCGCCAGTTTGTAGGCCAGGGACAGCAGCATTTCCAAGGGGTGGAAGCGAAGTGCCGTGGTCAGGTCCAGTACAGTGTCCGCGTGGTGCACCCTGTGCAACCGCCAGAACCAGAACACGCGGTGCGAAGCCACATGCTGCCAGTAGATAGCGAGATCAAGCAGCACAATGGAGGCAAGTCCGGCGGCGTATTCTGGAAGAGCCAGAGCGTTCAGCAGTCCCCACCCATGCTCCTGGGCCCAAAGGGCAAGGCCGACGGGAAGAATGGGAAAGATCAGTCGAATGATGAGGGTCGACAGGGCAACCAGCCCCAGGTTGCCGGGCCAGCGGAGCTGACGTAGCGCCGGGCGGTCCAGGCGCGGCGCCCAGATTTCCCAGAGCCCCAACGTCAGCGCGGCGCCCAGGAAGCAGCAGAGCCGAATCAGGCCTTCGTACGGCATGGCCCGTCCCCTTCGGTGCTTGCGGTTCCTTCCAGCAGTCCAGTGGCCTCGGGATGGATCTCTAGGTAGTCGTCGAGCCCGGCTTTGTCGTCGATGTCGCGCCAGGGCGGGAGCATGTAGACCCTGCGCCCGGCTCTGCGCAAGGCGATCAGGGTTTGCGCCAGCACCTGCGGAGTGCTCCATGATATCCCCTGAAAGGCCTCCGCAGCGAAGCCGCGAACGCTCATGGCGATGAGATGATATCCGCCGTCCAAGGCTGGGCTGAGCACCACGTCATGGTCTTCCAGCAGTTCCAGCGCGTCCGTCATAAAGGACGCCGGGCGGTCCGGGGCATCCGTACCCACCAGAACAACACGTTCTGCGCCTTGGGCGAAGGCCGCCGTAAAGGCGTTTTGCATGCGCTCGCCCAGGTCTGCTCCCCTTTGCACAGAATAGGTGTTGGCCTGACCCAGCCAGGCGCGGATCTCCGCCTCCCGCTCTTCTGGGGCAAAGCAGATGTCCACGGGAAGGTCCAGTTCTAACGTCTCCGCTAAGGTTGCCTCTGCGAAATGCCGGGCCAGTCGAGCAGCCGCTTCGCTTCCGACCACCGCAGCCAGCCGGGTTTTGACTTGTCCCGGCTCGGGATACTTGAGGAACACGATGATGCGCTTCAAGGGTAGAATCCTACCAGCCGGTGCGCCGGCACGCCGAGGTGATACAGGGCACGAAGCAGCAGGTTGCGGCCGGTGCAGTGCAGTAGCCCTTCCTTCTCCCAGCGCCGGGCCGAGGTGACTACCCGGGCCCGCAGGATGGCAATGGGGAGGCCTCTGCGGCGCAGGCGCGTCATGAATTCCAGGTCCTCCATGAGCGGGATGTCTGAAAACCCGCCAAGGGGAACGAAACAGTCCCGGCGGATAAAAATGGCCTGGTCGCCGTAAGGCGCGCGCGTGACTCGTGACCGCAGATTGGCGGCCCAGGCAATGAACCTAAGGCCTGACCTGGGCAGACCAACTTCTGGCTGAATGGACAGGGAAAAGGCACCACCGCAGAAGGTTTGGCCCGCAAGAGCAGAGTGGATGAGCTGGAAGGCATCCACAGGCAGGCGCGTGTCGGCGTGCAGGAACAGAAGCATGTCTCCCTGCGCCACGGCGGCTCCGGCGTTCATCTGCCGCGCGCGGCCCTTGTCGGAGGCAACCGGTATAGCCATATCCAGGTCGAGGACGGCGAGGGTGCGCTGTTCCGGGTCGCCATCAACCACAAGCACCTCCACACCGCCGAGAGCCGGTAGAGACGCCACGTGCGCCAGCAGGGCGTTGATGCGCAACTCCTCCCGGTACACGGGAATGATGACGGAAAGGGCCGGATGATCCATGCCTTGTGCATAGCAGGTGTGGGACAGAAACGGAAGCCGACACGTTGCGGCTGTCTGGGGAATGGGCTAGGCCTACTGTATGAATGAAGCTCTGACCTCCGCTCGGAAGGGCGGCACCGCGCGCAAGGTCGCCTTGGCTGGACTCCTCGTACTGGCCGCCGCAGCCTTCTTGGGCCTGGGTTTGGACAAGTACCTGACCCTGAGCGCGCTCAAAGCCTCCCTGAGCGACCTTCGCCAGTGGACGGTTCTGCGGCCCCTGGTCTCGGCGGCGGGCTATTTTGCTGCGTACGTGGCCGTCACCGGCTTGGGGCTGCCCGGGGCGGCGGTGATGACCGTGGCGGGTGGAGCGTTGTTCGGCTTTGTCGAGGGCGTGGTTCTGGCCTCCTGCGCCAGCACCCTGGGGGCGACCCTTTCCTGCCTTTCGGCGCGGTTTATTCTGCGCGCCTGGGTGCAAGCCCGCTTCGGCTCCAGACTGGCGGCGGTCAATGCGGGCATCAAACGTGAGGGCGCCTTCTACCTGTTCACCATGCGCCTCATTCCGGTTCTGCCGTTCTGGGCCATCAACCTGCTCATGGGTTTGACCCCCATGCCCGTGCGCACCTATGCCTGGGTCTCGCAGGTTGGCATGTTCCCCGCGACCATGGTCTTTGTTTACGCGGGGACACGCCTGGCCCTTGTGGACTCACTCTCCGACGTGCTTTCGCCGGGGCTCATCACGGCCTTTGTCCTGCTGGGGCTGTTCCCCATATCCGCGCGCAAGATGGTTTCCTGGCTGCGAAGCCGCAGGCAGGCCTGAGTCCCTATCCCCAACGGAGGTCCCATGGCCACATACGACTATGACATCGCCATCATCGGCGGCGGAGCGGGCGGACTTTCCGTGGCCGCGGGGGCGGCGCAGCTCGGCGCACGCACCCTGCTCCTCGAGCGCGAAGCGCATCTGGGCGGGGACTGCCTGTTTTTCGGCTGCGTGCCGAGCAAAACCCTCATCGCCACGGCTCGCGCCCGGCACATCATGGCCCGGGCCGAGGCCTACGGCCTGCCGCCGGTGGCGCTGCCGCCCGTGGACTTCAGCAAGGTGCGCGCGCGCATTCAGGCGGTTATCAGCGACATTCGGGGGCATGATTCCATCGAGCGGTTCTGCGGCCTGGGGGCCGAGGTGCGTTTCGGCGCGGCCCGCTTTGTCAGCGGGCATGAGGTGGAGGTGGACGGAAAGCGCGTGAGTGCGGCCAAGTGGGTCATCGCCACTGGTTCCAGCGCGCAATTGCCGCCCATACCGGGCCTGGCGCAGACGGAACATCTGACCAACCGGGAGATTTTCTCCCTGGAGCGCCTTCCCGAGCGATTGGTGATCCTGGGCGGCGGACCCATCGCGGTGGAGCTGGCCCAGGCCTTTTGCCGTCTGGGTCCGCAGGTGCATGTCATCCAGCGCGGGGGGCGCATACTCTCCCGGGACGACGCGGACATGGCCGCTGAGGTGCAGCGCGCCCTGGAGGCCGAGGGCGTGCGTTTCCACCTCGGCGTGACCTTCACCGGGGTTGCCCAGGAAGGCGGGTCCAAGGTGGTGCGCTTCGAGCAGGGGGGGCAGGCGAAACAGGTGTCCGGGGACACGCTGCTGGTGGCTCTGGGCCGCACGCCAAACGTCGAGGGCCTTGGGCTGGAGCAGGCCGGAGTGGCGTTCAGTCCCAAGGGTATCGAAGTGGACGCGCGCATGCGCACCAGCCAGAAGCACATTTACGCTTGTGGTGACGTGACCGGCGCGTATCAGTTCACCCACGCCGCGGGCTACGAGGCGGGCATCGTGGTGGCCAACGCCATTTTCCACCTGCCGCGCAAGGCCGACTACACCTGGCTGCCTTGGTGTACCTATACCGACCCGGGGCTGGGGCACATCGGCATGAACGAGGCCATGGCCAAGAAGGCTGGCCTGAAATATC
>MGTN01000075.1:14606-16016 GCA_001799475.1 Desulfovibrionales bacterium GWA2_65_9 | reverse complement strand
ATATGGTGTCCGTTCCGCCGCCGCCGTAGATGGTGTCCTCGCCGCTGCCGCCCGCGAGGCTGTCTGCGCCTGCGCCGCCCTTGAGCATGTCCGCCCCTGCGCCGCCGGTGACATAGAAGGCGTAGGAGCCCGTAACTGCGGAGGCGTCGAAGGTCAGGGTGTGGCCGGAGGTGAGATTTGCTCCGCTGATGGTGATGTACTGGGTGCTTGTGGTGCTGCCCACCAGGGTCTGGGCCAGGGTCTGGTCCACGGTGATGGCGCTGGTGGCGTCGCCCAGGGCGATGGTCTCCACGGCCGAGACTTTGGTGAGTTCGTTGGTGGAGAGCCCGTCATCCGTGTAGTACAGCGAGTCCGTGCCAATGCCGCCGTCGATGGTGTCGGCTGCGGTGAGGTAGACGCCCATGTAGATGCTGTCGTCGCCCTCGTTGCCTTCGACTTTGTCGTCGCCGGTTCCGGCGGTGAGGATGTCGTTGTCGAGGCCGCCCTGGATGGTGTCGTTGCCCGCGCCGCCGTCGATGATGTCGATGCCGCCCTCGCCGACCAGGGAGTCGTTGCCGTCGCCGCCGGAGAGGGCGTCGTTGCCTATCCCTCCGTAGATGGTGTCGTTGCCCAGGCCGCCGCTTAAGATGTCATCGCCCCAGTCGCCGTAGATGGTGTCGTTGTCCTGGCCGCCGTCGATGAGGTCGTTGCCCTCGCCGCCGGAGATGTAGTCCTGGCCCGCGCCGCCCTCGATGAGGTCGGCCCCGCCCTGGCCGTAGATCGAGTCAGCGCCGCCCGCTGCATAGATGGCGTTGACGGAGTTGTTGCCGTAGATCGTGTCGTTGTAGTCGCTGCCATAGACGTTGACGATGGCGGTGGAGATTTTGGTCACGAGTGCGTCGTTGGGGATGCTCTCCATGTCCCACAGGCTGTGGTTCGTCAGGGGCTCGTAGTAGGGCCCGTCGTCGCGCGGGTCGCCCACGTACTTCGCGGAGTCGCCGGTGGGGGAGAGGGTGATGTACTGGCCTTCACTCTTGCCCGCCAGGCTCACGGAATTGTCCGGGGAGATGGGTGGCAGGTTGGGGAGGTTTTGCGCCTCCGGGGTGATGATAAAGTAGCCGCCGTTGCCGTCGCCTGGGCCGCCTTGGTCGCCTTGGCCGCCGCCTTGGCCGCCTTGGCCGCCGCCTTGGCCGCCCTGACCGCCTTGGCCGCCTTGGTTGCCCATCAAGGTGTTGATGTTGAAGATCGTGCCCTGGGCCAGGTCCAGGGGCGACCCCTGGAACTGACCCTGCTGGCCGAGCTGCTGCGCTGCCGCCAGCTCTGCCGCGGCCTTGGCTGCGGCGGCGGCCAGGGCCTGGGCCTGGAGCGCTGCGGCGGCTTCCGTTGCGGCCTTGGCGGCCAGCTCTGCTGCGGCCTTGGCCTCCAGGCCAG
>MGTN01000075.1:9430-14588 GCA_001799475.1 Desulfovibrionales bacterium GWA2_65_9 | reverse complement strand
CAGCGGCCTTGGCAGCGGCGTCGGCAGCGGCCTTGGCGGCAGCGGCGGCAGCCTGCGCGGCTGTTGCCGCAGCGGCCTTGGCGGCGGCATCGGCAGCGGCCTTGGCCGCGGCGTTCTGGGCGTCCTTGACCACCTGGTTGGCGGCGCCCTGCTGGGTGCCGGTGGAGATGGTGTCCGTGGGCGCGCCCTGCTGGATGCCGGTGGCGGTCAGGGCGTTGTAGTACTTGAATTCCTGGGGGGTCATGATCAGGACCGGGCCAGCGCCGAACTTGCCCACCTCGACCTTGACGCCGGCCTGGGACAGGATCTGGAAGGCCCCGCCGCCCAGCGGCTGGACGATGACGGGCTTGCCGTCGAAGACCATGACCAGGTGGTTCTCGCTGCCCTGGCCGCCCTCGGGCGGGATGGTGTGCGCCGTTTCCGTGCCGCGGATGCCGATGGTGGCCAGCGGGCTTTGCATCTTGAAGGATTCGGGGTTCTGCTTGACGATCTCGCCGGTGACGGCGCGGAAGGTGCCCTGGGCCATCTTGAAGAGCACCTTGCCGGTGCCCTTGCTGGCGTCAAAGACGTACTGGTCCAGGCTGACCTTGGAGCCCTCGCCGACGTTCAGGACGGTCTTGTCGAGGAACTCGATGGACCCGGCCGCACCCTTGGCCGTGGCCAAGGTGTCGCCCTTGAATACAGGGTTGCCTTCGGCCAGGGTGCGCGCACCCTCCGGACCGCTGGCCGTCATCTGGCCTTTGACAACCTTGGCAACGCCAATCTCCTGGGCCATGGCACACGCTCCTCAACTTGCACGCCGCAGCTTCCTGCATGGGCGCGCATCGTGACACTCCAAGCAATGATACTTGATCAGCACAATAACCATTGATTGCCAGGAGTGCAAGGGGGGGACGTCAATGGCGATGGCAGAATGGTGCCGGGGGGTGAGGGGCTCGCGCCTGGTTGTGTCAGGGAGCTTAAGCAAGCGCGCCATCTTACATTGTAATATTTGTATAACAGCGGCTCGGTGTGAAGGCGTGCGACCGGGTACACCCACTGCGGATGACCGTGGGCGTGCCCGCTCTATTTCGTGAGCTTTTTCGCCTTGGCCTTGCTCTTCTGCTGGGCCTTGGGTTTGGCGGTTCCCTTGGCCTTGGCCGCCGCGACCGTGGATTTCTTGACCGTGCGCGCTGGCTCCTTGGCCACCGCCCGGGCCTTGCCGCGCGGGCCTTTTTTTGTGGCGACCTTGGAGCTCTTGGCCTTGCGCGTGGTGCGGGATTCGTACAGGGGCGTCTTGTCGATGCCCAGGAAGCCTGGGTGCACGCCCAATTCGCCGGAGGTCTGGCCCCAGGACTTGCCGTCCTTGCGCAGGGCCTCCACCTGGGCCGGGCTGACGCCCGAGACATGGGCCAGGGCCTCGGCGCGGGTGCGCTCCAGGCGCTCCTCCGAGGCGGCCAGGGCCTCTGCAGCCTGACGGGCGGCTTCGCGGTCGCGGCTCTTGTGCAGCTTCCATGTTTCCTCGCGCAGCCGCGCGTTTTCCTCCAGCACGTTGTCCATGCGCTTGAGCACCGCGTCGTCGCTCACGGCCAGGGCCGGGGCGGGCAGGAAGAGGGTGGAGCAGGCCAGGGCGCCTGCGAGGGTGCCGGTCAAGAGGAGGGCTGTGAACCTGGAGCGTGTGGTCATATATGTTCTCCGCATAGGGCGTGAGGTTGCTTTTTTGTGGCTGGAATCACTCGGCGACCGGCGTACTCCGGGCCTGCGCCGGTCCCGCTTCGCGGGGAGCCTGCCCGGCGCAGGCGCAGGCCAGGGCCAGCGCGCCTGCCGTGGCCGGGGTGTAAAGCGCCGGGGTCAGGGCCGCCAGCACCAGGGTGGCGGCCAAAAGGCCGAAGCCGAAGCGCTTGCGGCCGTGCAGGGCGCAGGCCAGCATCCCGGCCAGGACCAGGGCTGGTCCGCCTGCGCCCCAGCCGGCCAGCAGCCTGAGCCAGGACGAGGGGATGTCGAAGACCGACACGGCGAGCCCTGCGGCCTCGGGGTCCCAGTCCAGGCCGCCCAGGTCCGGCATGGCCAGGGCCATGGGTTCGCCCAGGGGCAGGCCCAGCAGCCAGGCCCGGGGTTCGGCCCGGAACGCTTCCAGGACGGCGGTCAGGTGCCAGGAAAGCCCCAGCTCCTCGCCGCCGCTCATGGGCAGGCCCAGGGTGCGCGCCAGGGGCAGGGCCAGGGACATCCAGATGGCCAGGACGCAGGCGCAGAACAGGGCCAGGCGTTCCTGCAGGGGGCCGCGCTCCAAAAACAGGAGGATGAGCCCCGCCGCGACCAGGCCGGAGCGCGAGAAGGTGGCGAAAATTCCGGCCAGGATGAGCCAGCGCGCCGGGCTTGAGCGCCGCGCGCCGGGGCTGCCGGACTCGGCCCGGGATTCGGAATGGAACTCGGCCCGGGATTCGGCCCGGGCTTCGGAATGCAGCCCGGAATGGTCCAGGGTGGCGCAAAAGGCCATGCACAGCAGCAAGGCCATGGTGTCGGACGCAGCCTGGCCGCCGCCCAAAAGAAAGCCGCCGCCCAGCACCACCTGCCGGGCCATGATGGCCGTGAGCAGGAAGTCCAGGACCAGGATGGCGCCCAGGATGCCGCCCAGGCGGGCCAGGTCCTGGCGCTGGGGGATGCCGAAGCTCCAGGCCCAGGCAGCGGCGAACAGGACCAGGGCCGGGAGGCGCAGCTCGTCCAGCAGCGGGGCCAGGGTCTGGGCCTGGCCCAAGACCGGGCCGAACAGGCGCAGGCCGAGGTAGACGCTTGCCGCCATGGCCGAGGGCAAAATGAGGCCGCCCCAGGCGGATTTCGCCTGGCGCCTGCGGGCGAGGAGGTCGCGTCCGAGGCAGATGACCAGGGCCAGCCCGGCCAGGGCCAGCCACAGGGCCAGGCCCTGGGGGCCGAAGTGCCGGGAGACCTCGGGCCGTCCGGCGAGGCGGCCTGCCAGCACGGCCAGGGGCATCAGCACATAGACCGCCACCAGGGGCAGCCGGGCCAGGAACAGGTTTCCGGCGGGGGTCATTGCTGTCCTCTGGGGCGGGTCTGGCTGGTCCTGGCATGGGGCATGAAGTGGCTCCGGGGAAGTGTCCCCGGCCAGGGCATAGCGCGTCCGGGGCGCGGGGTAAAGCCCGTGGGGCTGGCCATTGCTTCCCTACAGCTCCACCTGGGCGCCCAGTTCGACCACGCGGCCCGGCGGGATGCCGAAGAAGGTGGTGGCGTTCCAGGCGTTGCGCGACATGTAGGCGAACAGGCTCTTGCGCCAGCCCGCCATCTCCGCCTGGCCGCCCGTGAGCAGGGTCTCGCGGCCCAGATAGAAGCTGGTGCTCTCCATCGTGACGTCCAGGCCGTGGGCGCGCGCCAGTTCCATGATCTCCGGCACGCTGGGGGTCTGCATGAAGCCGTAGCGCGCGATGATGCGGAAGAAGCCGTGGCCCAGGCTGGTCACCTCCAGCCTGGAGCTGCGCGGCACGAAGGGCAGCTCGGTGGAGGTGACGGAGAGCAGGATGATCAGTTCGTGCAGCATCTTGTTGTGCTTGTAATGGTGCAGAAGGGTGATCGGCGTGCCCGTGGACGACACGGACATGAACACCGCCGCGCCAGGGGTGCGCAGGGGCCGGTCCGAGGCCACGAGGCTGTCCAGGAACAGGGTGATGGGCAGGCCCATGGCCGCGTACCTCGCGCCCAAGGCCTGCTTGCCGTCGCGCCAGGTGACGATGGCCAGCATGATCAGCCCGGCCACGGTCAGGGTGAACCAGCCGCCGTCCAGGATCTTCAGCATGTTGGCGGAGAGGTAGGTCACGTCGAAGACCAGGAACAGGACGATGAGCGGGATGGTCTTCCAGTACGACCAGCGCCACAGGGTATGCACCACGTAAAAATAAATGATGGAGGTGATGCCCATGGTGGCCGTCACGGCGATGCCGTAGGCCCCGGCCAGGTTGCTGGAGCTCTTGAAGGCCAGCACCAGGCCCAGGCAGGCCACCATCATGGCGTTGTTCACGCCGGGCAGGTAGATCTGGCCCTTGGTCTCGGCCGAGGTGTTCACGATGTGGATGCGCGGGCAGTAGCCGAGCTGCACGGCCTGCTGCGTCAGCGAGTACACGCCGGAGATCATGGCCTGGGAGGCGATGACCGTGGCCATGGTCGACAGGGCCACCATGGGGTAGAGCATGGCGTGCGGCACCAGGGCGTAAAACGGGTTGAAGGCCTTGTCCGGCTGGGCGAGGAGCAGCGCGCCCTGGCCGAAGTAGTTGAGCAGAAGCGAGGGCAGCACCATGACATACCAGGACAGGCGGATGGCCCTGGGGCCGAAATGGCCCATGTCGGCGTAGAGGGCCTCGCCGCCGGTGATGCAGAGTACCACCGAGCCCAGCACCACCATGCCGTGCATCTGGTTCTCCACAAAGAAGCGGTAGGCGTGGATCGGATTCACCGAGGCCAGAATCTCCGGGCGGTCGATGATGGCGACAACGCCCAGGGCGGCGATGACCGTGAACCAGAGGATCATCAGCGGTCCGAAGACCTTGCCGATCTTCTCGGTGCCGTGTTTCTGCATCCGGAACAGGAGGATCAGGATCAGGCAGGTGCCGGGCAGGATGAAGGGCGCGGCCTTGTCCGTGGCCACGTCCAGGCCCTCCATGGCCGAGAGCACGGAGATGGCCGGGGTGATGATGCCGTCGCCGTAGAGCAGCGCCGCGCCGAAGATGCCCAGGGTGACGAGCACTGCGTAGCCCCGGCCGCTTTTGTCCTTGGTTCCGGCCTTGACCAGGGCCAAAAGCGCGAAGATGCCGCCCTCGCCCTTGTTGTCGGCGCGCATGATGAACATGACGTACTTCAGGCTGACCACGATCAAGAGCGACCAGACGATGAGCGAGAGCACGCCCATGATGTTTCCGGGCAAAAGCGCGATGGCGTGCTGGCCGTGGAAGCACTCGCGCACGGCGTAGAGCGGGCTGGTGCCGATGTCGCCGTAGACCACGCCCAGGGCCGCCAGGGCCAGGGCCAGGTTGCGGGCCGAATTGGACTCGCCGTGGCCGTTGTGGGCATCGGAAGGAGGCGGAATTTCGGGCGGGGTGCCGGGGCTGGCTGGTTTTTCCTGGCCTGCGGAGGGGACGTTGTCTGTGGCGGCCTGCTGCGAGCCGCCTTGCGGCGG
>MGTN01000075.1:5677-9371 GCA_001799475.1 Desulfovibrionales bacterium GWA2_65_9 | reverse complement strand
CCGTTGTACCGGAGGTCTTCCCCTTCGACGCCTGCGAGGTTAGCTGACGGGCTCGGACCGAAGAGTGTCCTACGCCATTATTGGCGATGCGCCCCGTGGGGAGTGGTTCCCCCGCTTTCGGGAAACGCTCCCGGAATTCGGCAACGCCCTTTGTATGCGTGGGGCCGAGACCCTGTCAAGGGCGGCCCCCTGGGGCGCCTGGGGCCGGTGTTTGCCTGGGGTGCACAATGGGGGCGCCGGACAGACCCAAGCCCATCGTGGCTCTGGCCTGCCCGGCGCCGGGGATGAGCCGCTGGCGTCCTGCTTTCGGAGGAGGGCGCAGCAGCGTTCCTTCGGGGGGGTAGGGCCTGTTTCTAAAAGCGTCTTTTGCCCCCTGGATGTCGTCGCGAACCGATTTGGGTCCAGGGCTGTACCGCATGAGTACACACCCTGGCCCCAAAATAGACTCTCTCCTCGCCAGGGAACAAAATCCATCTTTTGGAAACAGACCCTAGACGCGGATGGGCATGATGACGAAGGCCACGCCCTCCCGGTAGAGTTGGCGCTGCACGGCGAAGACGATGTAGTTGTGCAGCATGCGCGTGAAGGCGGTGTCGCTCTGGAACACCAGCTGTCCGCCGAAGAAGATGGCCTTGGGGAAGCGGCGGCGGATCTCCGGGGTCAGCTTGACCACCTCCTCGACCACGTCCACGCCCACGGAGCTTACGCCCTCGGCATAGAGGCCCCGGCTGCGCACGAAGTTCACATAGCGGTCCAGGTCGGCCTGGATGTGCGTCTTCAGGTGCTCCATCTCCTCCGCGCCCTTGAACACGCCGGCATCGACCATGCCCACCTGGACGAAGACGAAGTTCTTGAACTCGCCGGAAAACAGGCGGTGGATGGAGAGCAGGGTGTGCATGCCCAGGCCGTTGTAGCCGTTGACCAGGACCACGGCGGTCTTGGCATTGGGGTCGCAGACCGCCTCGGCCGTGGCCGAGGGTTCGCGGCTCTCCTCGCCGGACAGGAAGCGCGTGTCGGCTTCGGCCACGGGGATGAGCTCGTCGAGCTTCTTCAGCATGCCCCAGGTCTTGTCATAGTGCCGCCGGATGGTCAGGGCCAGGGCGGCCACGGCCCCGGTAACGAGCAGGGTGGCCCAGCCGCCCTCGTCGAACTTGATGGCCGTGACCGTGACCAGGATGAAGCTGCACAGGATCAGCCCCAGGCCATTCAGGGCCAGGCCCTTTTTGCGGTGCGGCTCATTCTTGTCGGCCTGGAACCAGTGGCGCACCATGCCCAGCTGCGAGAGCACAAAGGTGATGAACACGTTGATGGAGTAGAGCACGATCAACAGCTCCACCGAGCCGTGGGTCAGGACCATGAGCGCAAGGGCCGCCCCGCCCATGAGCAGGATGCCCTTCTGGGTCACCAATCGGTCGGAGAGCATGGCGAAGCGCGTGGGGAACCAGCGGTCCATGGCCATGTTGGCCAGCACGCGCGGGCCGTCCAGGAAGCCCGTCTGCGCGGCCACAAAGAGGATGGCCGCCTCGGAGATCAGCGTCACAAGCACGAAGACCTGGCCCGGCGCGCCCCAGCCCTGGGCAATGGCCCCGAAGAGCACGGCGTTGAGGGTCTTGCCCTTGATCTCGGCCACATCATAGAGGAGGAAGGCGAGGGTGAGGCCGAGCACGGTGACCGAGAGCGACACGGCCATGTAGGTCATGGTGCGCTTGCCGGTCTGCACCTTGGGTTCGCGCAGGACGGCCAGGCCGTTGCTCACGGCCTCAATCCCGGTGAAGGTGCCCGCGCCCATGCTGTAAGCCCGCAGCACCAGCAGCACCATGCCCATGAGCCCGAGCTGGCTCTGGGCCGCGCCCACATCGGCGCTGGTGCGCGCGATGACCGCGGGCAGGTTGCCCAGGTGGCTGCCCAGGCCGTAGACGATGGCCAAGGCGTGGGTGGCGATGAAGACCAGGAAGATGGGCACCAGGACGGTGACGGACTCCTTGACCCCGCGCAGGTTGAGCACGATGAGCAGGAGCACGCCGAAGACCGCCGAGGCCAGCTTGTAGGGCTCCCAGGCCGGGGGCAAAAAGCTGAACAGGGCGTCCGCGCCGCTGGCCACGGAGAGCGTGATGGTCAGCGCGTAGTCGACGATGAGCGCGCAGCCCGAAACCATGCCGAGCGTGGGGTTGAGGAGCTTGCTGGCCACCACGTAGCCGCCGCCGCCCGAGGGGAACAGCTCGATGATCTGCGAGTAGCTGGCGCTGATCACGAAGATGGTCAGGACCGCGGCCAGCCCGACGAAGATGGCCAGGAAGGTGTGCTCGCCCAGGGCCAGGTAGGCCTCGGCCGGGCCGTAGCAGGACGAGGACAGCCCGTCCGAGCCCAGGCCCACCCAGGCGAAGAAGGCCACCAGGGAGAGGTTGTGGAAGATGGACTTGTCCCCGAGGTTCAGGGACTTGCCGAGAAACAGGTTTTTGGCCCTGCGGCCGAGACTGGGCTTGTTTTGCATGGCTTGCCCCCTAGGCGAGGCGGCGCGTACGCTGGGCGCAGCTAGACTGGGGACGCGACAGGGCCAGGGGCCGCAATACGGCCAGATGAACGGTGGGCATGAAAATACCTCCGGTACGAGTGGATACGGGGGATGGCCCCGTTGTACCGGAGGTCTTCCCCTTCGACGCCTGCGAGGTTAGCTGACGGGCTCGGACCGAAGAGTGTCCTACGCCATTATTGGCGATGCGCCCCAAGGGAGTGGGTCCCCCGCTCCCAGGAAACAATCCCGGAATTCGGCAAGGCCACGTTTACGCCCGGTGTAAAGGCGTTGTCAATGGTTCGGTGCGGTTGCCAAGGCGGGCGTGGGGGGATAGTCTTAGGACTGCTGGCGGGAGGCGGGCAATGTTTGCCTGCGCACCCGTAAAATCAAGGCAAGGTACGCAATTTGCATCACGCCGACCGTGGAGAAGCGCTCCCGGCCCGGCGATACGCCAAGGGAGGCCAGCCATGTTCGGAACGCAAGAAGTGCTCCTCATCATTGTCATTGGCCTGGTTCTGTTCAATTGGCGCAAGCTGCCCGAGATGGGCAGCACCTTCGGCAAGGCTCTGACCAATTTCAAGCGCAGCCTGAGTGAGCCCGAGGAGATCGATGCAAGCGAGAAGAAAAAGGACTCCGGCGAGACCCCGCCAAAGCCCTGACGCCCACGGGCGGGCCATCAGGGTTGGCGCGCGGACGCCGCATGAGGGGAGAATATGTTTGTAATCATCGGCATGGTCGCCGTCCTGGCCTGCGTCATCGGCGGGTACCTGCTCGAAGGCGGGAATCTGCACGTGCTCTGGCAGCCGGTCGAGCTGCTCATCATTTTGGGTTCCGGCATCGGCTCGCTGCTTGTCGGCTCGCCCATGAAGGTCAACGTGGCCATGGGCAAGAACCTGATGACCATCTTCACGGGCAAGCCCAAGGACAAGAAGGACTACCTGGACATCCTGCTGGTGCTCTTCGACCTCCTGTCCCTGGCCCGGCGCGAGGGCGTCATCGCCCTTGAATCCCACGTCAACAAGCCCGACAGCAGCGCCATCTTCACCAACCGCCCCTCTGTTTTGAAAAACCACCACGTGCTCGATTTCATCTGCGACAACTTCAAGGCCTACACCGCGGCCAGCATGGAGCCTCACGAATTCGAGGCGCTCATGGACACGGACATCGACTCCCACCACGAGG
>MGTN01000075.1:3410-5456 GCA_001799475.1 Desulfovibrionales bacterium GWA2_65_9 | reverse complement strand
ATCCTGCGCGAGAGCAAGAAGGCCGGCAAGGGCTAGCGCTCAAGCCGGATGAGGGAGTGAGAGGTCGTGGCTGAGAACAAGTCCATCATCATCAAGAAGATCAAGAAGGGGCACTCCGCCGCGCATGGCGGCGCCTGGAAGGTGGCCTACGCCGACTTCATGACCGCCATGATGGCCTTTTTCCTGCTCATGTGGCTGCTCTCCATGGTCGTGCCCGAGAAGCGCGCGGGTGTGGAACAGTACTTCAAGGAATTCAGTTTGTTCGACAAGCAGAACGCGCTGGACGTGCGCCAGGGCGGGGCCATGATCCCGGACAAGGAGAAGCCGCCGGTGCCCCAGCGCGACGAGCTCACCGGAGCCGCCAAGGAAGGCTCGCTGGCCATACAGCCCGTGCAGATCCAGCAAAAGATCAGGGCCGCTGTGAACGTCAACCTGCCCGAGGTCAAGGACCAGATCTTCGTGGACGTCACCGAGGCCGGGGTGCGCATCCAACTCGTGTATGACGAGAAAAATCCCATGTTCGCCAAGGGCAGCCCGGAGCTCACGGCCAGCGGCCGCAAGGCCCTGCAGATTATCGGCGATCAGTTGCGGCCCCTGCCGAACAAGGTGGTGGTGGAAGGCCACACCGATTCCATCAATTATTCCGGCGGCAAGTATACCAACTGGGAACTCTCGACCCAGCGCGCCAGCTCGGCCCGCGTGGCCATGGAGCAGGGCGGCATGACCGAGGACCGCCTGGCCCGCGTATCCGGCTACGCCGCCACCCAACCCCTGTTCCCGGATGACCCCACGGACGGGCGCAACCGGCGCATCAGCGTGCTGGTGATGAACTACGTCGCGCCCGAGGGCGGCCGTGGCCTGCAGGAAGCCCTGGGGGCCGAGGGCCAAGTCAAACCCAAGCAGCCCAACATCGCCGAGGAACTCAACGCCACCATCGAGCAGATGCTCTCTGCCGAGGGCCGCACCGGCGTGCCCGCAAAACCGGGAGACAAGCCCGCAGCGCCGAAGGGAGGACACAAGCCGTGAGCGAAGCCGAGCCCCTGAAGCTCCCGGACCTGATGGGCTGCCTGAAGCCCGGAGAGAAGGTCTTCGTCATCCTGCACAAGGACCCCCTGCGCGAACGCATCGATGTGCGCACCTCCGAGGTGCTGGGCCTTGAGGACGACGTGCTCTTCCTGGCCCAGACCGAGCCGCCGGTGGTCCGCGAACAGATCGGGGCGCCCTTTGAGGCTGCCCTGCTGCTGGAGGAAGGCCAGACCCTGCGGCCTGTGGGCTACGCCGCGCGGTTGCTGAACATTATCGAAGACTACCCCTGCCTGGACCATGCCCTGGTCCCGGCCCTGGCCATTTCCGCCCCAAGGCCCGAAGATTTCTTTGAAACCAGCCTGCGCATGCACTACCGCGTGACCGTGGACGACGATATGGGCGTGCTCATCCGTCTTGAGGGGCTTGAAGGCCTTGAATGGCTGGAAGAGTACGATGGGCCAGAGCTGCTGGACTTTTCGGCCGGGGGAGCGCGGGTGCGCCTGCCCGGAAGCGCGCAGGCGGAGGTCGGGCAAAGCCTGCCCTTCAAGCTCGTGTTCCTTGGGTCCGGCTATGCCGACGGCGACGGGATCGTGCGCAGCGTCGAGCGCACTCCGGACGGCAACGCCCTGCTCCTGGGCCTGTTCTTCACCAACATGGACATCCGCGACATCCGCTACCTGGAACGCATGGTGGCGCGCATCGTCTCCGCCTGCCGCCAGCGCGAACGCGACGCCGAATACTCCTAGCGATACCCGGCCAGGGGCTCCGCCCCCGGCCCCCCCGCCAAAGGGCCTGAGGCCCTCTGGACTCCCCCATTGGCCTGGACCAGCGCAGCCACGTCTTGGGCCTCGGCTTGGCCGGCCAGCAACAATGCGCGCGGGTTTTTCGTCGAAGACTCCGAAAAGCCCCGCGCGCGGTTGGCCCCCCTTCCGGGGGAGGAGTGTTGGCACGAGGGCAGATTTTTTGGGCGTGCGCTGAAGTCGTGTCTCATTGTGCTTTGGCCCTCTCAGCCACTCACCC
>MGTN01000075.1:3104-3381 GCA_001799475.1 Desulfovibrionales bacterium GWA2_65_9 | reverse complement strand
CCCCGGAGGCATCTGCTCCGGTCTAGCCCATGACCATGTTCCGCAGGATGAAGATGCCGGTGTAAAGCTTGTACAGCGCCAGGAGCACGAGCAGGGCGTTGGTGCAGCCGTGCGCCAGGGGCAGTGCGGTGCGTTTGGTCTTGAACCGGTCCATGAAGAACCCCGACCCCAGGCCGAAGACGATCAGCGGGAGCATGACCAGGGCCACCTGATAGTGGCGGCCGGTGATGAACACGCCCTTCCAGCTGAGCCAGGCCACGCCCAGCCCGGCGAAAAA
>MGTN01000075.1:0-3050 GCA_001799475.1 Desulfovibrionales bacterium GWA2_65_9 | reverse complement strand
GGGGAAGACAACGCCCATTTTCCCAAGGCGCGCGAAGGAGAAGCGCGTCCAGCCGAGGTACAGAACATGGAGCGAGAGGAACACGGCCAGTGCTTGCAGGATGGGGTGTATCCACATGATCATCGGGCGACTCCTTGCGAAAATGGGGATCAGGCTGCGCTGCGCAGGGCCTCGGCGGCCAGGGGCACGGGCGGCGGCACCGGGGAGGCGTTGCCCAGGGCGAAGTCCAGGCGCGGTATCGCATCGTCCTCGCCGGAGAGCGTCACATCCCGGTCCGCCTGCTGGCCGACTCGCTGCCCGTTGCAAGGGCCGTGTCATTGCCCGCAGCCGCACGGCCTGCAGCTGGCGTCAGCAGCAGGGGGGGCGGCGATGAGGACGATAACGGTCGCCGTGGGCTCTCGGCCGTTACAGCTTGGCGACGAATGCCGCCAGACCCTTGATGTCGGCGTCGGACAGGTCGGCGGCGAGCTTCTCCATGCCGGCCTTCTTGCTGCCGCCGTAGGTCTTGGCCTTGTAGCCCAGCATCTTTTTGCGGAAGTCCTCGGCGGAGAGGCCCTTGACGGGCTTGCTCAGGATGGTCTTGCTGCCGTCGGCGCCGTGGCAGCTGGCGCATTTGGCCTTGTAGAGCGCCGGGGCGTCGACGGCAGGAGTGGCGGCAGGATCGGCGGCCAGGGCGGTGGCGCCCAGAGCCAGGGAGAGCGCCAGGGACAGGGGCAGGATGAGGGGCAGAGTCAGTTTCATGGGATGCCTCGGCTGGGTTGTTTTGCGTTGCTGGGGGGGGGCTAGGCCGTGAGCTTGTGGGCGATGCCCGCCAGGTGCTTGGCCTGGTAGCGCACGCCGTCCAGGTCGCGCTGGCTCGGCAGGCGCGAGCCGTCGTGCCCGGCGATGGTGCTGGCCCCATAAGGCGAGCCGCCCATGACCTCGTCCACGCCCATCTGGCCCTGGAAGGAGTAGGGCAGGCCAACCACGACCATGCCCTGGTGCAGCAGGGTCGGGATAAAGGTCAGGATGGTGGACTCCTGGCCGCCGTGCTGCGTGGCCGAGCTGGCGAACACGCCGCCGGGCTTGCCCACCAGCGCCCCCTTCATCCACAGGCCGCCGGTGGCGTCGAGGAACTGGCGCATCTGGCCGCACATGTTGCCGAAGCGCGTGGGCGTGCCGAAGAGGATGGCGTCGGCCTCGGCCAGCACTTCCGGGGTGGCCAGGGTGATGCCGACCATGGCCTTGGCGGCGTCCAGCGCGCCCATCTTTCCAAGCACCTCCTCGGACAGGGTCTCGGGTACGCGGTAGATGGCCGCGTCCGTTCCGGGCACCTCGCGGGCGGCCTCGGCCGCGGCCTGGGCCATGGTGTAGATATGGCCGTACATGGAGTAGAAGACGATTGCGAATTTCATGCGCTCCTCCTGACTTGCTCAGGGCGGTTAAAACACTGAGGATGATTCCTTATTATTCAATAGGACTATTGCCCGCTGTTGTCCAGCGCGGAGGTGCTGGAGGCAGAACAAACTGTTTGCACTTTCAGGATAGTGGGCAGGCATGTCCCCAGCTTGCGTCATTGCTGGCAAGACCGCCGTGCGGAGGGCGAGGAACTTCTGCGCAGGAGGAGGACGCGCTCTCTCCATGCACAAGGCGCAAGCGCTCCCTCCCCCCTCAAAACTCGTTAGCACCGCAGCCGGAAAGACCGCCCTGCTGGAGGACGCGAGTTGCACGGCCCGCATGGACCAGCATCTCTGGAGGGCCCACCTCGCCTTGCCCTGCGACTTCACCCTGGATCTCGCCAAGGCCTGCCCCTAACCCCATCGGCCCTAATTCTCCTTCTCCGGCCAGCCGTCCTGCGCACCAGCGCAGCGGCTGGCCTCCTCTTTTCCAAGCCGCCGAAACTTTGGCCCAAGGCCAGGGTGGGGGTTGACAGGATGAGTATATAGCCATATTGCTATGTCTCGAAGCGCGGCACGCGCGAACTATGGAGGGACCATGCGCGAACTGGTGGATGTCATGAAGGCCCTGTCCGACCCGGGCCGGGTCAAGGTGCTCAAGATGCTGGAGGCGCGCGAGATGTGCGCCTGTGAGATCATCGGCCTGCTCGGCCTGGCCCAGCCCACGGTGTCCAGGCACCTCAAGGTGCTGGTGGACGCCGGGCTCATCAAGGGCCGCAAGGTCGGCTCCTGGGTGCACTACCGCCTGGCCTTGAACTCGGGCTCCGGCTCGCCCTATGCCCAGGCAATGCTCGCGGCCCTGCCCGGCTGGCTGGAGAATGACCCCGAAGTCAAGGCCATGCGCCAGGCCATGGCCCAAGAGAACAACCACCTCACGCCGCTCAAGCTCGCCGCCCCGCAAGACTGCTGCGACCCTGTTGCGGCCAATCCGTAAGCCCCCCAACGGAGATACGCCATGGAAAAGACCCGCGTCCTGTTCGTCTGCGGCCAGAACTCCGCCCGCAGCCAGATAGCCGAGGCCTGGCTCACCCACCTCGCGCCCGAAGCGTACGAGGCCCACAGCGCCGGCATCGAGCCTGCGCCCATCAATCCGCTGGCCGTGGCTGTCATGGCCGAGCGCGGCATCGACATCGCGCGCAAGCGCACCAAGCTCGTGGCCGAGGCCGTGGCCGAGCTGGCGGCCAAGGGCCAGCAGTTCGACGTGGTCGTCACCGTGTGCACCAAGGCTGCCGGGGTGTGCCCCTTTGTGCCCGGCGTGGCGGTGACGGAGCGCTGGAGCTTCGACGACCCCGGCGCCATCATGGCCGAGGGCACGGCCTCGCAGGAGGAAAAGCTGGCCCGGGTGCGCGCCGTGCGCGACGACATCGAGCGGACCCTGCGCGCCTGGATAGCTGATCGCAAGAGCGCTGAGCGCAAGATCGCCAAGGAGAAGGCATGAAACCGTTGAAGCCGTTGCAGCCGCTTGATATGGGCGCACCCTGCGCCTGCCGGCAAAAGGGCCAGGACCAGGCGGCTGCGCCGGACCGGCCCCTGACCGTACGTGAGCAGCGCCAGCAGATTCTGGCCGCGAAACGGGCGGCCCAGGCCCAGCTCCGCGCCGAGGCCCTGGCCCTG
>MGTN01000074.1:18536-25989 GCA_001799475.1 Desulfovibrionales bacterium GWA2_65_9 | reverse complement strand
CATGACCATCCACTCGGGCTTGTTGCCGGAGTCGATGAAGGCCTCAACGATCTTGAGGCGCTTGGTGATCTTCTTCTTCTTGGTCTGCGAGCGCGTGGTGGCGCTCTCTTCGCGCAGGGTGGCGCGCAGCTCCTCCAGGTTGATGGCCTCGAGCAGCTTGCGGATGGTCTCCGCGCCCATGCCCACCTCAACCACGTCCTCGCCGTAGTGGTCGATGACCTGGAGGTACTGGTCTTCGCCCAGCACCTGCAGCTTCTTCAGGCTGGTGTCGCCCGGATCGAGCACGATGTAGGAGTCGAAGTAGAGCACCTTCTCCAGGTCGGCCATGGTGATGTCGAGCAGGGTGCCGATCTTGGAGGGCAGGGTCTTGAGAAACCAGATGTGCGCAACGGGCGCGGCCAGCTCGATGTGGCCCATGCGCTCGCGGCGGACCTTCGAGGCGATGACCTCGACGCCGCACTTCTCGCAGACAATACCGCGGTGCTTCATGCGCTTGTACTTGCCGCAATTGCACTCGTAGTCCTTCACCGGGCCGAAGATCTTGGCGCAGAAAAGGCCATCGCGCTCCGGCTTGAAGGTGCGGTAATTGATGGTCTCCGGCTTTTTGACCTCACCGAAGCTCCATTCACGGATCTTCTCGGGGGAGGCTATGGAGATCTGAATCGCCTTCAGGTTGCGGCCCGAGACAGTCAGATTCGTTGTTCCACGCATGGTGAACAGTTCGTCCAAGCTCATGGATTTTCCTCGTAAGTTTGACAGTTCCCTATGAACCCGCAGGTGCGGGTCAGCCCACCAATGGTCGGGGTGCTCCCCGTCCTACTGCCTTCTGGCGGGCCTCTTCTTCTCGTCCTGGATCAGGTTCACATCCAGGCCCAGGGACATCAACTCCTTGATGAGCACGTTGAAGGACTCGGGCAGGCCGGCCTCCAGGAAGTTGTCGCCCTTGACTATCTTCTCGTACATCTTGACACGGCCGGCGACGTCATCGCTCTTGACCGTGAGGAACTCCTGGAGCAGGTACGCTGCGCCGTAGGCCTCCAGCGCCCAGACTTCCATTTCACCCAAACGCTGGCCGCCGAACTGGGCCTTGCCGCCCAGCGGCTGCTGGGTGACCAGGGAGTATGGGCCGGTGGAACGGGCGTGGATCTTCTCATCGACCAGGTGGTGCAATTTAAGCATGTACATGACGCCCACGGTGACGCGGCTGTGGAAGGTCTCGCCGGAGCGGCCGTCGTACAGGGTGATCTTGCCGTCGTCGGGCAAGCTGGCGCGTTCCAGCCAGCCCCAGATCTCCGCTTCGCTCGCGCCGTCAAAGACCGGGGTCTTGGTGATGATGCCGTGCTTCAGGTTCTTCACGGCGAGTGTCAGTTCCTCGTCGTCCAGGCCCTTGATGAGGTCCACGGTCTCCTTGGCGGAGAAGACCTCGTTGAGCTCCTTGCGCACCTGCTTCATGGCCTCGCCGGACTCGATGAGCGCGTTCATCTGAGCGCCCAGCTCGCGTGCGGCCCAGCCCAGGTGGGTCTCCATGATCTGGCCGATATTCATGCGCGAAGGCACGCCCAGCGGGTTCAGCACGATGTCCATGGGCGTGCCGTCGGCAAAGAAGGGCATGTCCTCTTCGGGCAGGATGCAGGACACGACGCCCTTGTTGCCGTGGCGTCCGGCCATCTTGTCGCCCACGGAGAGCTTGCGCTTCACCGCGACGTAGACCTTGCACATCTTGATGACGCCCGGAGGCAGGTCGTCGCCCTCGGTGACCTTCTCGCGCTTCACGTCGTAGACGGTCTTGATGAATTTCACCTGGCGCTCGTAGTCGCCCAGGATCTGCTTGATCGCCTCATTGACGTCCTTGGAGGAGAACAAACCGGCCAGCTTCTTGAGCGGCAGGTCGTCCAGGACCTCGCGGGTCAGCGGACGGTCGGACTCGATGAGCACCTCGCCCTTCTTCTTGCCCATGAGGGGCTGGGCGATCTGCTTGCTCTCGGCCACTTCCCACACCCGCTCGCGCACGTTGTCGGTCAGCGCGGCGATGTGCTTCATCTCCTTCATGTCGAAGGCGGCCAGGGCCGACTGCTCGATGGCCAGGGTGCGCTCGTCCTTCTCGCCGCTTCTGCGGTTGAAGACCTTGACGTCGACCACGGTGCCCTCGATTCCAGGCGGAACCTTGAGGCTGGTGTTCTTCACGTCGCGCGCCTTGTCGCCGAAGATGGCTCTGAGCAGCTTCTCTTCCGGGGTCAGCTGGGTCTCGCCCTTGGGCGTGATCTTGCCGACCAGGATGTCGTCGGGCACGACCTTGGCTCCCAGACGGATGATGCCGCAGTCGTCGAGGTTTCTGAGCATCTCCTCGCTGACGTTCGGGATGTCGCGAGTGATTTCCTCGGGTCCGAGCTTGGTGTCCCGCGCCACGACCTCAAACTCCTCGATGTGCACGGAGGTGTAGACATCCTCCTTGACCACGCGCTCGGAGATGAGGATGGAGTCTTCGTAGTTGTAACCGCACCAGGGCATGAAGGCCACCAGCAGGTTCTTGCCCAGGGCCAGCTCGCCGTTCTTGATGCCCGGGCCGTCGGCCATGACATCGCCCTTCTTGACCCTCTGGCCGACCTTGACGCAGGGGCGCTGGCCGAAGCAGGAGTTCTGGTTGCTCTTGTGCCACTTCTGCAGCTCGTAGTGCATGGCGCCGCCGGTGTTCGGATTCACCGCGTCGTCGTAGTTGACGATGAGGCGCTCGGCATCGGCGAAGTGCACCACGCCGTCGGCCTTGGCCAGGATGCAGGCCCCGGAGTCCCGCGCCACAACGCCTTCCATGCCGGTGCCGACAAGCGGCACTTCGCTCTTGAGGAGCGGCACGGCCTGGCGCTGCATGTTCGAGCCCATGAGGGCGCGGTTGGCATCGTCGTGCTCCAGGAAGGGAATGAGCGCGGCGGAGATGGACACGATCTGACTGGGCGAGATGTCCATCATGGTCACGGTCTCGGTGGGCACGATGTTCACATCGCCCGCGATGCGCGCCTGGACCAGCTGGGCCTGGATGGTGCCGTCCTCGTCCAGCTTCAGGCTGGCCTGGGCCACGGACTCGCTGGCCTCGCGGGAGGCGTCCATCCACATGATCTCGTCGCCGGCGCGGCCGTCCTTGACCACGCGGTACGGGGTCTCGATGAAGCCGTAGTCGTTGACCCGGGCGTAGGTGGTCAGCGAGACGATGAGGCCGATGTTCGGTCCTTCCGGAGTCTCGATGGGGCAGATGCGGCCATAGTGCGAGGTGTGCACGTCGCGCACCTCGAAGCCCGCGCGCTCGCGGGTCAGGCCGCCGGGTCCCAGGGCCGAGAGGCGGCGCTTGTGCGTCACTTCGGAGAGCGGGTTGGTCTGGTCCATGAACTGCGAGAGCTGGCTGGTTCCGAAGAACTCCTTCAGCACTGCGGCCACGGGCTTGGGATTGATGAGGTCATGGGGCATGAGCGTGGACACTTCCTGCAGGCTCATGCGCTCCTTGATGGCGCGCTCCATGCGCACCAGGCCGATGCGGTACTGGTTTTCCACCAGCTCGCCCACGGGGCGCACGCGGCGGTTGCCCAGGTGGTCGATGTCGTCGGCCGGGCCGTGGGAGTCTTTCAGCTTCACCAGCACCTTGACCGACTTGAGGATGTCCTCGTTGGTCAGGGTGCGCAGCTCCAGCGGCTCGCTGATGCCAAGGCGGGTGTTCAGCTTGTAGCGGCCGACAGTGGACAGGTCGTAGTAGTCCGAGCTGCGGAACAGGTTCTCAAAGAAGCTGGCGGCGATCTCCGAGGTCGGCGGGGAGCTGGGGCGCAGGCGGCGGTAGATCTCGATCTGCGCCGTGGCCAGGTCCGTGGTCTTGTCCGCGGTCAGGGTGTCGCGCATGGAGGAGGAAACGTCCATGCCGCGCGTGAAGAGCACGCGGATCTCCTTGACGCCCGTGGCGCGGATGGTCTCGATGATGTCGGCGCTGAGTTCGGTTGCGGCATCGAAAGTGACTTCGCCGGTGGCCTCGTCAACGATGTCCTGGGCCAGGAACTGGCCGAGCAGGGTATCGGGCGTGACCTCCATGGTCTCCATGCCGTCCTTCATCATGTCGCGCCAGGCCTTCTTGGTCACCGGGCGGTTCTTCTTCACAACGACCTTGCCGTCGGACAGGACGATGTCCTCGTAGGCGTCTTCCTTGCGGTACTGGTCCTTGGTCAGCCTGCGCAGCACGCGCGCGCCGTCAAAGACGTACTCTTCGTGGTCGTAGAAGTAGTCCAGGATGTCGGTCTTGGTCAGGCCCATGGCCTTGAACAGGATGGTCGCGGGCATCTTCCGGCGGCGGTCGATGCGCACGTAGAGGATGTCCTTGTGGTCGAAGTCGAAGTCCAGCCAGGAGCCGCGCATGGGGATGATGCGGCAGGAGTACAGAACCTTGCGGCTGGAGTGCGTCTTGCCCGAGTCGTGCTCGAAGATGATGCCCGGCGAGCGCTGGAGCTGGTTGACGATGACCCGCTCGGTGCCGTTGATGATGAAGGTGCCCTTGTCGGTCATCAAGGGGATGGTGCCGAAGTAGATGTCCTGTTCCTTGATGTCGCGGATGGTGCGCGCACCGGACTCCTCGTCGACATCAAAGACCACCAGGCGCACGATGAGGCGGATGGGGGCCTCAAAGGTCAGGCCCTTGGCCAGGCACTCGTCCTCGTCGTACTTGGGCTCCTGGATGATGTAGCTGACATACTCCAGGCTGGCGGTCTTGTTGAAATCCTCGATGGGAAATACGGAGCGGAAGACTGCCTCAAGTCCCAGGTCGGCACGGCTGGCCGGTGGCACATCGCGCTGCAAAAATTTCAGGTACGAATCCACCTGGAGTTCGAGCAGGTGCGGAATCGGAAGGGTATTGGCAATCTTTCCGAACAGTTTCGTGAGCTGGGCCATTGTCACCTCATCGAGCGAGACGGTTGGTGTTCACAGAAGACGACACGCCCCTGCTGTGCTGCTAGCATACAGGGGGGACTCGTGGCTACTCCCGGTCCAAAAAAGGCGGAAAAAAGTTGCGTCATTAAGCAGTCCCCAGGTGGAATCAGATCTCCGCTAGGGGGGAGGGATGAAATTTGGGCCCGGCCAGACACATGATCGGCCGCTGCGCCTTGCGCGCCAGATGTTCCGGCGCACTAAAACCCGGTCCGGGGCAGCCGGGCTCGGGCTCATTTACAGAAAAACAAAAGACGGGACAAAGGACGCACCCCGCTTTCGGGGTGCGTCCTTGGCCCGGAAACGCTTCAGTTTGAAGCGATGATCTACTTGACCTCGACGACGGCGCCAGCCTCAAGCAGCTGCTTCTTGGCGTCTTCGGCGTCGGCCTTGCTCACGGCTTCCTTGATGGTCTGGGGAGCGCCGTCAACCTTGTCCTTGGCTTCCTTCAGGCCCAGGCCGGTGAGGGCGCGGACAACCTTGATGACGCCGATCTTGTTGGCGCCGGCTTCTTTCAGGACGACGTCAAACTCGGTCTTCTCCTCGGCGGCCTCAGCGGGGGCGCCGGCGGGAGCGGCAGCGAAGGCAGCCACGGGAGCGGCGGCGGAAACGCCGAACTTCTCCTCCAGCTCCTTGATGAATTCAGCCAGATCGAGAACGGTCATGCTGGAGATGAACTCGACAACCTGCTCTTTGGTCACGGACATGGTATATTCCTCCTGGAAAGTTACGTTTGCTTTGGTTGACTGGGGTTACTGGGCTTCAGGGGCCGCTTCGGGGGCCGCTTCGGGGACAGCGCCGCCTTCCTTCTGCTCCTTGATTGCATTCAAGGCGTAGAGGAAGTTGCGGAGGATGGCCGCGAACACGCCGACGAAGTTGGTGGGCACCGCATTCATGGTGCCAAGCAACTTGGCCAACAGTTCGGGCTTGCTCGGCAGCATTGCAAGCTGCTTCACGCCCTCCTCGTCAAGAAACTTTCCCTCAAGGCTGCCGTAACGCAAGGTGAGCTTCTTGCTCCCCTTTGCGAATTCGGACAAGGCCTTGGCCAGGGCGACGGGATCTTCGTAGCCCAAGGCAACTGCACAGTTTTCCTTAAGACGCTCATTGAGGACTGCGTGGGACGTGTCCGTGAGCGCCAACCGGGCCAGGGTGTTCTTGACGACTTGGTAATCGACTCCGGCTTCGCGGAGCTTGGCGCGCAGAAGAGTCATCTCCTCAACGCCCATGCCCTTGAAGTCGGTGACGACAGCGATGTTCGCGCGTGCAGCCTTTTCATGCA
The DNA here is from genome assembly GCA_001799475.1 of Desulfovibrionales bacterium GWA2_65_9. Taxonomy (GTDB): domain Bacteria; phylum Desulfobacterota; class Desulfovibrionia; order Desulfovibrionales; family Desulfovibrionaceae; genus Humidesulfovibrio. The sequence continues at coordinate 19,757 of MGTN01000074.1, read as the reverse complement.
GCTGCTCGATGATCTGGGCTTTATCTTGCCTGTTCATCGTGACTCGCTCCTCGTCGTTCTTTGGCCCGGAAAGCAAAGTACGTCTCGGCAGGTGATTAAGGGCTTGCGCCCGCCTGCTTTCTTCGACTCAACTTCCCGTGCTTACATATCAAACCGGGTGGGCGGCCAATCCGCCCGCGCCGGGGTTAGACTTCCAGGAACTTGCGCAGGGTCTGGGTGTCGATCTTGACGCCCGGGCCCATGGTGGTGGCCACAGCCATGGCCTTCAGGTACGTGCCCTTGGCCGTGGACGGCTTGAGGCGGTTCACGGTGTCAAGCAGGGCGGAGAGGTTCTGCAACAGCTTCTCGGGTCCGAAGGACTTCTTCCCGATGGAAGCGTGCAGGATGCCCGCCTTGTCGACCTTGAACTCCACACGGCCGGCCTTCAGTTCGCGGACGGCGTCGCCCACGTTGAAGGTGACGGTGCCGGTCTTGGCGTTGGGCATTAAGCCCCGGGGGCCGAGCATGCGGCCGATCTGGCCGACCTTGGCCATCATGTCCGGGGTGGCCACGGCGTTGTCGAAGTCGAGCCAGCCGCCCTTGATCTTCTCCACCAAATCGTCGCCGCCGCACTCGTCGGCTCCGGCCTCTTTGGCCTCGGCTTCCTTGTCCGGCTTGCAAAAGACGATGACGCGAGCGGTCTTGCCCAGGCCGTTGGGCAGGGGACAGGCGCCGCGCACCATCTGGTCAGAGTACTTGGGGTCGACGCCCAGGTTGATGGCGACATCAACGGTCTCGTCGAACTTGGCAAAGGAGTTGTCCAGCGCGAGCTTGACAGCCTCGTTCACCGCATAACGCTGTGACTGGTCAAAGCCTTCAACGGCTTTGTCGTAGTTTTTTCCGTGCTTCGGCATGGCGTATCCTCGCTACCCTATGACTTCAAGGCCCATGCTGCGGGCAGTGCCAACGACGCAATTCTTGGCGGCCTCAAGGGACTTGGCCGTAAGATCAGGCGCCTTAAGCTTGGCGATTTCCTCCACCTGGGCCATGGTGACCTTGCCGACCTTGGTCTTGTTGGGCTCGCCGGAGCCCTTCTCGATCTTGGCGGCCTTGAGCAGGAGCACCGGAGCCGGGGGGGTCTTGGTGATGAAGGAGAAGGTGCGGTCGGCGTACACGGTGATGATCACCGGGATGATCATGCCCTTCTGGTCCTGGGTCTTCGCGTTGAAGGCCTTGCAGAAC
>MGTN01000074.1:17019-18505 GCA_001799475.1 Desulfovibrionales bacterium GWA2_65_9 | reverse complement strand
CGAACAGGGTCCGTCTAGCCCTTCGTCACCTGGACGAAGTCGAGCTCCACCGGGGTCTGGCGACCGAAGATGGAGACGGCCACGCGGAGCTTGCCCTTGTCGTAATTCACGTCCTCGACGACACCATTGAAACCACTGAAGGGGCCGTCGATGACCCGGACCTCGTCGCTTCTCTCGAAGTTGAACTTGGGCCGGGGCTGTTCCTGCCTGCTCTCCATCATGGAGAGGATGGTCTGTGCTTCGCTGTCGCGCATGGGGGTGGGCCGGTTCTTGCCGCCCACAAAGCCCGTCACGCGCGGGATGGACTGGATCAGGTGCCAGGAGTCGTCGGTGAGCTCCATCTGCACCATCACGTAGCCCGGATAGAACTTCCGGGTCGTGGTGCGGCGCTCCCCCTTGACCATCTCCACCACTTTCTCCGTGGGGACGACGACCGCATGAACCTGGCCCTTTTCCTGACCGGTACGCATCATCTCAAGGATGGTCTTCTCCACACGCTGCTCGAAACCCGAGTAGGTGTGCACGATGAACCAGCGGGCCGGTTTTTCCCCGCCAACGGTATCGGCGCTATCTTCAGTCACTTGCGCTCACCTGCCAGGGAGTTAGGACAGCACAGTCTCGATGATCTTGGAAAATCCAAGATCGACGAGGCCCAGAAACAGCGACATGACCAAGACAAGGACCATGACCGCCGCACAGGTTTGATACGTCTCTTTGCGCGAAGGCCAGGTGATCTTTTTCAGTTCAACCTGGGCTTCCTCGAAGAAGACCTTGAGTTCCTGCGCCTTGGCGGCAACACCCGTTTTTTCGGGCAGTTCCGCGCCTTGCTGGCCGCTGGAGCCTTTCGCTGTATTTTTCGACATTGTTCTCCCCATGTTGGGGGTGTGGCAGGCCAGGTAGGATTCGAACCTACAGCGTCCGGTTTTGGAGACCGGTGCTCTAGCCGTTAGAGCTACTGGCCTGCATGAAAACTACTTGGTCTCGCGGTGAACCGTATGCTTCCTGTCGAAGGGGCAATACTTCTTCACTTCAAGACGACCGGTAGTGTTCTTCTTGTTCTTCTCCGTCGCGTAATTGCGCCGCTTGCACTCGGTGCAAGCAAGCTGGATGTTGACGCGCATGGATTACTCCAGGATCTCGGTGACAACACCCGCGCCCACAGTGCGGCCGCCTTCGCGAATGGCGAAGCGCAGGCCCTGCTCCATGGCGATGGGGTGGATCATGTCAACGATGAAGGTTGCATTGTCGCCGGGCATGACCATCTCGACGCCCTCTTCCAGGCTGACCACGCCGGTGATGTCCGTGGTGCGGAAGTAGAACTGCGGGCGGTAGCCGGAGAAGAACGGCGTGTGACGGCCGCCCTCGTCCTTGGACAGGACGTAGACTTCGGCCTTGAACTTGCGGTGGGGCGGGATGCTCTTGGGCTTGGCCAGAACCTGGCCGCGCTCCACATCTTCGCGCTTGATGCCGCGCAGCAGCACGCCGA
>MGTN01000074.1:14660-17013 GCA_001799475.1 Desulfovibrionales bacterium GWA2_65_9 | reverse complement strand
CGCCAGCCTGACCCTGGTCGAGGATCTTGCGGAACATCTCGACGCCGGTGCAGGTGCTCTTGACGGTGTCCTTGATGCCGACGATCTCGACTTCGTCGCCCACGGTGATGATGCCGCGCTCAATACGACCGGTCACGACGGTGCCGCGGCCGGAGATGGAGAACACGTCTTCGATGGGCATCAGGAAGGGCTTGTCGATGTCGCGCTTGGGCTCGGGGATGTACGTGTCGCAGGCTTCAAGCAGGGCCAGGATGCACTTGCACTCCTCGCTCTTCGGGTCGTCGCTCTCCAGAGCCTTCAGGGCGGAACCCTGAATGATGGGCACGTCGTCGCCGGGGAAGCCGTACTTGGTCAGCAGCTCGCGCATTTCCAGCTCGACGAGTTCGAGCAGCTCGGCGTCGTCGACCATGTCGCACTTGTTCATGAAGACGACCATGTAAGGCACGCCGACCTGACGGGCGAGCAGCAGGTGCTCACGGGTCTGGGGCATGGGGCCGTCGGTGGCGGCCACGACCAGGATCGCGCCGTCCATCTGGGCAGCGCCAGTGATCATGTTCTTGATGTAGTCGGCGTGACCGGGGCAGTCGACGTGGGCGTAGTGACGATTCTTGGTCTCGTACTCCACGTGTGCGGTGGCGATGGTGATGCCGCGCTCTTTCTCTTCCGGAGCCTTGTCGATCTGGTCGAAGGCAACGTAAGAGCCCATGCCCATCATCGACGCCGTTTTGGTGATGGCGGCGGTGAGGGTGGTCTTGCCGTGGTCGATGTGACCGATGGTGCCGATGTTGACGTGAGGCTTCTTGCGCTCAAATTTGGCCTTACCCATTTTGGAACCCCCTGTGCTTGTGTCAGCGGTTGTCCGTGAAAAAATATGGAGCCCATGAACGGAATTGAACCGTTGACCTCTTCCTTACCAAGGAAGTGCTCTACCGACTGAGCTACATGGGCCTAAGATCGCCTTAGGAGGCCCCCGATGGGCCTGGACTTTGGAGCGGGAAACGGGACTCGAACCCGCAACCCTCAGCTTGGAAGGCTGATGCTCTAGCCAATTGAGCTATTCCCGCGCGGTAATCCGTAGTCCCTACGACAGTACCAAAGCCCTGTCTCCTACGACGTTTCTTGCCGCGTATGTGGTGGTGGGGGGAGGATTTGAACCTCCGAAGGCTGACGCCGACAGATTTACAGTCTGTTCCCTTTGGCCACTCGGGAACCCCACCATTCACTTAAAACTCTGGAGCTGGCGATGGGACTTGAACCCGCAACCTGCTGATTACAAATCAGCTGCTCTGCCATTGAGCTACGCCAGCGTGTGAACATGGACGCATACACGCCCTGCCCATGAATTGCAAGCATTTTCGTCCACCGATGGCGCGTCACTGACGCGGTGGACACCTGCAATTCCCTCGTTTCCAAGGCCGAACTCTCTATTTTGAATCCCCCCTGCTTGTCAACATATTTTGCGGGCCGCACGCAAAATATCTTCGCTTTCGCCACATTTCTTGTAAATCACCCTTTGACTGCCAGCTCCTAAAGACCTATCTCCCCTCTCGCCATGCATACGCTGCCCATCAAACCCGACGCCCCCTGGCTGGCCCCCCTGGCCGGCTACTCCGACCTCCCCTTCCGCATGCTCTGCCGCACCTTTGGCGCGGCCTGCGCGGTGACCGAGATGGTCAGCGCCAAGGGCCTGGTCTTCGGCGGCCACGGCACCACGCGGCTCTTAACCTCGGCTGCGGAGGACTCCCCCCTGGTGGTGCAGCTCTTCGGCTCCGAGCCGGACATCTTCGAGCGCGCCATGCCGCAGCTCCTTGAGCGCGGGTTCACGCACTTCGACCTGAACTGCGGTTGCTCCGTGCGCAAGGTCAACAAGAGCGGCAGCGGCTCGGCGCTCATGGCCAGGCCTGCCCAGCTTCTGGCCATCGCCAAGATCATGCTGCGCCACGCCGGAGCGGGCCGGGTCGGGGTCAAGCTGCGCCTGGGCATTAAGCCGGGCGAGGAGAACTACCTCGAGATCGGCCAACGCCTGGAGGACCTGGGCGCGGGCTGGCTGACCCTGCACCCGCGCACGGCCAGGCAGCTCTTCGGCGGAACGGCCGACTGGAGCGCCATCAGCCAGCTGGTGCGCGCTGTGGACATCCCGGTGCTGGCCAGCGGCGACCTGTTCACCGCCGAAGACGCGGCCCGCTGCCTGGCCCAGACGGGCGCAGCCGGGGTCATGTTCGCGCGTGGTGCGCTCGTCGACCCCATGATCTTCCAGCGCCTGAAGGACATCCTGGCCGGGCGGGAGAGTGCTGCGCGCACGCCGGAGTCCCTGGCCGCAACCACGGCCCTGCACATCCGCCTGGCCCGCAAC
>MGTN01000074.1:7923-14628 GCA_001799475.1 Desulfovibrionales bacterium GWA2_65_9 | reverse complement strand
TCTGCCAGACCAGCGGGCCCCTTGAGCAGGCGGATTTTTCGGACGCCTGCGACCTCGCGGACGCTTACAGGACATGACTCCCCTGCCCGGCCAACGCTGTTGACTCCGGGCGCTGCCTGGGACATTAAGAAGGATTGGCGCGTCAGTGGCCCGGTTCGGGCACGCAGCGCCGTGTGGAGATGCACGCTATGGAAGTCATCCGCGCCCGGCTGGCGGGCTTCTGCATGGGCGTTGGGCTGGCCCTGAAAAAGCTCGACGACCTGCTGGCCAAGGACACCCGTCGTCCCACATACATGCTCGGCCCCATCATCCACAATCCGCAGGTGCTGGGCGAGTACGGCAAACGCGGCGTGGTCCTGGCCAAAACCGTGGCCGAGGTGCCCCCAGGCGCGCGCGTGGTCATCCGCGCCCACGGCATCCCAGCCGACGAGGAGCGCGAACTCGTGGAACGCGGCGTGGAAGTGGTGGACGCCACCTGCCCCAAGGTCAAGCGCGCCCAGCTGCTCATCGGCGAGCAGGCCGAGGCCGGGCGCAGGCTGCTGCTCTTCGGCGAGGACGACCACCCCGAAGTGCGCGGGCTCTTGAGCTACGCCGGCCAGGGCGCCTTTGTCTTCGAGACCCCGGAAGAGCTGGCTGTCCATCCGCTGAGCCCGGGGACAAGCTATTTCCTGGCCGCCCAGACCACCCAGGACCGCCAGGGATTCGAGCAGATCAAGGCCGACCTGGGCCTGCGCCTACAGGATGAGGTGGTGGTGCTACAGACCATCTGCGACGCCACGCGCCTGCGCCAGGACGAGGCCATCCGCCTGGCCGCCAAGGCCGACTGCGTGGTCGTGGCGGGCGGCAAGGCCAGCGGCAACACCCGCAGGCTGGCCCAGGTCATCGAGGCGCAGCACACGCCCACCATTCTTGTGGAGACCGTTGACGACCTGCGTGGCATTAACGTAGTAAAATATGGGCGCATGGGCTTAACTGCTGGCGCTTCCACGCCGAAAAGGATCATTGACGAGATTGAAGCCCATCTCCGGGCGCTGTAACCTGCCCCCGGGCCTCTCAACGAACCGCCGGAACACGGAGCCGCCAATGAGCACAAACGTCACCAATATCCTTCTCGAGGCCGGAACGAACGAACTGGAAATCGTGGAGTTCTACCTGGAGGAGCCCAAGACCGGGTCCGAGGAGTCCTACAAGGGCTACTACGGTGTCAACGTGGCCAAGGTTCTGGAGATCATCCGGATGCCCAAGATCACGGAGATGCCCCAGGTCTCGCACCCCTCGGTGCTCGGCGCCTTCAACCTGCGCAACCAGATCATCCCCCTGGTGGACCTGGGGCTGTGGCTCAAGAAAGAGCACGGCGACAAGGAACCGCCCAAGGTCATCGTCTGTGAATTCAACAACGTGACCACGGCCTTTCTGGTTTCCGGCGTCACGCGCATCCACCGCATCAGCTGGGAGGAGGTGGAGGCGCCCAACAAATACATGTCCTCGCTGGCCTCGAACTCCATCACCGGCGTGGTGCGCCTTGAGGGCCGCATCATCTTCATCCTGGACCTGGAGAAGATCGTGGCCGAGCTGAACCCGGAACTGGGCCTGCGCTTCGACGAGAACGTGACCTGGGAGGCCGACACCCAGTACCGCGCGCTCATCGCCGACGACTCCACCCTCATCCGCGAGATGATCGGCGACCTGCTGCACAGGGCCAACTTCCTGGTGGAGAAGACCAACCACGGCGGGGATTGCTGGGAGCGCCTGCTGCACATCAAGAAGATCGCCGAGGAAGAGAACCGGCCCGTGACCGACTATGTGCAGGTGGTCATCTCGGACATCGAGATGCCGGTCATGGACGGCCACAACCTGACCAAGCGCATCAAGGAAGACCCCATCCTCAAGGATCTGCCGGTGATCCTGTTCTCGTCCATCATCTCGGACAAACTGCGCCACAAGGGCGACGCCGTGGGCGCGGACGACCAGGTCAGCAAGCCGGAGATCACCCAGGTGGCCAAGCGGGCCATGGCCCTGATCAAGGAAAGAATCGAGGCCGCGCGCGGCTAACTTTTCCCACGCCACGCTTCAAGGCAGAACCGCCCGGCAGCCTTTGTGGAGCCGGGCGGTTCTGCGTGTTTGGAAAATGGGCTTCCTAGCGCCAGTTCACGGCCGCAGGCTTGCGCGGGGGCACCAGGCGGTGCTCATGGCGCGGGTAGCCCAGGACGAGCCCGGCATAGACCTTCTGCCCCGGCGGCAGGCCGAGGGCCTCGGCCAGGGGCGGCCAGCCCTCCAGGGCGCGCAGGAAGACGCCCGACCAGCACGTGCCCAGCCCGCGCGAAGCGGCCAGCAGCTCCAGATGCGTCACGGCGATGGCGCAGTCCGTCGCCGCCCAGCGGTAGTCCTCCGGGGCGCAGCACAGCAAGAGATGCGGCGCGCCACGCAGCACCGGGTCCGCGTCACCCGTCCAGACCTCATCGAGGCTGTCCGGGAAATACGTCTTGCGCAGCCAATCCAGCCCCAGCGCGGCAAGATTCCTTGTGCCTTCGGTCTCCAGGGTCACGATCCACCAGAGCTTCTGGGAATTGTTGGCCGTGGGGGCATAGCGCACCACGCCAAAAAGCGTCTTGAGCACCGCCTTGTCCACGGGGCGGCGCTTGAACGTGCGCACAGAGCGCCGGGTCATCATGGCATAGGCCAGCGGATCAGCAGCCCGGTTCAGGGTGGACTTGTCCAGAAACTCCTGGCCCTCCAGCAGGTGGTTGGTCAACGCGCCCTTGGCGCACACGGACACGCACTGCCCGCAACGGATGCACAGGCTGGCCGCGTCGTCGCGCTCCACAGGGAAGCCGTCCGGGCCGCGCAGCAGCAGCCTATGCGGGCAGGAGTCAATGCAGGCCCCTTCCCGGTCGCACAGTTCACTGTCGATGGTCAGAAGAGTCATGGCCGCCTCCCTTATGGCTTGCTCCCGCCCCAAGAATCCAGGGACAGAACAAGTCCCCATCTGGAGCATGATATAGGAGAAGGACCGCGCAGTGTCAACGGACACCGGGCCTGCCGGACGGAATAGGCGGAACAGGAGCAGTGGGCTGTCAGTTGCCCATGAGCCGGGCGATGAAGCCGGGGAAGATAATGTCCAGGGTCATGACCACTGTCAGCCCCATGACGATGACCACCGTGGCCCAGGCGATGATGTTGAAGGTCGCCTTGTTGACGTAGTCGCCCATGAGCCGTTTGTCGTTGATGAGCATCAGCATGATGATGAGCACAAAGGGCAGCACCGCGCCGTTGACCACCTGCGAGATGAACATGATGGCGATGAGCGGCGCGCCGGGCAGGAGGATGATGCCTGCGGACACGGCAATGATGATGGTGAACAGCCAGAAGAACTGCGGAGCCTCGCGGAAGTCCTTGCCCACGCCGAGTTCCCAGCCCAGGCCCTCGCAGATGTAATAGGACGTGGACAGGGGCAGCACGCAGGCCGCAAACAGCGAGGCGTTGAACAGGCCGATGGCGAACAGCGTGGTGGCGTACCTGCCCACCAGCGGGGTCAGAGCCAGGGCGGCGTCGGCGGCGGTCTCGATCCGTATCCCGGCCTTGAAGATGGTGGCGGCGCAGGCCACCACAATGAAGAAGGCCACCACAATGGCCATGAAGCAGCCCACGATGACATCCAGACGCGAGAAGGCGTAGTTCTCCTTGGTGATGCCCTTCTCCACCACGCTTGCCTGCTGGTAGAACTGCATCCACGGGGCAATGGTGGTGCCCACGATGCCGATCATCATGGTCACGGCATCGGGCGTGACCTTGAAGTCCGGCACCACCGAGGCCTTGAGCACAACGCCCCAGTCCGGCCCGGACATGAAGGCGGCCACGGGATAGGCGATGTAGACCAGGCAGGCCACCAGGAAGACCTTCTCCACGATGCGGTAGGAGCCCTTGACGATGAGCAGCCAGACCACCACCGCGCCCAGCGGCACGGACATGTACTTGCTGATGCCGAAGAGCTCCATGCTGGCGGCGATGCCCGCGAACTCGCTCACGGTATTGCCCAGGTTGGTCAAGAGCAGGGCGATCATGACATAGAAGGTGATCTTGACGCCAAAGCTCTCGCGGATCAGGTCGGACAGGCCCTTGCCCGTCACCGCGCCCATGCGCGCGCACATCTCCTGCACCACGACCAGCGCCACGGTGGTCGGCAGCATGATCCACAGAAGCGAGAGCCCGAACTGCGCCCCGGCCAGGGAGTAGGTGGTGATGCCGCCGGCGTCGTTGTCCACGTTGGCGGTGATGATGCCCGGCCCGAGCAGGGCCAGGAACATGAATACGTTCCGGCGGTTCAGCTTGCGCAGGGGCGCGATGATTTTTGTTGCGGTCATTGTACCCCCCACCCGGCTGGCGCTAGAACTTGCGCAGGGCCTTGTACTGCTTCCAGCGCTGGGCGAAGGGCAGGAAATGTTCCATGATGTCGTCGGCGGAGACGATGCCCGCCATCCTGCCGTCCTCTTCCAGCACGGGCACGGCGGCCAGCTTGTACTGCACCACCAGCTCGAAGACCTCGTCCAGGGCGGAATCGACGTGCACGCTCTTGGGGTTGCGGCTCATGATCTCGGCCACCGGGGTTTCCCCGGACGCGAGCAACAGGCGCTTCAGGCTCAGCACGCCGAAGAGCTGCTCCCCCTCGTCCACCACGTACACATAATAGATGTTGTCGATTTCGGCAGCCAGCAGGCGCACCTGGGTCATAGCATCGTCCACGGTGGCGTCCGGGGCCACGAACAGATACTCGTTGTTCATCAGGCCGCCAGCAGAGTCGTCCTCGTGCTCCAGCAGCTCCTGGACCTTCTCGGCGTCCTCGGGGTCCATGTGCGACAAAAGCTCCTGGGCCTTCTCGTCGGACAGCTCGGCCAGCACGTCTGCCGCCTCGTCCGGGGGCATCTCCTCCAGCACGTCGGCGGCGTGGGAGCTGTCCAGCTGGCTCAGCACGCGGCTGGAATCCTCGGGCTCCATCTCGCCCAGGGCCTCGCCCGCAACATCCATGTCCAGCGAATTCAACACCGCCGAGATATTCTGGTGCGGCAGTTGAGAAATGATGTGCGCAAGGTCGGCCGGGTGCAGGTCCGAAAGCTTGTCGCGGGTGACGGTGAGGGTCAGCCGCGAGAGGTTCGCGCCCAGGGGCTGCACGAACAGCCAGTCGATCTCCTTGCGCGCCAGGGGGTTGTGCAGCACCCCGCCCAGGAAGTCCCAGGCCTTGAGGTAGCCCAGACGGCGCAGCACGCCCCGGAAGCCCACATCCACCGCGGCAAGGCACAGGTCGTCCAGCACCATCATGAGCTTCAGGTCGTTGACGCGCACCACGCGGGCGCCGTCCACATCCACGATCTGCTTGTCCAGGATGTCCCGGCGCATGAGCACCTCATCCTCAAGCTCAGGCACCCCGCCCGCGCCCTCCAGCTCACCCTTGAGCGACACCACCACGGGGTTGAACAGGGCGATGTCGGCCCAGGGCACGCGCCGGACCTTCCCGGCCTTGCGCACCAGCAGGTGCTTCACCAGGGGCAAGGGCTCGCCGGGGCTCATGGCCACGTCCCACAGTTTGCCGATCTCGCGACCGGACAGGCTGATGACCGGGCGGTCCAGCACTGCGCTCAAAAAGATGCCGCTGTCGGGCTGGTTCATGCGGGCCTCCGGGGGGGTGCAACCGTTTGGCAAACCGCATGCGCAATCCGCAGCGAGCATGAATGGACGCGTGTCGCGGGCAATCCCGCGCGAGTTGAGAGCCGAATAAGGGTGTGTGGCATCGGCCACCTCCTGCTCTATGCGTCGCCAGCTTTACAGCGGCGGCGCGTCAGGGGCGGCCCGGTATGCGCTTACGCGCTGGGCGGCTTTAGACGCGAGCAGCCGGTGCGGGCAACTCGTATTCGCTTTCTTGCTTTATAAACTTAAACAGTTTCAAGATTTTACTGTATGGGTCGTCCATTGCTTCCTCTGAAGGTGTTGAATAGGCTGCCATGGTATTAGACCCGGGCAGTGAAAACTGTCAACCGCACTTGCGTGACAATTGCGCCACAACCCTGGTCCGGTTCACGCGAGGCCCGCGCCGGGAGCAGCGCGCAAACGCCAAAAGCCGACAGCCCGCAGGTGCGCGGACTCCGGCAACTCCAATGCCGCCGCAAAGGCTCAGACCGGAACAATGTCCCGGCAGGCGGTGCGGCGGCGAGCTATTTCTTGGTCTCTGGCTGCTGGGCGGTCTGCGACGGCTGGGCAGCCGGATCGGCGGCAACGCCGTCCAGGCCCTTGCGCAGTTCGCGGATGCTCTTGCCGATGCTGGCGCCAAGCTGCGGGAGCTTGTTCGGGCCGAACACAAACAGGGCGATGACAAGGACCAGCAGCAGGTGCATGGGCTGGAAAAGCTGTCCGAACATGGCGGTTCCTCCGTGTTCCCGTGGAGCGGCGGGCGTCTCGTGCGTCCAGGTCCAGGGGAGGGCTTGCGCCGGTTCCCGGCATTCTCCGGTCGGCGCGTCGGTTCGGGTGTCTGTTAGGAAACAAGGTCCAACTGGGACGATACTGTCTCAATCCGTGCGTGCAGGCTCTCCCAGCGGGCAGGCCCCACGCACAGTGCAGCCCTTACAGGGAACCGTCGCCCCCGTCAATGCGCATCTTGAAGCGAACCGCACTCCGCGCCGCACTCCTCAACGGGCGTGGCCAGCCCCTCGCGTATGG
>MGTN01000074.1:4341-7904 GCA_001799475.1 Desulfovibrionales bacterium GWA2_65_9 | reverse complement strand
GTATCCCGCACCTCGTCCACGAGGCGGCAGAAGCGTTTCCGGGCTTCGGATGTCGTGAGGGTCAGCAAGGGTGCGGTCTCCTTGTTGTACAAATGCGCGAGAGCATGGCGCGTGCGACCGAAAGTTAAAGAGGGCCTCAGAACGGATTCCTAAGTCAGGGGTCCAATCCCCTCGTCTCCACCACCTACGGGGAAAAAAGTTTAAAATAATCAAGCAGCTGACTATACAAAATATGATAATATTTAAACAGTTCTGGCAAGCTAAATAGCAACGAAACTACAAGAAGTATTATTACCAAGAATGTAAGCCATACAGTAACCTTAGTATTATTTACAGAATTCCAAAGATGTGGTGCTCCAATTTTTGTATATATATCTGGGTACTTAAGCAGCAAAGTTCGCGTTTCGCCTTTTGATAGAAGTTCGAGAACCTCATTATACTCGTTGGGCTTTTTTTTCTTTAATACGCATAACAAAGGAACCGTGATGGAGCTATTATTCACAATCCATTGATTGTAATGATATAAATGCTCTGCTCCTCTGTATAATAGTGAAAACAAAAAGGATAAACTAATAAAGAAGAGAGGGATAAAATACACGGCGAGCAGTTTGATATTAAAATATATTGGGATTATTGTAATTAGGCAAACGAGAATTGTTGCCAGGTTATCTAAAATAGAAATACCTGGTGCCTTTCTATTTGTTGAATTGAAATGAGCGAGAAAACTTGGATGAATAGATGGTTGTCGTTTAAATGCTCCTCGAAAAAAAATATTTTTCTCAAATACAATGCCCAAAAAGCAAACGGAAATACTAATTGATATTATAACTGAAATCACAAGTATCAGGGACATCATAACAATGATTATAGTATTGATCATTTAGTACCATCCTTACACAATGGACAATCACCAAAGAGTATATCATTATAAACATAGCGCCTAAATGGGTACATGCTACACCAGTTTACTTTTTCGCCATAAAGTATAAATGAAGCCATCCGCAAGAGAACTCGCTGGAACAAGGAGGCCTCCGCCTGGCAAACAACTTTGATGTCGTACACATTATTTATATACCTTGCCACATCCTTGCAAAATGTTAACTCTCTTTTGGTTGTGATACAATTTACCATATGATACTTTGACACATATATTTTTCTTGAATGAAGCGCTACTTCGGATAAATATGCGTCGGGAACAATAACATCATTATACATATCGATATCGCTAGACACAGTGATGTTAGTATATACATCGTACCCTAACGACCTGATTTTTTTTATAAATGACACTTTTTTATTGAGAACATCTTTGTTATCATTTGGATGCAACGAAACTACAACCCTTATCATTCTAACATTATCCAGATCTTTAAATACTTCAACGTTTGTCCCATTGGTGTATACAATAACAAAAGAATTATTGTTGCTCATTAAGTTTAATATATCAACAAATGAATCGTGTAGTGTTGGCTCTCCCCCCATTACACAAATTACTGGAATTTTTCGATCTGCGATCATTCTTGCCTCATTAACATTGATATCTTTTTTGATAGCATTTCTTGTTATGCAATTTATACACGACATGTTGCATTTATTTGTTAAAAAAATTGTCAAAACAAATGGATAAGGGTCACCACACCTCAATGCATTTAACAACAAAACACGAAGAATATTTATTATATTCCCTGCATGATACATGTATCTTTAACCACCTGAGCGATTGCACGGTCAAGTCCTAAATGTACAGAGATAGTATTCACCTGACACTGCCGCCTCTGGCGGGGTGATGGTTACGCTGCCTTTTCATCTGCCTTCTTTACCTGTTCGCTGGTGCTAAAGCAGGCCGTCCCCGCCCCCGTCCATGCGCATCTTGAGGTGCTGATAGGCCTTGGCCGTGGCCACGCGGCCGCGCGGGGTGCGCTTGATGAACCCGCACTGAATGAGGAAGGGCTCGTAAATGTCCTCGATGGTGCGCGATTCCTCGGAGCAGGCCACGGCGATGGTCTTCACCCCCACCGGGCCGCCGCTGAACTGGTTGACGATGAGCGAGAGGATCTTGCGGTCCATCTGGTCCAGGCCGTAGGGGTCCACGTCCAGCTTGTCCAGGGAGTCCTCGGCCAGCCCCTTGTCCACCGTGGCCTGGCCCTGCACCAGCGCGTAGTCGCGGATGCGCCGGAGGAGCCGCCCGGCGATGCGCGGGGTTCCGCGCGACCTGCGCCCGATGGCCCAGGCCCCCTCCTCGGTGATTTGCACGCCCAGGATGCCCGCCGCGCGCAGCACGATGCGCGAGAGTTCCTCGGGCGAGTAGAACTCCAGGCGGAACACGCAGCCGAAGCGGTCGCGCAGGGGCGAGGTCAAAAGCCCCACGCGGGTGGTGGCGCCGACCAGGGTGAACGGCTCAAGATCAATTTTGACCGTGCGCGCGCCCGGCCCCTGGCCGATGATCAGGTCGATCTTGTAGTCCTCCATGGCGGGATACAAAATCTCCTCCACGCTGGCCGGCATGCGGTGGATCTCGTCGATGAAGAGGATATCGTGGCGCGAAAGGTTGGTCAGGATGGCCGCCAGGTCGCCCACGCGCTCCAGCACCGGGCCGGAGGTCGAGACCATGCTCACGCCGAGTTCGCTGGCCATGATCTGGGCCAGCGTGGTCTTGCCCAGGCCGGGACTGCCGGAAAACAGCGTGTGGTCCAGCGCCTTGCCGCGTTCCCGCGCCGCCTGGATGAACACGCCGAGGTTCGAGCGCAGGTCGTCCTGGCCGATGAAGTCCGCGAGCCGCTGGGGGCGGATGGTGTCGTCTGCCGCAGACAGGGCCGACAGAGGGGGCTTGGGGCTGGCGCCGGTCATGAGCGCGCCGCCGCGATCTTCTTCAGGGCCAGCCGCAGGGCTGCGGAGGCGTCGATGTCCGGCTCGGCGTCAAAGATGCCCTTCATCAGGCCGCGGGCCTCCTCCTCGGTATATCCGAGGGCCTTCATGCCGGCGAGGGCGTCGAAATACTCGCTGTGGGGCTGGTCCTGGGCGGGCGTGGAGGTCAGCGGCCCGGTCTTGATGCCCGCCACCTTGTCCTTGAGCTTCCACATGATCTCGCGCGCGGACTTCGGCCCGATGCCCGGCACCGTGGCCAGCATGTCGGCGTCCTCGCGCAGCACCAGCTCGCGCAGATGGTCGGGGCGGAAGTGCGAGAGGATGGCCAGGGCCTTCTTCGGCCCCAGCTTGTCGATGCCGATGAGCAGGCGGAACAGGTCGCGGTCGTCCCTGGCCGTGAAGCCGTAGAGGTCCTGGGCGTCCTCGCGCACGATGAGGTGCGTGAAGAGCATGACCTCGCCGCCCTTGGGCGGCAGGCCGACCAACGCGGTGGTGGGCAGGGCGATCTCGTAGCCCACCCCGCCGGGGGTGAGCACCACGCAGCCCTTGCCGGTGACTTCCAGCAGGCGTCCCTCGATGTAGGCGATCATGACACCCCCATCAGCTTGCGGCCCCCATCCGTTTACAAGCAGGCATCAGCTTGCAGCCCCGGTGAGCTTGCGAAGCCGGCGCTCGTTCAGGTGGCAGATGGCCACGCC
>MGTN01000074.1:0-4299 GCA_001799475.1 Desulfovibrionales bacterium GWA2_65_9 | reverse complement strand
CGCCTGCCCGAGCTTCAAGGCCGAGGCGGTGTTCTTGGACACGAAGACGCTCTCGATGGCGGCCTCGTCCGGGCTGTGGGTCCGGATGAGCTCGGCCACGCGGGTGAAGATGACGCCGAGGCGCTCGGCCATCTCGCCCCCGCTGGGGGTGCGGATGGTGCCCACGGCCAGAAGCTCGGCCCGGCCCGAGGACTCGCGCACCACGCCATAGCCCGTCACCTGGCTTCCGGGGTCCAGCCCCAGCACCACGACAGGCCCGGCCATGGCCCCTACCCCAGCTCTTCCATGATTTCGTCGGTGAAGTCGGCGGTGACGTACACGGCGGACACGTCCTCGTTCTCCTCCAGGTTCTCCATGAGATTCATGACCTTGCGAGCCGTGGCGGCGTCCACCGGGGTCAGGTTCTTGGGGACCATGGTCAACTCGGAGCTCTCGGGGATGATGCCGGCAGCCTCAAAGGCCTTCTCCACGGTGGAGTAGTCCTCGGGCGCGGAGCGCACCTCGATGCTATCCTCCTCGACCACCACGTCGTCGGCCCCGGCTTCCAGGGCCACCTCCATGATCTGGTCCTCGGTGTACTTGGCCGCGTCAAAGGAGAGCACGCCGCGCTTGTCGAACATCCAGGCCACGGAACCGGGCTCGCCCATGTTGCCGCCGCCCTTGCCGATGATGTGGCGGACGTCGGCGATGGTGCGGTTCTTGTTGTCGGTGGCGACCTCAACGAGCATGGCCACGCCGCCCTGGGCATAGCCTTCGTACATCATTTCGAACACTTCGCCGCCAGCCAGCTCGCCCGTGCCCTTCTTGATGGCCGTTTCGATCTTGTCGTTGGGCATGTTGGCGGCCTTGGCCTTGGCGATGACCGCGCGCAGGCGGGCGTTCAGGTTGGGATCGCCGCCGCCCTTGGCCGCCAGGATGATGTCCTTGGTGACCTTGGTGAAGACCTGGCCTTTCTTGGCGTCGGTTTTTTCCTTGGCGCGCCTGATGGTGGCCCATTTACTGTGTCCTGACATTCTTCCTCCAAAAAAATTCTTGGTCCGGGCGCGTGGCCCGGTGAACAGGGAACGTTAGCCGAGATCGTCCCGAAAGCCAAGTCCCTGAAAACCGAGTCCCTGGAAACCAAGTCCGAGGATGAAGGTTTCCTTGCTCTCGGAGCGCGAGCTTTTGGGCTTGAAACCACGCACCTTCTCGAAGTACGGCTTGAGCGACTCCTGGAAGCCCTTGGCGTCCGGGCCTTCGAAAATCTTGGCCACAAAGTTTCCGCCGGACTTCAGGCGGCGCAGGGCCACGTCGCGGGCGCGTTCGCAGAGCTCCAGGCTCCGGGCCTGGTCCGTGAACTTGACGCCCGTGGTGCGCGGTGCCATGTCACTCATGACCAGATCAAAGGGCAAGAGCGGCTGCATGATGGCCAGGAGTTCCGGGGAGTCCTCAAAGGCGTCGTGCACCAGGAAGTGCACATTCTCCGGGAACTCCTGCTCCGTGGTCTGGATGTCCAGGGCCAGCACGCGGCCGGTCGGCCCGACCTTCTGGGCCGCGAAAAGCGACCACGAGCCCGGCGCGGCGCCCAGGTCCAGCACCTTCAGGCCTGCTTTGAGGAGCGAGAATTTGACGTCCAGCTCTTTCAGCTTGTACACGCTGCGCGCGGGGTAATTTTCCGCCTTGGCGCGCTTGAAATAATGGTCGCGATATTGTTTCATGGGGTTCCTGCTGACCGACACCTAGCCCAAACCGGCCCCATTGCCAAGGAGCCCCATGCCCGCACGGCCCAAATCGCCCGGCCCCACCCAGGTCTGCCCCAGTGGGACACGGCCCAGCAGACCCAGCATCATCGACGAGCTGGGCCTGGCCAAGACCCTGCCCGCCGGGCCTGGGGACTTCCGCACCCTATGCGGTTCGGGGCCGGACGTGCTGTTCCTGGGCCTGGGGCCGGAACCGGAAAACCTGCCGGATTTGTTTCCGGCTCTGGGCCCAGGACGGGGCAAAATCCGCTACATGGAATGCCCGGAGCTGGCGGCGCAACTCGGTCCTGACTGGCGTGGCCGCATTCCCGCCGGGTTTGCCGAGGCCGCCCCGGAAGACATGGCGGGCCTAGCCCGAAGCGGCGCGCGGCTCATCCTGTACACGCCCGGCCAGCGCCTGTTCCCGAGCTTCTGGGGGCCGCTTTTGGCCCGCGTGCAACTGGCGCTCTTGGCCAGCGCGATTTCCCCTATTTCTGGCCCTACTTCTGGCCCTGCTTCTGGCCCTGCTTCTGGCCCGCGCCAGCGCCTGGCCTGGCTGCCCGGCGGCGAGGGCGATCTCCTGCGCATCGAGCTGCGCGAAGCCCTGGAGGACCTGGGCTTCAGCGTGCGCTGCACCGGAGACTCCGGCATGGAGGACTACCGCGCCTGGCTGGCCGCCGGTGAATGCCCGCAGCTCTTCCTGAGCGTCAATTTCAGCGGCCTGGACCCGCTCGGCGAGGTCGGCCACCTGCTCCAGGCCGCCGGGGCGCGGGTGGCGGTCTGGTGCGTGGACAACCCGCTGCACCTCCTAAGCGGGCTCAAATCCCGGTTCTGGACCGGCCTGCCGCTGTTCGTCACCGACGAGTGGTTCGTGGAGCCGCTCAAGCGGCTGGGCGCAACAGACGTCCGCCACCTGCCCCTGGCCGCCCGCGCGCGCGACCTGAACAGCCCCCCGCCCCCGCCCGCCACGGCCTGGGCCGAGCTGGCCGGGCGGCTGGTGTTCGTGGGCCGCAGCGCCTTTCCGGGCAAGGACGGCTTCTTCGCGGGCTGCGCCCGGCCAGGCAAGGAATGGGCCGAGGCCCAGGCCATGCTGGACCAGGGCCAGCGCCCGGATTTCGGCTGGTGGCTGGAGCGGCTGAAAATAGAGCGGCTCTGGCCGGGCGCGGAGGTGCGCCGGGCGGGCTTCTGCGCCGAGGAGACGGGCCGGGCCTGGCGCGCGCTGTGCCTGGGGCGCGCCCTGGAGGACCTGGGCCGGGTGACGGTGTTCGGGGACGCTGGCTGGCAGGAGCTTCTGCCGAAAGCTTCCGATCTGCGCGGCCCGGTGGACTACTACACGGCCCTGCCGGATATCGCGGCCAGCGCGGGCGCGAACCTGAACCTGACCAATCCGCTTCTGCCCAGCGCGCTCACCCAGCGCCATTTCGACACCTGGGCCTGGGGCGGGCTGCTTGTGTCCGACGCCACGCCGGGCCTCAGCCTCTTCCCGGCCGAGCTGACGCAGGAGATCACCTTCCGCGCCCCGCGCGAGCTGGCCGAACGCTTCCGGACGCTGACGTCCTCCCCGGCCCTGGCCGCTGACCTCAAAACCGCCTGGCGCGCCGAGCTTGCGCGCGCGCACACCTACGGGCACCGGGTGGCGGCAGTGCTGGATGGGCTGGGGCTGTCCGCCTAGCCCGCCCAGCGTCACAACGCGCCCGCGTCACTTGCACACGTCGTCGATGACGACCTCTATCCTGGAGCCCGGCTGGACATCCGTCTTCTGCTGGGTCTGGATGGTGCCGGTGGCGATGACGGTCCCGTCGGCCGCGTAGTAGGTGTAGCTCGTTGTGGAGACCATGCGGGTGTTGCAGTAGAAGTTCTTGCGTTGGACCGAGTGCTGCGGGCGCGCCTTGGACTTGAAGGTCTTCTGCAGCCGCGCGCCGTCCTCGGCGTCATAGGTGTACTTCACATTCGCGTGCACGGCGTCGCGGCTGCGTATCACCGAGGCCGGATCGATGAACATATCGGCTGACAGCTGCTTCCAGGACGCACCCAGAGACAGGGCGGGGCAGGCGAGCAGGCACAGCCCGATGGCGATGGACGACAGAGAGCGCATGGGTCACCTCACTCGTTTAGGATCATGCCCGGCAGGCGGGCCATGACGCAAAGCCCAACAAGGCCCTTCCTGCGGCCCCCCGGACCGGAACCGTTGCCTGCGGCATCCCGCGTGAGCGCAGAACGCCTGAGGCTCGGCTCATGTCCGCCCAGGAAACCCCATGGCCCGCTCCGCTCGCTTTGTGCCACGCCATCCGGTCGGCCCCCGGTGACGCACCCCCGCAGGGTGCCCTACCCCAGCATCCGCAGGCCGTACTTCTCGAAGAGCAGGCTCTGGAACTCGGCGGTGAGCTTAAAGGCCGCGCGCAGGCGCTCGCGCTCCATGGCGCCCAGGGTGTCAGGCCGGATGTCGTTGTCCAGCGGCTTGCCCTGGCGCAGGCGCACGGCCTGGGTGCGCATGCGCAGGGTCTGCAAAAAATCGTAGGCATCGCACAGCCCTTCGGCCAGGGGCACGGAGAGCGCCTCGGAGCGGTGCAGCAGGCGCAGG
>MGTN01000073.1:11276-13273 GCA_001799475.1 Desulfovibrionales bacterium GWA2_65_9 | reverse complement strand
CGGCGGATGCGAGCTCCTGGGGCACGAACTCCCAGCGTTCGCCTTCGCGCAGGGCGTCTTCGGGGTTGTCGTCGTGGATGACGCGGTCGAGGGCCTCGGCGGCGGTCTTGAGGTCGTCCTCGACCATGGCCATGATGGTTTCTGGGTGGCGTTCGCCTTCCTTGGTGACGCGATAGACGAGATAGAGCGTGCGCATGGGGCCTCCGGTGTGGTGTGCAGGCATCATGCCCCAGAACCGCCCCGCGCGTAAAGCCCTGTGCGCTGGACACTTGACGTGGGCCGCCCGGCGCTTCTAGTGTGCCCCGGACATGACCAGCGCCAGTGGACTGTTTGGCGCGTCAACCCCGGAGCTCCCCCCCATGCGCTTCTACGTTGTCTTCACCCTCATCTTCATGCTCATGCTGCTTGTGGTGCTGGTGCAGATCCATCGCCAGGCAAGACAATCGCGGCGGGCCTATGTCCTGACGCTTCTGGGCGGGCTTTTTGTGAGCCTGTTCCTGGCCAGCACCCGGCTCATGCCCGAGAGCTGGCCCATGGCCCTGGCCCGTCCGGCCTGGTGGCTGGGCTATGGCACCTTCGGGGTGGTGGCTTACCTGTTTCTGTATCAGGTTATTTTCTTCGTCGCTGAACAGCTTTCGCGGCTGGTGTTTCCGCGTCTGGCTCCGCTTTTGCGTTCGCCGCGTGCCCTCCTGGTCATCGTCTCTTTGACTGTGCTGACCGTTGTCTGGGGCGTGCACGAGGGCGGCAGTGTGCGCGTGCTCTCGCGGCAGATCCACTCGGCCAAGGTGCTCCGGCCCGTGCGCGTGGTGGCCCTAAGCGACCTGCATCTGGGCGCGCTGACCCTGGACTCGCGGCTCACGGCCCTGGTGCGGCTGGTGCAGGCCCAGGCCCCGGACCTCGTGCTCCTGGTGGGCGACATCGTCAACGACCACCCCGAGGCCCTTGAGCCGCAGGCCGCCCTGTTGCGGACCATGAAGCCGCGCCTGGGCATGTTCGGGGTCTTTGGCAACCACGAGCGCTACGAGGGCGACGCCAAGAGCGCCCTGGTCTTCCGCTGGGCCGGGGCGGAGCTGTTGCGCGGGCGCGCCGTGGATCTGCCAGGCACCGGGGTGGAGCTTTTGGGCGTGGACGACCCCGGCCGGGCCGGCGATGTCACCGGGGTTATTTCCAGCGAGATCCGCGCCCTGGCGCGGGACATCAACCCGGAGCGTTTCCACATCCTCATGAACCACCGGCCCCATGCCTGGCGGGAAGCGGCGCAGCCGCTGGGCCTCGAGGTCATGCTTTCGGGCCACACCCACCGGGGCCAGCTCTTCCCGTTCTATCTCGTGGTGCACCTGTTCAACGAGTTCATGGGCGGCTGGTACGAGGAGGGCGGCCAGCTCCTGGGCGTGAGCGCGGGGGCGGGCTTCTGGGGGCCGCCCATGCGCGTGCTGGCGCCGCCGGATGTGCTCGTGCTGGATGTGCTGCCCTTGAACCCGGCAAAAGCGCAGTAATTCCGGCTAGGGCCTGTTTCTAAAAGCGTCTTTTGCCCCCTGGACGTCGTTGTGAGCCGATTTTGGCCCAGGGCTGTACCGCATGAGTACACCCCCTGGCCCCAAAATAGGCTCTCTCCTCGCCAGGGAACAAAACCCATCATTTGGAAACAGACCCTAGACTGGTCTGTCATGGACCCCGGCCGCGTTCTCGGGTAGGGTTTGACCAGCGGTGAAACCTCCCACCTGGAGTCTCTGTGGACAGACCCGTCTCCCGACGCCTCGGCATCACCGGCAAGCTGCTCATCTGGTGCCTGGTCCTGGTGGCCATCTTCTACGCCACCACCAGCGTGCTCTTCCTGCGCATCCAGAGCCTGGTCGAGGTCTCAAGCGCCATCGTCAACGTCAATTACGACATCGACAAGTCCGCCCAGCGTATGATCCAGTTGCTCTTGTCCATGGAGGAGAATCGCAAGCGCTTTGAAATATTGCAGAAAGACACATATATGGAGAGCTTCCTGG
>MGTN01000073.1:11033-11251 GCA_001799475.1 Desulfovibrionales bacterium GWA2_65_9 | reverse complement strand
CTGGATATCCTCTCCGAGACGCGCCAGGCCAACCAGGAGGAGATGGAGTCCCGGCTGAACGAACTGGCGGCCAGGAGCCAGGCTGCCGAGCGCCTGGGCTTCATCGGCCTGGTGGCCAGCATCACCATTGGCGTGCTGGGCAGCGTGTTCATCGCCTACCGCTTGAACCTCTCGCTCTCGGAGATCCGCCGGGGCATCCGCGAGCTTGGCCGCGGCGA
>MGTN01000073.1:6955-10987 GCA_001799475.1 Desulfovibrionales bacterium GWA2_65_9 | reverse complement strand
CTGGCCCAGGCCTTTAACAACATGACCGGGCGGCTCCAGGAAGAGGAGCGCATGCGCCAGGACTTCATCGCCATGCTCTCCCACGAGATCCGTACGCCCTTGACCAGCATCCGTGAGTCCGTGGATCTGGTGGCCGATGGGGTTTTTGGCGAGGTCAACGAGAAGCAGCACCATTTCCTGGACATCTCCCGGCAGGAGGCCTTGCGCCTGACGAACCTCCTGGAGCGGCTGATGAAGGTCTCCAGCCTGGAATCCCAGCGCCTGCGGCTGGTCACCGCGCCGCTGGACGCCTCGGCCCTGGCGCGCAGCGCGGTGGAGCGCCTGCAGTCCACGGCCCTGGCCAAGAACATCCAGCTGAAGACCGAGCTGCCGGAGCAGTTCGTGTTTGTGGAGGCCGACCAGGAGCATGTGACCCAGGTGCTGGCCAACCTCCTGGGCAACGCCGTGAAGTTCTCGCCCCCGGACTCCGTGGTGCGCCTGAGCGTGACCCCGGAGCCCACGGGCAACTCGGTGATTTTCTGCGTGGTGGACGAGGGACCGGGCATCACCCTTGAGGAGCAGCCGCGCATCTTCCTCAAGTACTACCGCGAGCCCTCGGTGCGCGGCAGCGTGGCTGGCCTGGGCCTCGGCCTGTCCATCGCCAAGGGTATCGTGGAGGCCCACGGCGGCACCATGTGGCTGAACAGCGCGCCGGGCTGCGGGTCGAGCTTTTGCTTTTCCCTTCCCAAGCCGCAGGCGATGGTATAGCAATATGGTCATGACGCAGCGTCCCGTTTTGCCCCGGCTGCTGCCACGCCCTGCTGGGCTGGCCGCCATGCTGATCCTTGTTCTGGGCCTCGCGGGCTGTTCGTTCTTCGCCCCGCGACCGGGCGAGGGCCAGCAGCAGCCGGACCCTCAGGCGGACTATGTCCTGGCCGTGGACTCGTACCTGGCCGGGCAGTATGAGAAGGCCGCCAGCATCTTCCAGCGGCTCGCCGGAGATGTGACCGCACCGGTGCTGGCGCGCAAGGCCTATTTCGGCCTGGCCTGCGCCCGCCTGGCCATGGCCAAGACCCCGGAAGACCTGCACGCGGGCCTGAGCCTCTGGAATACCTGGGTGCAGATGACCCCTGAGAGCCTGCCCTCCGAGGATCCGCGCCTGATTACCCCGCTCCTGCCGCGCCTGGCCGCCTCCAGCAGCCAGTCCAGCCCACCCCTGCTTTCCGGGGTCGAGATCGACCGCGAACTGGCGCGCTCCCAGCGCCTGGCCGGGTGCCAGGAGGAGAGCGGCAAGACCAAGGATCTGCTGCGCCGGAAGACGGCTGAGGCCGAGGCCCTGCGCAGCCAGCTCAACGCCCTGGAGCGCCTGCACCAGGAGATCAGCCACAAGAAGAAGGGGCTGGAGTAGCCCGCCCGTGCCTATGGAACACCCCAAGCAGTCCCCCCAGCAGCCCGGCCAGCCTGGCCAGGGCGCCACCATCCTCGTGGTGGACGACGACAAGAATATCCTGCAGGTGTTGGAGGCGCGGCTCAGCTTCGCCCAATACAAGACCCTCACCGCCAGAAGCGCCGAGGAGGCCGTCGAGATCCTGGCCCACCACCAGGTGGACCTGGTGGTCTCGGACGTCAAGATGCCCGGCATGGGCGGGGTGGGCCTCTTGCGTGAGGTGTTGGCCCAGTGGCCCCAGGTGCCGGTGATCCTGCTCACCGCCTACGGCAGCATCCCCGACGCCGTTAGCACCATCCGCTCCGGCGCGGCCGACTACCTGACCAAGCCCTTTGACGGGCACCAGCTCCTGGCGAAGATCGCCGATCTGCTGGGCCGGAAAGACCCTGCTCCTGCGCCCAAGCCCGGAAAGGGCAAGAGCCAGGGCCTGAGCGACCAGCTCTGGGGCGGCAAGAGCCCGGTCATGCGCGATTTCTACGCCCTCATGGAGCGCATCGCGCCAACCGATGTGGCCGTGCTCATCCTGGGCGAGTCCGGCACGGGCAAGGAACTCATCGCGCGCATCCTGCACGACCATGGTCCGCGCGCCAAGGGGCCGTTTGTCATCGTGGATTGCGGCTCCACCCAGCCGACCCTGCTTGAGAGCGAACTCTTCGGACACGTCAAGGGCTCCTTCACCCACGCCGTGCGCGACAAGAAGGGGCTCATGGAGGAGGCTGACGGCGGCACCCTGGTGCTGGACGAGATCGGCAACATCAGCCCCGAGATGCAGACGCGCTTGCTCCGCTTCCTGCAGGAGCGCACCATCAGACGTGTCGGAGATACCCGCGCCATCCCGGTGAACTGCCGGGTCATCGCCGCCACCAACGCCGACCTGCCCGCCCTGGTCAAGAAGGGCGAGTTCCGCGAGGATCTCTATTTCCGGCTCAAGGTGGTGACCCTCAAGGTGCCGCCCCTGCGCGAGCGCAAGGAAGACATCCCGCTGTTGACCGAGCGCTTCCTGGAGGCCTTTAGCACAGCCCAGAACCGGCCCAAGGTCACGGCCTCGCCGGAGACCCTGCGCGTGCTCATGGCCCACAGCTGGCCGGGCAACGTGCGCGAACTCAAGCACGCCTTGGAGAGCGGGGTGGTGTTCTGCCGGGGCCAGGTGCTGGAGCCTCAGGACATCCAGCTGGAGCAGGCCGAGACCCTGCACGAAGCCGCGCCCGCGCCCGCACCCTCGTCTGGCCCTGCGCCCGCATCCTTGTCTGGTCCTTCGTCTGCGCCCAATCAGGCCGAGGCCGCCCCGACCGCAAGCGCGGATTCGCTCTCCCTGGAAGACAACGAGCACCAGGCCATCATCCGCGCCCTGGAGCGCACGGCCTGGGTCAAGAAAACCGCAGCGGACCTGCTCGGCATCAGCCGCCGGGCCATCCACTACAAGATCAAAAAGTACAACATCCACATCCCCGGCAAGGATCAGGACGAGTAGCCCCGCTCCTTTTCCCCGTGTGAGCCGGTGGCCTGTCTCACAAAGCGTCAATTGCCCCTGGACGCCGTTGTGAGATGATTTGGTAGGTCCAGGGCTGTGCCGCATGGGTGTTCTCCCTGGCCTCCCAAGAGGTTCTCTCCTTGCCAGGGAACACAATCCATCTTTTGGAAACAGGCCCTCGTCCCCGGTCTGCGGTTCATCTGGAACACCGGGCGCACAAGCGGTGCGCAATCCGGCAGCACGGCCTTAATATATTCCAGCATTTCCGGCATAATCCCGCTCCTTTTGGGCTTGCGGTTCCTGGCCATGATGGGTGCCAGCGGCCTCTCGCGCGGGGCAACGGCTGCGGTGCTCAGGCTCAAGCGTAAGCGTTCCAAGGGCTTTGCGCCGGGGGCAGGCAGGGCGTTGGCCTGTCGTGCAGTCTCCTGGCGCGGGCCCGGGGTCCCGCTCCTGGAGAAGATAGAGGGCGGCGGTCTGGGCGTCGGGGATGAACAGGCTGCGTTCGGTCTCCCTCCGGTTCTCCAGCCTCATCTGCGTATTTTCTGGTCTGCACGGATTGCCGGAGATTTGGCAGTCAAGCGATAGTGGCGTTTTTTTATTCCAATCTCTAACGTTTTCGTGTAAGTAATCCGATACTATCTGGAATGTGTAAGCAGCCCACTTGTGCGGGGCGTTTTTCTCAGAAGAATGTGAATTTTTGCACTATCAGGTGCAATAGTATATGCTTTGATTCAGACACTGCCCGAGCCCCTTGCCTGGAGGAATGTATGAAGCTTACCTTGCTCAAGAAAATCACCGGTCTCGTGTTCGTCTCCGTGATGCTGGTTGGGGCTGGCAACTACCTCTCCAGCAGATATTTTCTGAACAACACCCTGGACGAACAGAACACCAAGGAGATCGGCATCCGCGCCGACCTAGTGGCTGCGGAGTTTGAGGACCAGAAGAAGTCGCTGCTGGCCAGCAGCTTCCTCATGGCCAGCAATCCCCTGGTGGCCAGCAAGATCGCCGACGGGGACACCCCCTGGCTGCAGGCCTATGCCAAGAAGGTCATGGCCGAGACAGGGCTCGAGTCCATCACCATCTCCGACGCTTCGGGCAAGTGCGTCGCGCGCGGCCATTCGGACAAGGTCGGCGA
>MGTN01000073.1:220-6902 GCA_001799475.1 Desulfovibrionales bacterium GWA2_65_9 | reverse complement strand
TCAAGAAGATGCTGGGCCTGGAGTGCACCATCTGCCAGGGCGACATGCGCATCTCCACCACCATCATGAAAGAGGGCAAGCGCGCCATCGGCACCAAGATGGACAACCCCAAGGTGCTGGAGAACGTGATCCAGAAGGGCCAACGCTTCGTCGGCCACAATATCATCCTGGGCGCGGCCTACAATACCGCCTACTGGCCCATCGTCGATGCGCACAACCAGGTGGCCGGCATGTTCTTCATCGGCCAACGCCGCGAGTTCATCGAGCGCGTGCTCTCCGAGACCAACATGACCACCCTGGTGTCCACGATTGTGGTGGGCCTGCTCATGCTGCTGGCCGGGTATCTCTTCTCCAAGGCCCTGGTGCGGCCCATCCTGCAAACCATCGACTTCGCCAACCACGTGGCCCAGGGCAACCTGGACGACGACCTGCAGGTGAGCTCCAACGATGAGACGCACACCCTGGCCGAGTCCCTGCGCGCCATGGCCAAGACCCTCAAGGCCAAGATCCAGGAGGCCGAGACCAGCTGCTCCCAAGCCGACCTGAAGGCCAAGGAGGCCGAGCAGGCCACGCAGGAGGCCCTGGAGGCCAAGCTTCAGGCCGAGTCGGCCAAGCGTGAAGGCATGCTCGACGCCGCAGACAAGCTTGAGGAGATTGTGGAGCGCATCACCTCCTCTTCCGAGGAACTCTCCTCCCAGGTGGAGGTCATGAGCCGGGGCATGGACCTGCAGCGCGACCGCGTGGGCGAGACCGCCACCGCGATGGAGCAGATGAACGCCTCGGTGATCTCTGTGGCCCGCCAGGCTGGAGAGGTCGCCGGGAGCTCTGACAATGCCAAGACCAAGGCCGCTGGCGGCGCGGAAGTGGTGCGCCGCTCCCAGCAGGCCATCGGCCATGTGAACAGCATCTCCGTGCAGCTCAAGGAGAACATGCTGCAGCTGGGCAAGCAGGCCGAGGCCATTGGTCAGGTCATGAACGTCATCAACGACATCGCTGACCAGACCAACCTGCTGGCGCTCAATGCCGCCATTGAGGCCGCGCGCGCAGGCGACGCCGGGCGCGGCTTTGCCGTGGTGGCCGACGAGGTGCGCAAGCTCGCGGAAAAGACCATGGGCGCCACCAAGGAGGTGGGCGAGAACATCCGCGCCATCCAGGACTCCAGCCGCAAGAACATCGAGAGCATGGACAAGGCCGCCCAGGCCATCGGCGAGGCCACCAGCCACTCCGATGAATCGGCCAAGGCCCTGGACGAGATCGTGGTCATCGCCAAGACCAACGCCGACATGGTCCAGCTCATCGCTGGCGCGGCCGAGGAGCAGTCCGGGGTGTCCGAGAAGATCAGTTCGGCCATCGAAGAGGTCAACCGCGTGGCCGCAGAGACCGCCGAAGGCATGGCCCAGTCGGTCCTGGCCATCGGCGAGGTGGCGCACATGGCCTCCCAACTCCGCCAGATCATCGGGGAGCTCAAGGCGTCCTGAGGACCCCCGCAGCAGAGCAACCCAGCAAGAACCCAACGAAAACCCAATGGAAGAGGGGAGGCCTGACGGCTTCCCCTCTTTTTTTGCGCCCCGTGCGGCGCTGGTTGCAGGCGCAGGCCCTGGCAAAGGATTCTGTCTGGCCGGCGCCTGCCCGCCTGCCGAGCGCTCGCAGGTGGCGGCAGGGCCAAAGGACAGGGGGAAGGTCTGACAGCTTTCCCTTCTCCTTGCCGTGTCGCTGGAGCTGGCAAGGCGTGACTCAAAATGCCGCGAGACAATTTGCGCTGTCATGAGTTCCGCTGTCGCTGCACGCACTATGCGCTGTTGGCGCAACACTCCTGGCCCGGAGCGCTCTGCATCGTGCCTGCTCTGGCTGTGAGGATTTCGAAGCAGGTTCTCGCCCAGCAGGTCCTGGCACAGGATCATCCAGCCAGGGCTGGCCTGTCCTCGGGGGCATCAGGGCGGCGATGCTTCACAGGGGGGCTGGGGCCGCCTGCGGCAGGGCCAAAGAAAAGGGGGGAGGCCTGACGGCTTCCCCCCTGCATGGTGTGCATGGGCGCTAGCTAGTTCAACAGGTCCTGGCGCACGATCTCGATCTTGACGCTCTCGCGCAGGTTGACCAGGAGCGCGTTGAACAGTTCCTGACTGAAGGCCTGGGCACCCTGGCTGATCCAGACGCGCTTCTCCTTTTCCCAGGTCTCCTCGGGCGCGGGGATGCGCTCGGCGAGGCGGGCCAGGGCCACGCCTGCCGGGATCTCAAAGGGCTGCTTCAGCCAGTTCTTGTCGCTGGCGGCGAAGATGTTCATGAGCATCTGCGGGTTGCCCCCGGTCTGGGCCAGGGCGGCCTGGCGGTCCAGCGGCGGGGTGGTCTTGAAGTCGGCCTTGACCGAAGCCAGCGTCTGCGCCTGGGTCTCCGGGTTCTGCAAGCCCGCCAGCACCTTCAGGGCCTTGTCCATGGCCAGCTTGCGCGCCTCCTGGCCCTTGACCTCGGCCACGACCTTGTCGCGCACCTTGTCCAGGGGCAGGAGGGCTTCAGGCGTGCCCTCGATCTTCTCGGCCAGCAGATAGCCGCGCGCAGGCTCCATGGACAGGGGGGTCTTGGCCCCGCTGCCCGCAGCCAAGGCGAACAGGGTGTCCACGGCCTCTTTCTTGAGCCCGAAGAGGCGCTGGACCTCCTGCTGGTCCATCAGTTCGCTCCTGCGCACGGTGAGCCCCAGCCCCTGGGCGATCTTGGCCAGCTTTACCCCGGCCGCGATCTGATCCATGCTCTGGTCGAGGATCTCGTTGCTCTTTTCCGAGGCCTTTTCTTCGGCCAGGCGCTTCTTGAGGTCATCCTTGACCTGCTCGAAGGGCACCGTGCCCGCCGGGCGGGTGCCAACGAGCTTGATGAGGTGCCAGCCGAACTGGGTGCGCACGGGCTCGCTGACCTGACCGGGCTTGAGGGCCATGGCCGCTTCCTCAAAGGGCTTGACCATGGCGCCCTGGGAGAACCAGGGCAGTTCTCCGCCCTTCTGCGCGCTGGCGTGGTCCTTGGAGTACTTTTGGGCCAGGGCCTCGAAGCTGCCGCCCTTCTTCAACTGGGCCTGAATGTCTTTGATCTGGGCCAGGGCCTTGCTCGCAACGTCCTGGGGGGCAGAAGGCTGCACCAGTATCAGGATGTGCCGGGCTTGCAATTGGGCCGGGTGCTTGAAGCTCTCGACGTTGGCGTCGTAGTCCTTTTTGGCGGCTTCGTCGCTGATTTTCACGGTAGCAGCCAGATCGGCCACGGTGATGGGCAGGTATTCCAGACGGATGCGAGCAGGATCCTTGTATTTGTCCTTGGTCGCCTCGTACAGGTCTTCCACCTGCTTCTCCGTGGGCTTCACGGACGCCTCAAAATCCTTGGCCGCGAAGAGCACGTAGTCCATGCGCACGGTCTCGCGCGCCCACTGGTACAGGCCCTTGGCCTCGGGTTCGGTGAGCAGGGCGGAGATGGTGGTGAAGCCCTGGAGCTTCTGGATGACTTGGTTGTCCTTGAGTTCGGCCTCGAAGCGCAGCGGGTTGGAGTGGTTCTGCGCCAGGGCGTTCTTGTAGATGGCCGGGTCAAAGGTGTTCTGGGCGTTGTGGAAGGCCGGGATGCTGCTGATGATGACGCGCAGTTCGGCCGGGGAGATGGTGATGCCCATCTTTGCGGCGGCGCTCAGCATGAGCTTGGTGTTCACCAGCTGGCCCAGGATGGCCTGCTTGAACTGCGGGGTGTTCAGCTCCTCGGCGGAGATGCCGGGATTCTGGCGGCGCATGGCCGTGATGGAGTCCTCGAAGGCCTTTTGGAACTCGCGGGCGCTGATGGCCTCGCCGCCCACATAGGCCACCACGGGTTCTTTCTTTTCGGTGAAGTTGCCCATGCCGAAATAGAAGACAAAGACCACGATGATGATGCCAAAGGCGATCTTGATGCCCCAGCTTCCGGCGTTTCTGCGTAACATTTCGAGCATGATCTCTCCGATTGTTCTTGATATGCCGGGCTGTTAGCCCTTGGGCGCGCGCACGGTGTTCAGCAGTCCGCCCGATTGGATAATCTCCAGCTCATGGTCCGTCAAATCATTTGTCACCATGATCTTGGCGGAGGCGCCCACCAGAACCTCGACGGGTTTTCCCGGCCGGATGTCCTTGGCGTTGATGGCAAGCTCCGCACCCAGGGCCAGGGTCTCGTAGTCGTCCTTGTTCACCAGGAGCAGCGGAAGGATGCCGAAGTTGACCAGGTTGGCGCGGTGGATGCGGGCCAGGCTCTTGACGATGACGGCCTTGACGCCCAGGTGGCGCGGGGCCAGCGCCGCGTGCTCGCGGCTGGAGCCCTGGCCGTAGTTCTCGCCGCCCACGATGAACCCGCCGCCCAGGGTCTTGATGCGGCTGACGAAGTCCGGGTCCACCTTGGTGAACACGTGTTCACTGATGGCCGGGATGTTCGACCTGAGCGCCATGATCTGCGCGCCTGCGGGCATGATGTGGTCGGTGGTGATGTTGTCGCCGACCTTGAGCGCGATCTTGCCCTCGATCTTCTCCGGCAGCGTGGCGAAGCGTTCCAGGGCCACGATGTTCGGCCCGCGCAGGACTTCGACCTCTGCGCCGTTCTCCGGCGGGAACACGAAGAGCTGGCGGATGCTCGGGGCTTTCTTCGGCAGCTCGGCTTTCCTCGGCGGGGTGCCCCAGGTGGCCGGGTTGGTGAACTTGCCGTTCAGGGCGGCCTGGGCTGCCGTGAGCGGGCTGACCAAGTACACCTGGGCGTCCTGGGTGCCGCTGCGGCCCTCGAAATTGCGGTTGAAGGTGCGCGCGCACACGCCCTTGCTCACCGGCGAGCCGCCGATGCCGATGCACGGTCCGCAGGCGCATTCCAGGATGCGCGCCCCGGCGTCGAGCAACGGGTCGAGCAGGCCCTCGGCGGTCAGGAGCTTCAGCACCTGCTTGGAGCCAGGGGCGATGAGCAGGTCCGTGGCCGGGTTGATGCGCTTGCCTTTGAGCAGTTCGGCCGTGGCCTTGAGGTCGGTGTAGGAGGAGTTGGTGCAGGAGCCGATGGCCGCCTGGTCCACCTGCATGCCGTCCAGGTCCGCGATGCGCACCATGCGGTCGGGCATGTGCGGGGCGGCGGCCAGGGGCTCAATGAGCGAGAGGTCGATGACCACTTCGTCATCAAAGGTGGCCTTGGGGTCGGCGGCCAGGGCGCTGAAGTCTTCGGGGCGGCCCATGCGCGAGAGGAACTTCTTGGTCTGGGCGTCGCTGGGGAAGATGCTCGTGGTGGTGCCCAGCTCTGCGCCCATGTTGGTGATGGTGGCGCGCTCCGGCACGGAGAGCGTGGCCACGCCCGGTCCGGCGAACTCCATGACCTTGCCCACGCCGCCCTTGACGGTGAGCAGGCCCAGGAGGTGCAGGATGACGTCCTTGGCGCTGGCCCAGCCCTTGAGTCGGCCGGTCAGGAGCACGCGCACGACCTTGGGCATGGGCAGCATGTAGGGCATTCCGGCCATGGCCAGGGCCACGGACAAGCCGCCCGCGCCGATGGCCAGCGCGCCCACGCCGCCGGCGGTGGGGGTGTGCGAATCCGAACCGATGAGGGTCTTGCCCGGCTTGGCGAAATTTTCCAGGTGCAACTGGTGGCAGATGCCGGTGCCGGCGGGCGAGAACACGATGCCGTACCTGGCGGCGATGGTGCGCAGGTAGCGGTGGTCATCGGGGTTGCGGAAGCCGGTCTGCAGCGTGTTGTGGTCCACGTAGCTCACGGAGAGCTCGGTGCGCACGCGCGGGATGCCGATGGCCTCGAACTGCAGGCAGGCCATGGTGCCCGTGGCGTCCTGGGTCAGGGTCTGGTCGATCTTGAGGCCGATCTCGGAACCTGGGGTCATCTTGCCGGAAACAAGATGCTGGGCGATGATTTTCTGGGTGATGTTGCGGGCCTTGGCCATTGGGGGGGTGCTCCTTGTGCTTCCTTTGGTAGTCTTGCCTGCCGGGACTAGAACAGCAGTCCGCCGGTGTCCGGGCCGCCAATCTGGTCCGTGAAGCCCTTGCGGATGCGGTTGATCTTGTTCGTCCGGAACTGGATTTCCACTTCCAGGCGCAGCTTGTCGCGCTGGTTTAAGAAGATCTCCTCTGAATGATAGACGCCCTTGGCCATGTCCTCAGCCGCCATGAGTTCACGCACCCGGCGCACGCAGTCGTCGCGCTGGGTGGTGAAGCTGGCGATCTCAGCCTCGCATTGGGCGATAATCTCAGACTCGGACGCGTTGTTTTCTGGACTTTGCGACATTTTTCTCGGGTTCCTTGGGCGCGGGGGCATGCTCTCGCACCACCGGCAGGGCGTTGTAAATGGACCAGAATCTCGGCCAGAGGAAGGCCAGTCCGCCGGGGTTGTCGATGGCGATGCCTGGCCGCAGGAAGGAGAACAGGGCCAGGGCCAGGGTCGTGTGCGGGTCAGGGCTGGTCCAGACGCCGTCCCAGCCCTTGAGGACGCCGGGCTGCACCACCAGGGCGTCGCCCTGGACCTCATGCTGCACGGCCAGGCGCTCCAGCAGGTCCACGGCGCGCGCGCGCGCGGACGGATCCAGGGGCAGCAGCACGCGTGCGCCACCGGCCTTCACGGCCAGGGTCAGGGCCAGGGGCAGGTACTCGGCCTGCCGGCCCATGAAGAGATCAACGCCTGCGTTCAGGCTGTCGCTCCGCGATTCTGCGACGCCGGA
>MGTN01000073.1:0-147 GCA_001799475.1 Desulfovibrionales bacterium GWA2_65_9 | reverse complement strand
AGGCGCGCCACGCCGCCGGCCAGGGCGGGCAGGGCCAGCAGGTAGGCCGAGAGCATGGGGTCAAGGGGCAGGACCGGGGCCGCCGGGATCTTCGGGCTGGCCGCCGGGATGATGTACTCGTTGCCCTGGCGGCGGGCGGAAACCTGG
>MGTN01000072.1 GCA_001799475.1 Desulfovibrionales bacterium GWA2_65_9 | reverse complement strand
GCCCTGGAGCACGTGGATGGACACCGAGGGCTGGCTGTCGGCCGCAGTGGTGAAGACTTGGCTCTTGCGGGTGGGGATGGTGGTGTTGCGTTCGATGAGCTTGGTGAACACGCTGCCCATGGTCTCGATGCCAAGGGAAAGCGGGCTGACGTCGAGCAGCAGCACGTCCTTCACGTCACCGGCCAGGATGCCGCCCTGGATGGCCGCGCCCATGGCCACGACCTCGTCCGGGTTGACCGAGCGGTTGGGCTCCTTGCCGAAGAATTCGCCGACCTTCTGCTGCACCAGGGGCATGCGGGTCATGCCGCCCACCAGCACCACTTCGTCGATGTCCTTGGCGGAGAGGCTGGCGTCGGAGAGCGCCTTCTTGCAGGGGCCGATGGTGCGTTCGACCAGGTCCATGACCAGGCTTTCCAGCTTGGCGCGGGAGATCTTGATCATCAGGTGCTTGGGGCCGTTCTGGTCGGCGGTGATGAAGGGCAGGTTGATCTCGGTCTCCATGGTCGAGGAGAGCTCCTGCTTGGCCTTCTCGGAGGCTTCCTTCAGGCGCTGCAGGGCCATGCGGTCCTTGGACAGGTCGATGCCGTTGTCGCGCTTGAACTCTTCCACCAGGAACTGGATGATGCGCTGGTCGAAGTCTTCGCCGCCAAGGAACGTGTCGCCGTTGGTGGCGCGCACTTCCACGACGTTGTCGCCGACTTCGAGGATGGAGATGTCAAAGGTGCCGCCGCCCAGGTCGAACACGGCGATCTTCTCGTTCTTCTTGCGGTCCATGCCGTAGGCCAGGGAGGCTGCGGTGGGCTCGTTGATGATGCGCTTGACCTCAAGGCCGGCGATCTTGCCCGCGTCCTTGGTGGCCTGGCGCTGGGAGTCGTTGAAGTAGGCCGGAACGGTGATGACGGCCTCGGTGACGGCTTCGCCCAGATAGGTCTCGGCGTCCTTCTTGAGCTTCTGCAGGATGAAGGCGGAAACCTCGGGCGGGCTGTATTTTTTGCCGGCGATCTCGACCCAGGCGTCGTTGTTCTTGCCAGCAACGATCTTGTAGGGGCAGTGCTCGCGCCACTTCTTGACCTCAGGGGCGTCGTACTGGCGGCCCATGAGGCGCTTGATGGCGGAGATGGTCTTCTCCGGGTTGGTCACGCTTTGTCTCTTGGCGATCTCGCCGATGAGGCGCTCCTTGTCCGTGAAGGCCACGATGGACGGGGTGGTGCGGCCGCCCTCGGGGCTGGTGATGCACTTGGGGTCTTTGCCTTCCATGACGTAGACGCAGGAGTTGGTGGTCCCAAGGTCGATGCCGATGATCTTGCCCATGATATAAACCTCCAGGGGTGGGGGATGATGTTTGCGTTGAGGCTTTTAGTAAGTCCGGTTTCGCCGATGTAAAGACCGGAAGGCTTACACTTCCGGTTTCTTGTTGACCAGAACCTTGGCCGGGCGGATGACGCGGCCCTTGAGTACGTACCCGCTCTGGCTCACCTTGGCCACGCAGCCCTCTTCCTGGCCCGGTTCGCACACGGTGCCGATGGCCTCGTGCATGGCCGGGTCAAAGGCCTCGCCGCAGGCGCCGATGCACTCCAGGCCGTGGCGCTTCAGCGTGTCCAGGAATATCTTGCGGGTCATGTCCACGCCCATGACGAGGTTCTTGCAAGCCGGGTTGTCGCCTGCGTGCTCGAGGGCCAGAGAGAGGTTGTCCAGCACGGGCAGCAGGTCCGAAAGCACGGACTCGGTTGCGTAGCGGCGCATGTCCTCGGCCTCGCGGCTGATGCGGCGCTTGAAGTTCTCGTTGTCGGCCAGGGCGCGCAGCTTGATGTCCTCGGCCTCGGCCATGACCGCGCACTTGGTGCAGACATGGGCCTTGCACAGGGCCTGGAGCTCTTCCTCGCTCAAATCAACCTTGGGGGCCTCGGCGCTTGGTTCCTGCGCCTCGTTCTTCTCGATTGCAGACATTGGTGCTCCGTCGTCTCTCGTGTTGCGCTGAACATGCGAGGACGCCGGGCGGCTCAAACACAAGCTGCCCCGGCGTCGCGTCAGTCAAACAAGTAAACACGGGGTTTGGGATGTCAACAGGCCGGGGTGCGGATTTGCCCGCTCCGGCGGCGAAAATATGGGTGCTCAGACCAGGAACTGGCCGTTCTCGTAGATGGTGCGCCGCCCGCTGTCTGACTTGCCTTCAGCCCCGCCGCTGGGCCTGCCGCTGGGAATGATGGCCGTGACGCGCTTGGCCTCGGTGTTCACCAGGTCCCAGTGCATGGCCGAGGCGTTGAAGCCGAGCTCGGCCTCGCGCTCGGGGGTCAGCTCGCTGGCCGGGCCGCTGAAGCTGGCGGCGGAGGCCCCGCCCAGGGCGATGTGGCAGTTGCCAAACTCGCCGCCGTAGTTCTCGTCCAGCAGCGTGTGGGCCATGAAGCGTTCGACCTTGGAGATGCGTTTGTCCGTGAGCGAGAACTCGCCCACCCTCCGGGCTCCGCCATCACTCGCCAGTCGCCCGGCCAGGAACTGACCGCCGCGCCCGGCCTCGGTCTGCACAGCCACCCCGCCGTGGAACTCCAGGCGCACGTCGGACAGAATCCGGCCCCAGCGTAAGGACGGCTGGTTGGCGAAGTACACTCCTTCCACCGTGCGCCAGTCCGGCGCGAGATACAACTCAAAGCCCGGGATGTTGCGGCCCGTGACGCCCACGAACTTGCGCTTGTCGCCAGGGGCAAGGGTCAGGTCCATGCGTTCGCTCTCGATGTGCAAATGCGAAATCTTGAGCCCGTCCAGCCACTTGCCGATCTCCGCAAGTTCCTTCCTGGTGCGCTTCCACTCGGCCACGGGATCGGGCGTGAAGAGCAGGCAGGCGCGCGCCAGGCGCTCGGCGTACTCGCTCAGGTCCATGCCGCTGGCCTCGGCGAGCGCTTCGGTCGGGTACAGGCAGATGGTGGAGCCGAGCAGGCCAGCACGGCGGCGGCGGTCGAGCACTCCGGCGGCCCGCATCTCGGTCTGTTCCCCGGCGGCAATCGTTCGCGGGTCGATGTGGCCCAGGTGCGTCAGGTCGTCGGGCGCTAAAATGGTGATGACCCCTGCGGTGGCCTTGTACAGTTCGTCGAGCCCTGGCTGGGCAAAGGTGAGCTGGCCGAAGCTGGAGTTGCCGTAGTGCTCGGACTGCATGAAGCTTGTGGGCAGGGCGCTCGGCAGGGGGTGCAGGTGCGCGTCCATGAGCGTGGCGTACACGGCCTCGGCGAGCGGCAGCGCATCATGATCATACCGCAACAGCACCAGCTCGCCGTTCTTGAAGGGCACGGCGCGGCTCGTGCGCATGGCCCAGATGAGGACCTCGGCGTAGGAGGCGAGGTGGTCGGGGGTGAGAAGCAAAACTCACAGCCTTTTTAAAGGGATTTTGAGTTGTTTAGCGTTTAGCTTCTTTATCGGTCTTTCTTCCCTTGGTTGCATTTGTGGCAAAGCGTCTGGAGATTTTCCAGTCCATTTCCACCGCCCTTGGCAACGGGATGTATGTGGTCAACCTCAAGCTCAACTTGATGGTCATTCGAAGGACTTGCACCGCATTTGGAACAGCGATAGTTGTCACGTTTCAGTATGGCCCATCTATCTTTTAATGGGATAGTTCTGCGCGTGGGCGCTGTTATGTTCCCTGTAAGTAGCACCTCGCGAGAAATGCTTCCGTTGTGAAACGCGGCGAGTGCTTCACATGCTGATCGGACGCTGCCCCAATGTTGTTTGTATGGCGACTCAGATATCTTTTCGCCAAACTTTGCAATCTGTCTCTTGCCCGGAGGAAAGCCCAACTCCTTCCAAACAACCTCAAGATTCTGAATTAATTCTTCTGCCGAATGTCGCCTTTTTCTACCTCCAGAAATACCGATGAGCAGCAAAGCCTTCTTCCATGAACCGAACCTGTCGATTATCGTTGCCGAGTGAGGCCGCTTCCCTGAGAGGCCATCATATTGAGGCGAAGTGAAGTAGCTTGCGCCAAACGCTTCGGCGGCAGTTTGTAGCGCACTCACAAGATCTGCATCGCTCAAACGTGTACGTTTGGCAGACAGATCAAACTTGAAGTCGTCAGGCATAGCTTCTCCTACTTTCGCCCAGGCTTGGAGGGCACTCTTTCATATCCCGACACCATCATCCCCCTCATAATCGGCCCGCCCAGTTCCCTTCACACCTACTGTATCGCCCGCCCCCGGTCCACATTCGCCGCAGCAGGCGTCACCTCGGCGTCATAGACCACGTTGCCGTCCTCTTCCTTGTATCCGAATACGCTACGCCCGTCCTGCGCGTCCAGCAATTCAGCCTAGCCCAAATCCTCCACCAGATTCTTGAAGGCCTGCTTGCCCGCGAGCAGGGCCCCGCCGAAGCCGCCGCCAGGGGCGGCCCAGGCGCTGGCCAGGTACAGCCCCTTCACTGGCGTGCGGTTCTCCAGCCGAGACCTGAAGGAGTTGTCCGGCGTCTGGTCGTAGCCATAGATGGCGCCGTCCGTGTTGCCGGTAAACCGCCGGTTGGTCAGCGGGGTGGCCGCCTCGGTCATGACGATCATCTTGGACAGGCCGGGCAGGATGGTGCGCTCGGCCACGGCCACGAGTTCCTTGACCATGCGCTCCTTGGCCAGGTTGTACTCGTGCTTGCGCCCTGCCGCGTAGTCCGCCTCAAAGCGCTTCCAGGGCTCGTAGCCGGAGAGGGTCATCAGCGTGATGGTGCTCTTGTCCTTGGGCGAGAAGCCCGGAACAAGATTGTCGTAGATCATGCAGCCGATGCCGGACTTGGCATAGTCGCCTCTCAGCGCTGCGGCGTAGGCGACCTCGGGATCGGGCTCAAGTTCGACGGAGAGCTCGGCGCGCGGCTGGATCGTGGTCACATCCTGGTTCAGGCCGAGCCAGACGATGACGCTGCTCAGGCTGGGCTTGAAGCCGCTGACGCGCGTGCTGTACTCCCTCGGTAGCACGTCCTTGGGCAGCATGCCGAAGGTGACCGGAGCCGCAGCGTTGCTGACCACTGCGCGGGCCGTGAAGGTCTTGCCCGATGCCGTGCGCACCCCAGCGGCCCGCCCGTCCTTGAGCAGTATTTCGCGCACGCGTTCGCCCAGGAGCACCGTGCCCCCGTTTTCCGTGATGACAGCGGCCAGGCCGTCGCTCAGGGTCTGGGAGGTGCCGCGCAGATACTGGCCGCCGTGGGTCAGGTACTCGGCCATGGGGATGAGGTAGTAGAAGGCGGCGAGCTTGGAGGGCGGCAGGCCGTAGTAGCCCCAGGTCATGGCGATCATGTCCTTGAGCTTCTGGTCCGCCATGAAGCGGCCCAGCACCTGGCCCAGACTTTTTCCGGCCACGTCCCACATGGTTGGGTATTGCAGGGGGAAGAGCACCTTGAGCGCGGGCATGCCCTTGGCCTGGAAGGCGTCCAGCTCGTCCAACAGCTTCCGCCAGTAGGCCATGAACCTGCCGAGTCCCTCGCGTTCCTGGGGGAAGCGCTGGGCCAAAAGCGCCTCGAAACCGGCGATGCCGTTGGGCGGCAGGTCCAGGATGCCGTCCGGCTCCACCCTGGACCAGATCAGCTTGTGGTCTGCGAAGTCCAGCCGGTCGTACACGCCCATTTCACTGAGCAGGCGCCTGCTGTCGGGAGACTTGGCTGAGGTGGAATGCAGCGAGACCTCGCACTGGAAGGTGCCGCCGGTGTCGCCCTCGCGCTGGAAGGAGGTGGCGTAGCCGCCGGGGATGTCGTGCTGCTCGATGACCAGGGGCCTCAGGCCGTTCCTGGCCATGAGCGCGGCGCAGGAGAGCCCGCCCAGGCCCGCGCCGATGACCACGGCATCGAAGCCGCCGTCCTTGCGTCCCTTGGCCCAGCCGGGTTCGGGCGTCCAGCCGATGAGGGCGGAACCGGCCAGAATGGACACGAGCTCCAGGAATTTGCGGCGGGTCATGCGAAACCTCCAGGGTTGCGGGTGACTAGGGGGACATGTGCATATTGCATAGAGCAGATGTCGAAACAGGTCAAAGAGTCCGCAGCGTCTTGCCGTTGCTGGACGAAAAAAGAGGGGCCGAAGCCCCTCTTTCCATTGTGTGTGGTCCACGCCTTGGAACTCAGTGGACCATGCGGCCCGGATCCGTATTCGGGGCCGGGGTCACCTCGGCGTCATAGACCACGTTGCCGTCCTCGTCCTCGTACCCGAACACGATGCGCCCGTTCTGCGCGTCCACCACGATCTGCGCCCCGTCCTCCAGCCGCCCGGCGATGATCTCCTTGGCCAGCGGGGTCTCCAGGTGCGTCTGCAGGTAGCGCCGCAGGGGCCGCGCGCCGTAGACCGGGTCATAGGCCGCGTGCGCCATGAAGCTCTTGGCCGCGTCCGTGATCTCAAGGCCCATCTTGCGGTGCGCCAGGCGTGCGCGCAGGCTGCCGGCCAGGAGCTCGATGATGCCCATGAGCTGCGGTTGCAGGAGCGGCTTGAACAGCACGGTCTCGTCCACGCGGTTCAAAAACTCCGGGCGGAAGTGGCTGCGCAGCGCGTCCATGACCTGGTCCTCAACGCCGGGGCCAAAGGTGCCGTCGGGCCGGATGCCCGAGAGCATGATCGGCGAGCCGATGTTCGAGGTCATGATCAGGATGGTGTTCTTGAAGTCCACGGTGCGGCCATGGCCGTCCGTCAGCCGCCCGTCGTCGAGGATTTGCAGCAGCGTGTTGAAGACGTCCGGGTGGGCCTTCTCCACCTCGTCAAAGAGCACAACGGAGTAGGGCTTGCGGCGCACGGCCTCGGTGAGCTGGCCGCCCTCGTCGTAGCCCACGTAGCCCGGAGGCGCGCCGATCAGGCGCGAAACGGTGTGCTTCTCCATGTACTCGCTCATATCCAGGCGGATCA
>MGTN01000071.1:24575-30879 GCA_001799475.1 Desulfovibrionales bacterium GWA2_65_9 | reverse complement strand
GGTGCCGACCACATAGCCGCGTCCCTGAGTCACGTGCGGGGTGGCCTGGGCCAGTATCCCGCCCTGGGCCTGCAGCCGTGCCCGTAGCCGGGCCTCGGCTTGGGCGTCGGGGCTGGTGTCCTGGTTCAGGCTCTGGCGTGAGTGGACCCCAGCGGCCATGTCCAGGCCCGTCTTCCCGGCCTCGGCCATGGAGAGCACATCGCCCACCGCAAGAATCGGCCAGGCCGCGCATCCGCCGAGGCAGAGCGCGAGCAGGCTGAGGAGAGCGGTGAGGCAGAGCTTTCGCACCAAGAACCTCCGGCGAAGAATGCGCAGGCGCTGGGGGCAGACTATGAGAGAGACGCCCCCGGCGCTGCGAAGTTTCTCCGCACATATCCCCTTCGGCTGAGAAAAGCGAAGGGTTTAGGGCTTGGGGGCGCAATTGCGCCGTGGATCACAGGGAACGTGAAGGCTGCCGTCCTTGCGGTTCACGACGACGTAGTAGGGCTGCCCGGCCAGCCATTGCTCAAGCACGATGGTCAGGTTTTCGGGCCGCGTGGTCCAGGTGGCCCAGTGCTTCTTCTTGATGGCCAGCACCACGTCCTGTTCGGCCACCAGCTGGTCCAGGATGTTGAAGCCGGAGGTCTCGCGCACCACGCCACCCAGGTAGTAGGAGTAGATGCCCTGGTAGATGTCGTGGGCCACGGGCAGGTAGCCCTTGGCCGTGTAAGCCTTGAGGATGTCCGCCTGGGGCTTGGGGCTCATGATGGCATCCAGGGCCGGGGCCAGGGTCTGGGCTGCGGGCTGCACCCACAAGGCGGTCAACAGCGTCAGCACCGGGAGCACGCGCCGGGCGTTCTGCCTGCGCAGCAGGATGAGGCCCAGGCCGCAGGCGGCGAAGCCCCCGGCCACGGCCCAGGTTCCGGGCAAGGACATCGGGATTGGCAGGAAGCGCTCGGCCTGGGTGGTCCCGGCGGCCAGCGCCAAAAACAGCAGGCCCGAGGCTGTCCAGAGCCGCTGCCAGGGCCGGGGCGCCTCATCATCCAGCAGGGCCAGGGCCAGGAGCAGCGCCAGGGGCGCGAGCTGCGGCAGGATGTAGACCACCACCTTGCCGCTCAGGAGCGAGAGCAGGGCCAGCCCGCTCAAAAAAGAGAACCACAGCCAGGCCTTGGCGTCGGCCAGGGGCGAGGAGGCCTTGCAGCCAGCCCACAGCCCGCGCCAGAACGCGCCGTTAAACAGTCTGCGCACCGGCAGGGCGAAGAGCGCCAGCGTCCAGGGCAGCCAGCAGGGCGGAAAGGCCACGAGGTAGAAGTAGAACGGCTCGGCGTGGTGGAAGGTCTTGGTGGCGCGCTGGAAGATCTGCTCGTAGAAGATCTTGTGCAGAAAGCCCGGTCCTTCCACCAGATAGGCGGCGGCGATCCAGGAGAACACCAGGGCCAGAAGCGCGGCCAGGCCCGGCAGCATGTGTGCGCGGAAGAACTCCCGCGCGCGCCCGCGCCAGGCCAGAAAGAGCAGGGTGGTGACAACCGGGAAGAGCAGGCCGAGCGGCCCCTTGGTCAGCGTGGCCAGCCCGGCCAGGAGGAAGGCCAGGGCGTTCAGCCGTGTCCGGCTGGTTTCGTTTCCAGGTGTGAAGGCCTGGCAGAAGGCTGCCTGGGCGGCGATGATGAGCGCCGCGAAGAGCAGGTCCATGCGCGAGTAGTGCAGCAGCCCGGCGAAAAAGAGCGTTGTGAGTAGAATCAGCCCGGCCATTACCCCGGCCTCGTCCTTCAGGCCCAGCGCCCGCGCCCAGAGGAGCGTGGCGTAGAGCAGGAGCAGGCCGCTTACTGCTGCGCCCAGGAAGAACACCGCCGGGTCGCTCATGCCGGGCAGGGCGTCCAGCCCGCGCAGGAACCAGAAATACAGGGGCGGCTTGTCCGGGTAGGCCACGCCGTTCAGCGACAGCACCAGCCAGCGCCCGCGCAGCAGCCCGGCGTAGGCGTCGGCGTAGCGCACTTCGTCGGAGAACCACAGTGCGCGGCTGGAAAGGGTGAAGGCCATCTGCATGGCCGTGAGCACGGCCAGGGAGAGCCAGGGGCGGCGGCGGATCAGGTCCCACAGGCGGTCCAGTTGGCGGTCGAGCATCAGCGGCTCCAGGTGTTGGGCAGGCGCGTGGCGATGCGCGGGGTCAGCCAAAGGACAAACAACCCGCCCAGGCTGCCCACCAGCCAGCCCGCAAGGACGTCGGTGGGGTGGTGCCAGCCGAGCACGATGCGGCTTGCGCCCATGGCGGCCACCACAAGCCCCAGGCCCAGGGGGGCAATCCATGCCACGGCGGGCCATTGCCCGGCGCGCACGGCCAGGGGCAGGGTTTGCAGGGTGATCTCCTCGGTGTGGCCCGAGGGCATGGCGTGATGCCCGGGGTCCAGGGACCAGGGCGCAAAGGGGCCGCCCACGTCTGGCCGGGGCCGTCCGATGGCGATCTTGAGCAGGCGCTCCAGCAGCACGGAAACGAGGAGCTGCGCCGCCAGATAGGCCAAGGCCAGGGCCGTGAGGTCGCGGCGGCGGTTTTTCAGCCCGCGCACCAGGATGGCCGCGTACACGAGGTACAGGGCCGGGTTGCCCCAGTTGGTGAAGAGCTTGAGGGCGGAGACAGCCGTCGGGTGCTCGGGGCGCCAGGCGGCGAAATGCGCGGCAATGGCTCCTTCCCCGCCGATGCAGGCGAAGCTGGCCCCAACCGCCAAAAGAAGCGGCAGGGACAGGACGACCCAAGAAATCAGGGCCGATGAAGCCAGGGGCGAAGGGGCCTCGGGTGTGGCGGTTGTTCGCGACATGCGGCCTTATATGGCGAATCCGGGGCGCATGCAACCAGGCCCGGCACACGCAAGACGCCCGCCGGAAGCGATCCAGCGGGCGTCATTGATTGTGATTGCAACGTTGTGTCTGCGGTTTTTGTCAGGCGGCGCGGTGGCTGCCCAGGCCGGCCACGCAGCGGTCCACCTCGCGCACCTTGGCCAGGATGTTCTTGCCGATGCGCTTGAATTCCATCATGTCCTTGGGGTCGTAGTTGCGCCGCGTCCTGGTCAGGCCGGCCAGGTCCAGGGTCTCGTTGAACAGGTAGGGCAGGTACAGCGGGTCCTGGCGCACGAAGAACAGGGCCTGCTCCAGCATGTTGTGGATGTCCACCTGGTTGTCCTGGTTGTGCTTGAACAGCTTCTGCAGGCGCTTTTCCACACTGCGCAGGGAGCTGGTCCAGATGTGGCTGCGCGGCTCGAAGCAGATGTCCTGGGTGGGCGTGCGGGCCTTGGCCAGGCGGTCCAGGAAGCGCTCCTTGCTGCCGGGCGCAGAGGACAGGCAGCCCTCGCTGACGGCCTCGTCCAGGGTCAGGGGGGGCGCGCCCTCGATAATGACGCCGCCGCCGTAGAGGTTGAAGATGCGGAAGGGCGCCTTCTTGATGTCGTTTTCCAAATCGCGCTTGCTGGTCAGGTACTGGACGCTGGAGTAGATGTCCTCGCCCCAGAGGTTCTTCAGAAGCTGGTGGGTCTGGGGGTTGAACTGCATGGGGGCCGCAGCATTGTGGTGGCCTTGCGCGTGGGTGGTGTCGCCCTTCCAGGAGAAGTCCTGGCCCGCCAGCAGGATGCTGCCGATGCCCATCCAGCGCAGCAGGCGCACCAGGGTCACGGAGACGTTGCCGCCCGCGTCCAGCACGAACTCGCGGTCCTGGAGCACGAAGGTGGCCAGGCCGCCCATGGTCCACAGGGGCAGGGTGGGGCCGGGATAGCGCCGCACCACTTCGGGGTTGACCTTGGTGGAGTAGATGAGCGGGATGTCCTTGGCCCATTCCATGTCCAGGCGGTTGTAGAGCGTGAGCATGCTGTCGTCGTAGTCCAGCGCCAGGCAGAAATCGGGCTTGAGGTCATAGGGCCTGAGCGCGGGCAGGGTCTGCAGGGCAGAGGTGTACAGGGCGTAGCCGCGATTTTTGGCCAGCTCCGGGGCAAACTTGGCCAGGGACGGGCCAGCGCCCAGGATCACGGCGCCGACGCCGCTGGCGCTGTCCTTGAGGCCCTTCAGGCTGCCGTCGGTCTGGGCGCGGCGGTAGTTCTTGAGCTCGTTGCCGACCATGACGTCCTGGCGCAGGCGCAGGGTGACCATCTCCACGCTGAAATTCTCCAGCCGGTTCTTGACGGTGTCCATCCACTGCGCGTACTCCGGGCCGATCTGACGGCTGGGCACATCGGCGCGCAGGTAGATCTTGCCGTACACGTACTGCAGGTCGAGGTTCTTCACGACCTCCATGAGGTACTCATCCGTGGGCACCACGAAGTGCAGCTTCTTGTTGGCGAAAAACGGGCGGTAGTCGGTCTGGCCCAGGCAGGCCAGCAACAGGGCGGGGTTGGGCTCCAGCACGAGCACCTTGTGGCTGTCCGGCGTGTTGACGAGAACATGGTTCAGGCCGTAGCCAATATTGGTGCCCACGATGACCGTGGCCGAGAGTTCCGGCTTCTCGAGGTCGACCCACTCGCGGTACAGCCTGGTCGGCGCCACGGCGTCGAAGATGCCGTTTCCGCAGGGCATGCGCCAGTCGATGAGGCCCCATTGGTTGACAAAGACGCTCGTTTTCAGGGATTCTTCGTCGAACGCGCTAGCAGAGAGCCAGGCGTGCAGCGCCGGGTTGGCGCTTTGCAGGGCTGTGATGTTTTCTTTCAGATGCGGATATGCAGTCATCAGGCCGACCCCTTGTGTTTGGGGAAAAGAATGCAATTCGCGGGCCAGCGCCCCTGACAGGGCCGTATGCCCGCAACCCGAGGATCCATCATGCAGCGCACGGACATTCTGAGGCTCGTGGGCAACACGCCCCTGGTGGAAATCCGCCGCCTG
The DNA here is from genome assembly GCA_001799475.1 of Desulfovibrionales bacterium GWA2_65_9. Taxonomy (GTDB): domain Bacteria; phylum Desulfobacterota; class Desulfovibrionia; order Desulfovibrionales; family Desulfovibrionaceae; genus Humidesulfovibrio. The sequence goes on along the minus strand of MGTN01000071.1, from coordinate 26,046 downwards.
AACCCCCACCCGAACGTCAAAATCATGGCGAAGATCGAGTCCATGAACCCCGGCGGGTCCATCAAGGACCGCGTGGCCGTGGCCATGATCGAGGTGGCGGAGAAAAGCGGTCTGCTCACCCCGGGCAAGACCATCATCGAGGCCACCAGCGGCAACACCGGCGTGGGCCTGGCCATGGTGGCCGCGGTCAAGGGCTACAAGATGCTCCTGCTCATGCCCGAGACGGCCAGCGAGGAGCGCAAGCGCATCATGCGCGGCTATGGCGCTTCGATCCGCCTGACGCCTGGGCGCATGGGCACCGACGGGGCCATCGAGGAGGCCTACCGCCTGGCCCGCACCGAGCCCGACAAGTACGTGCTCATGGACCAGTTCAACAACCCCGCCAGCATCGAGGCCCACTACAACGGCACCGGCCTGGAGATCTGGGAGCAGACCGGCGGCGCTGTGACCCACGCCGTGGCCACCCTGGGCACCTCGGGCACGGCCATGGGCCTGGCCAAGCGCCTGCACGAGTACCCCGGCGTCAAGGTCGTGGCCGTGGAGCCCTTTGCCGGGCACAAGATCCAGGGCCTCAAGAACATGCATGAGTCCTACCCGCCGGGCATCTACAACAAGAAGGCCCTGGACCAGATCCTCCACGTGGAGGACGAGGAGGCCTTCTCCATGTGCCGCAAGCTGGCCCAGCAGGAGGGTCTGTTCGTGGGCATGAGCTCCGGCGCGGCCATGGCCGGGGCGCTCAAGCTGGCCGCCAGCATCGAGGCTGAAGGACAGAAGGGCTATGTGGTGGTCATTTTCCCGGACAGCGGCGAGCGCTACCTGTCCACCCCGCTTTTCGCGCCCAAGGCCCTGGACGGCCTGCGCCTGATGAACCTGGCCACCGGCGCCAAGGCCGTGGTCGATGCCACCGGGAGCCTGAACATCTACACCATCGGCCCCAGCCTGGACGAGCCCGATGACCCGGACGCCTGGCGGCGGCTGGTGCTCTCCGACGTGCTGGCCCGCCACCTCGCCAGGAGCGGGGCGCAGGTCAAGGTCGCCGTGGGCCTGGCCGACCTGGACGACCGCACGCTCTCTGCCGCGCGCGCGGCGAACCTGTCCCGCGCGGACTACGTGGCCGGGGTGCTCGCGCGCATCAAAAAGCGGGCCGCGTCCCTGCGTCTCCTGCCGGAGACCATCTTCGAGCCCGCCTCGGCCTCGGTGCCGCAGGCGCTGGACATCTGCCGCAAGCTGCTGGGCAAGGGCCAGGCCTACGAGAAGCTGCGTAGCGTGTACTTCGACGTGCGCCGCGACAAGCGCTACGGCAACATGCACCTGATGGACATGGACAAGCTCTCCGTGGGCAAGACCGTGGACCTGGACGACTACGTCAAGGACAACCCGCTGGACTTCACCCTGCTTAAGCGCGCCACTTTGCAGGACCTGAAGCTCGGCGACGTCATCGAGACCGAGTGGGGCAATGTGCGGCCCAGCT
>MGTN01000071.1:20738-24396 GCA_001799475.1 Desulfovibrionales bacterium GWA2_65_9 | reverse complement strand
CACAAGGTCCAGGAGACCGCCTGCGGCCTGCGTCTGGCCCAGGGCGCTGCTGACAGCAAGAAGGGCAAGCCCGGCGGAAAAGATATCCCCGAGGACGTGGCCCAGGCCGTGTTCGACCTGAAGGCCGGGCTGGCTGCGGCCCTGGAAGACGACCTGTCCCTGCACCGCTACTGGCCCAAGCTGTTCACCTTCGTGAAGCTGGTCAACGGCTGGCTCTCCGCAGGCACCATGAGCGCCACGGCGGCCAGCCTGTGCCTGCAGCAATTGGAAGCGGCAGACGCGGTGCTGGGCATCCTGGACCTCTCCCAGATGCCCGTGGCCTGCGATTGCCTGCCTGAAGCCGTGCGCGCCCTGGTGGACGAGCGCGAGGCCGCGCGCAAGGCCAAGGACTTTGCGGCTTCGGACAGCCTGCGTGAGCGCCTGGCCGCCAGCGGCTTTCGCGTCGAGGACACGGCCCAGGGGCCGCGCGTGTACTCCCTGTAGCGCCCATGTTCTGGCTGTACGCGACACTGGCCTGGCTGGGCTTCGCTGTCCTGGCCGTGGCCCTGGGCACGTTGCGGGTGCTGTTCCTGGAACCGCTCACGGGCGAGCCCGTGGCGCATGTGCTGGGTACCCTGGCAGGTTGCGCGCTGTTTATGGCCATCATCTACTGGTTCGTGGGCCGCTTCGTTGGCCGGACGAATCTGCGCGCCCGCGGCCGCCTGCTGGCCCTGGGCCTGTTTTGGACCGTGCTGACCATCGCTTTTGAGTTCGGCTTCGGGCACTACGTCCGCGGTCTCTCCTGGCAGCTTCTGCTGGCCGACTACAACATCCTCGCCGGGCGCATCTGGGTGCTCGTGCTCCTGACCCTGTACGCCGGGCCGCGCCTTGCCGCCTGGGCTATCATCCGCTGGCGTAAGTAACGCCGCAGAGTGTCGTGTCCTCGAAGAAAGTCTATACTCCTGGCTGGGCAGAAACCGCTTAAAGTCTGTGCTCCCAGGTGGCATTCATGGCGAAGAAAGCAAGGACGCGACACTGGGCCTGGCGCAGGAGGAAGGGATAGTCCCTTGCGCTTCGGTCTGAATTCGGTCTATATTCGGTCTGTATCCGATTCGGTGCCGCCGCACCAGCCGTGTCCGGGAGGGGCCAGCCATGAAACTCAGCCAGTCCGTTCAGCCCGTGAGCCACGTCAAGGCCCACGCCTCGGAGATCATCCGCCAGATGCAGGAGGCGGGCAGCGGTCCTGTGATCATCACTCAGAATGGCGAGGCCCGCGCGGTGCTCATGGGCATCCGTGAATACGAGGACATGCAGGAGAGTCTGGCGCTGCTCAAAGTGCTGGCCCTGGGGGGCAAATGCGTGGAGGAGGGGCGCGTGGCGCCGGTGGCCGAGGCATTCTCGCGGGTGCGTGGGGCCTAGGTTCCAGCCATGCCGCATGTCGTCATGCTCACGGCGGACGCCGAGCGCGACCTGTCCGACATTTTTCGGTACATTTCGCGGCAGGACGGGCCAGCGCAAGCCGGGGCCGTACTCGACCGGTTGGAGGCTGCGGTGCGTTCACTCAGCAGCCTGCCTGGGCGCGGCAACTTTCCGCCTGAGCTTGAGCGCATCGGCGTGCGCGCCTTCCGTGAGATCCACGAGGTCCCCTGGCGCATCCTCTATCAGGTGCATGGCCGCAAGGTGTTTGTCCTGTGCATCCTTGATGCGCGCCGCGACGTGCAGGCCCAGCTTCAGGAGCGCATGCTGCGCTGATTTCCAAAACACACGACCAGAAACCGGAGCCGCGCATGGAAACCGAACCGCAATTTCTGGCCCTGCGCGCCATATTCTCCGCCGCCCTTGCGCGTATCGACCCCTATGGCATGCTGAAGCAGCGCCTGCGCCTGGACGGCGACCTGCTGGTGGCCGAGTTGGAGCACACGCGCCACGAGGTGGACCTGTCGCGCTTTTCGCGCATCCTGGTGCTGGGCTGCGGCAAGGCGTCCAGCCGCATGGCCAGAGCCGTGGAGGAGCTGCTGGGGGAGCGCATTTCCGGAGGCCTCGTGTGCGTGAAGTACGGCCACACCGACGCCCTCTCGCGCATCGGCCAGACCGAGGCCGGGCACCCGATGCCCGACGAGGCCGGGGTGCGCGCCGCAGAACGTATCGCCGCGCTGGCGCGCGGAGCCGACGAGCAGACGCTGGTCATCAACTGCATCTCCGGCGGCGGCTCGGCGCTTCTGCCAGCGCCCATGACGTACATGGACAACGGCCGTGAGGTGCGTCTGACGCTGACGCACAAGCAGGCCGTGACCCGCGCTCTCTTGGCCTGCGGGGCCGACATCCGCGAGATCAATTGCGTGCGCAAGCACCTCTCCGAGCTCAAGGGCGGGCGCTTCCTGCGCCTGCTTGCGCCCGCCACCAGCCTCTCGCTCATTTTGTCCGACGTGGTGGGCGACCGCCTGGACACCATCGCCTCAGGGATAACCTGCGCGGACGAGAGCACCTATGCCCAGGCGCTGGGCATCGTGGAGCACTACGGCCTCGCGCAGAGCCTGCCGCCGGAGGTGGTGCGCGCGCTACAGCTCGGCGCTTCCGGCCAGATAGCCGAGACGCCCAAGCCCGGCGACCCGGCGCTCATGCACGCCACGAACCTGCTCATCGGCACCAATCATGCCGCTTTATTGGCGGCGTGCGACAAGGCCCGCGAGCTGGGCTACAACGTCGCGCCCCTGACTTGCCTGCTCACGGGCGAGGCGCGGGAGGTGGCCAAGTTTCTGGCGGGCATCGCGCTCGATGTGCGGCGCACGGAGATGCTGGTCAAGCGCCCGGCCTGCATCATCCTGGGCGGGGAGACCGTGGTCACGCTTATCGGCGAGGGCAAGGGCGGCCGCAACCAGGAGATGGCCCTGGCCTTCCTGGCCGAGCTGGCGCGCGACCCGGAGCACGGGCGCGGCATCAGCTTTCTCTCGGCCTCCACCGACGGCAGCGACGGGCCCACGGACGCCGCCGGGGCCTACGCCTCGGCCATGATGCTCAAGCGCGCCCGGGCCGCAGGCTTGTCCACCGCCGCCGCGCTCAAGGCCAACGACTCCTACCACTTTTTCGAGGCCATCGAGGGCCTGTACAAGACCGGCCCGACCATGACCAACGTCTGCGACCTGCACATGCTGCTGGTGGAGTAGGGGTGGGCCTCCCGCATCGCTCACGCGCATCAAGGTCGGGCACGCTCCAAGGCCTTGGGCGGGCTGTCCATGAAATCTCCCCTCTCGTGCCACTCCCCCCTTGACCTGACCGGACCGCCTTTTTACAACGTTGCGGCTGCACCGATTTCCGTCGTTCCCAACCTCAAGGAGACTCCCATGGCCGTCCACGTGGTCGATCACCCGCTGGTCAAGCACAAGCTTGGCCTGCTGCGCAAATACGATGTCTCAACCAGCCTGTTCCGCGATGTGACCAAGGAGATCGCGCGGCTGCTCACCTACGAGGCCACCAAGGACCTGGAGGTCGAGAAGCGCACGGTCAAGGGCTGGGCCGGGGAGATCGAGATCGAGCGCATCAAGGGCAAGAAGATCACCGTGGTGCCCATCCTGCGCGCGGGACTGGGGATGATGGACGGGGTGCTGGACATGGTGCCCGGAGCCAAGGTCAGCGTGGTCGGCTTCTACCGCAACGAGGAGACGCTCCAGCCCGTGCAGTA
>MGTN01000071.1:13783-20718 GCA_001799475.1 Desulfovibrionales bacterium GWA2_65_9 | reverse complement strand
GGGCCTCAGGCGCATCACGGACAAGCGCCCGGACATCGACATCTACTGCGCCTCCATCGACGAGCGCCTGAACGAGCACGGGTACATCCTGCCCGGCCTGGGCGACGCGGGCGACAAGATCTTCGGCACCAAATAAGGGCACCAAATAGGCTCGCGCCAACGCATTCCGCACCAACGCATTCCGCATCCGATACGGCTCTTCCCGCAGGCACAGCAAACCACACGGAGCACCCCCCCCATGGACACACAGACGGATACACAGACGGATACACAGATGGCTACACAGACGGCGAAGCAGACGAGCAGACGCATCATCCAGGTCGAGGAGAAGGTCCCCTTCCTTCAGGGCATCCCATTAAGTTTTCAGCACCTTTTCGCCATGTTCGGCGCAAGCGTGCTGGTGCCCACGCTGTTCAAGATCGACCCGGGCATCGTGCTTCTGATGAACGGCATCGGCACGCTCATCTACCTGTTCTTGTGCAAGGGCAAGGCGCCCGCGTTTCTGGGCTCCAGTTTCGCCTTTCTCTCGCCGGTGTTCGTTGTGCTGGGCGCAAACCCGATCTTTTGGGGCGACAACTACTCGTACGCGCTGGGCGGGTTCATCGCCTCGGGCTGCGTGTTCATCCTGGTGGCGCTGATCATCTGGAAGTTCGGCTCGGACTGGATCGCCACGGTGCTGCCCCCGGCCACCATGGGCCCCATCGTGGCGCTTATCGGCCTGGAGCTGGCCAGCGTGGCCACGGGCATGGCGGGCATCATGCCGGACAAGACCGGCGGCTATGACATGAACGCGGTCATCGTCTCCATGGTCACGGTGCTGACCGTGGCCTTCGGCTCGCTGATGTTCCGGGGCTTCATGGCCATCATTCCGGTGCTGGTGGGCATCGTGGTGGGCTACGCCACCGCGCTGGGCCTGGGCATCGTCAAGTTCGAGGCCATGCTCGCCGCGCCGGTGCTGGCCATGCCCACCATGTACGTGCCGAAGTTCGACCTGAGCGCCATCCTCATCATCATCCCGGCGGCCCTGGTGGTCATCTCCGAGCACATCGGGCACCTCGTGGTCACGGGCAAAATCGTGGACCGCGAGCTGACCCGCGACCCCGGCCTGCACCGCTCGCTCATGGGTGACGGCGTGTCCACGGTGCTTTCCGGCTTCTTCGGCTCGGTGCCGACGACGACCTACGGCGAGAACATCGGCGGCATGGCCATCACGCGCGTGTACTCGGTCTGGGTCATCGGCGGGGCAGCGGTGATCTCCATCTGCCTGGCCTTCATCGGCAAGCTGTCGGCGTTCATCCAGTCCATCCCGGCCCCGGTCATGGGCGGCGTGTCGATCCTGCTGTTCGGGGTCATCGCGGCCTCGGGCATCCGCATCCTGGTGGAGGCCAAGGTGGACTACTCCAGGCCCATCAACCTGATCCTGACAGCCATCGTGTTCATCGTGGGCATCAGCGGCGCTGCTGTGAAGCTCGGCAACGTGCAGCTCAAGGGCATGGCCCTGGCAACGGTTGTGGGCATGGCGCTGTCGCTGACCTTCCACCTGCTGGAGCGCCTGGGGCTCCTTAACACGCAGACCGACGTGTAGCGCTCCTGCTCTGCCGGGCGTGATTGAAAACAAAAGGCCCCTGCGAGTGATCGTGGGGGCCTGTCTTGGTTTGGGGGGAGGGGTGTGATTGGGGGTGCGTCAAGGGGGCTATATCGTCGGGGGTACGGTCGCATGATTTGGTGACGCTGTAGTTTAGCTATTCTGTCTGTAGTTTACTCTTTTCCTGTAGGGCCTTCTGGTGTGCACAGGCATTAGTTTGCGCGGTTTGTCAACGTTTCCGCCAAGGACATCATAGCAATCAGAGAAATGGAGAACAGCAAAAGTTGCCGCAATTACAAGTGAAAAAGTGTAGAAAAGAAGAAAATTTCCAATAATTACAACGAACAAATTGTCAGATTTAAATGCTGTGCAGATGTATGCATAGGCTAATGTTGCTGTCTGTATTACGATGAAGTGACAAAACGCACCAGATATTTGCATGTATGGCGATACTCGTGACTCGTAATCGCAGTTGCTGCTGCATTCATTAGGGCTCAACAGCTTTCTTAGAAACTCGTTGTCGCTGAAACCAAGAAGCATCGCATAGCCACCAAGTGTAAATCCTAACATGTCTGGTATGGCGTTGATGGCTGTATCTTTCCACTTTGTCGCCTCATCAGCGAAGATGATGGTAAACACGGTTAGAATTAGTGCAATATAGAGGTATGGCGAACGAAAAAATTCAGTCCAGCCTCCATATGCTGACCAGTAAACAGAAAAACTTTTCAGAAGTTTATTTAGTATTTTCTTGAAGAATTCTTTTTCCATGCTATCCTTTACGTGTAAACTTGTCCATCAATGATCTTGCCATAGACTGTAATGTGTAAACCTTGGTCATTTGGTTAGGGTTGTATCTCTGAGTAAAAACTTCGGGGTGTCTTTTCGACTTTAGAGCAACTTTTGTACCTTCCTGAAACCCTTCTGCTGTAACTTCTCCATTTGATAGTGCCAGTTCAATTGAAGCCATGGTCTCGTCGTCATTCTTTGGTGTTAAACTTCTCTTGCGACTGCCTGTATATGATTCTGTCACCTGAGTGGCATTTAACCTTTTCCCATAACGTGTTGTTAAACTGTTTTTGAGGTGAGAGAGATCATCCCCATTTGGTATCGTAAATTTTAAAGTAAGGCGAGTGAGAGACTCAAGTTTACTTATCTCTGTCATAATGTCAGATTTTTGCTCCAAAATGACGTTAACATCTCCGTGCTTCTCAAATATTTGCAGTGCATTAAAGAGTGCAACAAACGCAGAGAGCGCGGTGTATGGGCTGATATGCTCAAGGCTAAAAAACAACCTGTGACCATGAGGGAAAAATACAAAGTCAACCATTCTTAAGTTTGGTTTAATGTTGTCAGGAATTGGGATAGTGGCACTGCCATCTTTTGAAAAAATCGGTTCGAGCTTATCTAGATCAAGTGCGGGCATGCTTTTGTCAATGTTCACATACCGGTAGAATTGCCCCCAGATCCCTCCTAGAGGGTTACCTTCGCTGATTGGGGAAAATTTTCCAAGAATTAAGTGGTCGGAGCCTCTAACTTTTGCAGATCTGCATAGTTTTAACACCTCTGTGAAAATAGTGATATAATTCTCTGGGCTGTGCGGGTGTGTCGTTATGTTTGCAACCGCAACGCGGATGATTCTTGCCATGATAAGCACCTCCAATTGTTTGTGCTTATATTTTGAGCGAATTGTATGTGTTCGTCAAGGGGCCTTTGATGTGTCAAGATGCTTTGAGATGCATTGAGAATAGCCATCACATACCCCCCCCTCTACCCCCTCTCCACCACCGTCTTCCCGATGGGCGCAAGGCTGGCCCCAACAAGCTTCAGGTGCTGGAGCCCGAAGGGTATGCCGATGATGGTGATAAAGCAGAGCAGGGCCGAGGCCAGGTGGCCGAGCGCCAGCAGAAAGCCGCCGCAGAAGAACCAGACCACGTTGCCGAGAAAGCCCCACGGCCCGGTGCCGATGTCGTCCTTGCCGGTGACGTCCCGGCGGCTGACGATCTCGCGGCCGAACGGCCACAGGCAGAAATTCCCGAGCATGAAGCAGGCCCGGCCCCAGGGGATGCCGATGATCGAGACGAACATGAGCAGCCCGGCAAGGTACCAGCCCAGGCCCATGAGCAGGCCACCGAAGATGATCCAGATGAGATTGCCGATGAGGCGCATGCGCCGTCCTTTGCGTTAGTTCATCCCTTCCATCACGTTGTCCAGCATCACGTCCACGGACCGGTACGAGCCCTTCTTGATGACGTAGCGCTTGAGCGCGTAGTCGATCTGGTCGATGAAATCGAGCTTGCCCCAGCCGTCCTCGTCCATGAGCCGCGCGATGTCGTCCAGGAACGGCTCCACGTCGATGTAGTGGCCCTCGAAGTCCACGGCCAGGATGCGGTCCTTGTACACCACCTGGTCAAAGGGCAGGGAGTGGCGGATCTCCTCAAAGGCCTCGGGCGAGAGCCCGTGGATGTCCGCATACACGCGCACTGCTTCCATTTTCGTCTCCGGTCCCGTGGGGCTGGGGCCTAAAGGCCCTGGCTCGCCAGGTCGTTCAGGATGATCGTCGCGGTTCGTCCGGCTGCGCCCGGCCCGCCCACCTTGGCCCGCAGTCCGGCCAGGTCCGCCCGCGCCGCTGCCAGGGCGGCGTCGTCAGCAAGCCAGGGCCGCAGCCGCGCGGCAAAGAACTCGGCTTTGGCCTTGTCCTGGATCAGTTCCGGGAACACCTCGCGGTCCAGGATGAGGTTGGGCAGGCTGCCGAACTTGACCCGCACCACCATCTTGCCGATGGCGTAACTCAAGGCTGAGAAGCGGTAGGACATGACAGTGGGCGTGCCGATGAGCGCCGCCTCCAGTGTCACCGTGCCGCTGGCCGCCAGGAGCACGCGGGAGAGGCGCATCATGCGGTAGCGGTCCTCGGGCTCGAAGATTTCGACCGGCATCGTCGTCGTCAGCTCCGGCGGCAGAAACGAGCGAAGATACTCCGGGTCCAGGCCCGGTGCGCGGGCCATGGCCACGCGCAGGTTCGGGAACTCGCGCCGCAGCAAGAGCGCGGTCCGGGCGAATTCCGGCAGCAGCGCGGAGACTTCCTTGCGGCGGCTGCCGGGCAGCAGGCCCAGCAGGTTCGGGTCGGGCTGGAGGGCGTCGAGCGCACCCAGCGGCATCTGGTCCATGAGCGGGTGGCCCACGTAGTCCACGCCCATGCCGCGCGCAGCAAAGAAGTCCTTTTCAAAGGGCAAGATGCACAGCACCCGGCGTGTGAACCGGCGCAGGAACTCCACCCGGCCCGAGCGCCAGGCCCAGACCTGCGGGCTTACATAATAGTAGACCGGGATGCCGAGCTTTTTCGCCATGCGGGCCACGCGGAAGTGGAAGTCCGGGCAGTCGATGAGGATGAGCGCGCGGGGTTTGGTCTCAATGAGCGCGCGTTTGACCTGGCCCAGGAGTTTCAGGATGCGCGGCAGGCCGGAGAGCACCTCGGTCAGGCCGACAAGGGAGATCAGGCGCATGGGGAAGCGCACGTCGCAGCCAGCGGCCGTGAGCGCCGGGCCGCCCATGCCGAGGGCCTGGAGGCCGGGGTCGATTGATCGCAGCGCGCCGAGGAGGGAGGCCGCGTGGAGGTCGCCGGAGGCCTCGCCCGCGCTGATCCAGATGGGTCCAGAGTTGTCCATTGCCGGGGGATAGCGTGATTTCAGCGTCCCGGCAAGCGTGGCTGGCAAGGGGCCCGGCAAGGGCGGCGGGCGGGCGTGGTCGGCAGACTGCCTGGGCGCGGGTTGCATTGCCAGGGCGGAGCATGTAGGAATCCCGATGCCCGCGCGTATGCTGGGCGGCAGACACGAAACCGGAGTTGGAACATGCTGAAAGTCGGCGTCATCGGCCTGGGCTGGATGGGGAAAGTGCACCTGCGCAATTACAGCGAGATGCACGGGGTAGAGATCATGGGCGTGGTCGACACGGACCAGGCCACGTTGGATGAGGTCTCCGCGCGCTTTGGCGTGGCCACCTTCACCAACCTGGACGACCTGCTGGCCAAGGGCCTGGACGCGGTGAGCGTCTGCGTGCCCACGAGCCTGCACCATCCGGTGGGCCTCAAGGTCATCGCCAGCGGCGCGGCCCTGCTCATCGAGAAGCCGCTCGCCGCCACCTCGGTTGAGGGCGCTGCCCTGGTGGCCGCTGCCAAGGCCAAGGGCGTGCCGCTCATGGTCGGGCACATCGAGCGCTTCAACCCGGCGGTGCAGCGCGTCAAGGAGCTGGTGGGCGACGACAGCGACGTTATTTCCATCCAGATCGAGCGCGTGGGGCCGTACCCGCCGCGCATCCAGGACGTGGGCGTCATCCGCGACCTGGGCTCGCACGACATCGACCTGATACGCTTCCTGACCGGCTCGGAGTTCAGCCAGGTCTACGCCGTGATGACCTCGAGCACGGGCGGGCACGAGGACAACGCGCTCATCACCGCGCAGATGGAGAGCGGCGTGCTGGCCAACGTGAACACCAACTGGGTGACCCCGTACAAGTCGCGCAAGATCCGCGTGGCCTGCAAGAGCAAGTTCATCACCGCCGACCTGGTGACCCAGGACGTGAAGGAATACAGCCAGTTCTCCACCTATGACAAGAGCTACTCCGTGCGCGAGTGGCCCATGGTCTACCGCGAGCCGGTGAAGGAGGAGCTGACCGCGTTCCTCAAGGCCGTGCGCGACAAGACCCCGGTGCCCATCAGCGGCGAGGACGGGCTGGAGGTCTTGAAGGTCATCGAGCGCATCTTCGCCTGCGGTGAGGGCGGCTGCAGGCCGTAGGGGGTGCTGGAATGACAAGGAATGAAGGGCGGTCCTGCGGGGCCGCCCTTTTTTTCGGCTGGCTCCAGGGCTATAAGGCGGGCGATAGCAGGCCGTTGAAAAGCAGGGTAATGTATAGTATCATTAGGGCCAGGCAATCTCGGTAGCTTTTGAGTTGAGACTAATTGGCGTATGACGGATGTGATTGTATTGTGGGCCTCTCCAGTTTAACACTATCCACTGACAGAGGAGATGCTATGACTTCCGAGGAACAACAATTCGACTCCACGCCAAATGCAAAACTACCCCAAGGTGTCATGAAGTTGGACAAGGAGGACTACGAAAATATATTTCTTCGAATCGGATTCAGGCTTTTAAAATGGTTAGGCTCCATTGTCGTTGGTATTGGCATTGCCGGTACTGTGTATGTCTCAAATTATGTTGGTTCAAAGGTGGATAAGCTTGTTGATGATTATGTTAAGACGGAAGAATTTAAAGGAAAAGTCGTGGCTGCAGCAACAGAGAAGGTCGCAAAGTTAAAGCAGCAAACAGATGTGATTGAAGGGAAACTGTCTATGGCAGAA
>MGTN01000071.1:4764-13774 GCA_001799475.1 Desulfovibrionales bacterium GWA2_65_9 | reverse complement strand
CGCTATACATTAATAATCAACGTGTTGCGATGATGGCACCATCTGGTGAAAAGCTATACATAGAGGCCGGGACTGTCAATGAAGGCGGAAATATTACGTTCGCCAGTGGTTTTAAGAAGGAACCAGTAGTGATACTGAGTGTAATCAGAAATGGTTTATATCTCGATGTGATTCGTAATGCGCGGCAGGGTTATATATTCCCAGCGCCAATAGTCACGTCAGCTGGATTTTCAGTGCCTGGGAATGTGGTCGGGAGAGGGTATAGCTGGATAGCCATTGGGCAGTAACGGAGCTGGGAACAGTTCAATCTGCGCAACGTTGCTTGGATTTTATTAACAAAGCGTACAGAGGTAGTATTAATCTTACACTGGCGGGCCGCTTTGCTTTTGCCGTCCCCTTGTGTACACTCCCCAAATCATGAAGTCGCAGTCGCCTGAATCGCACCTGGAGGACGAGCGCCCATGCCCAGCAGAATCCTGCTCATTGAGGACGACGAGGCCTTCCGGCGCATGCTGGAGGAGGCCCTGGCCGAACTCGGGCACGAGGTCGTGCCTGCCGGAAGCGCCGAGGACGGCCTGGCCCTGGCGCGGGAGCAGGCCGGTTCCCTGGCTGGCGAGGGCGCGTTCGACCTCATCCTGACCGACGTGCGCCTGCCTGGCATGACGGGCGTGGAGGCCATCCCGCTCCTGCGCGAGGCCTCGCCCGGCACCGAGATCATCGTCATGACCGCCTACACCGACCACGAAACCGCCCTGGACGCCATCCGCCAGGGGGCCAGCGACTTCTTCACCAAGCCTTTCCGCCTGAGCGAGATGCAGATCGTGGTGGCCCGCGCCCTGGAAAAGCGCGGGCTCAAGCGCGAGATCGGCGCCCTGCGCGAGGTTCTGCGCCAGGGCCGCCCGGGCCGCACCGCCGTGGGCGAGAGCCCGGCCATGCGCGCTGTGCTGGCCTTTGTGGAGCGCGTGGCGCCACTGGACACCTCAGTGCTCATCCTGGGCGAGTCCGGCACGGGCAAGGAGGTGGTGGCCGACCTGATCCACGAGCACAGCCCGCGCGCCAGCGGCCCCTTTGTGAAGGTCAACTGCGCCAGCATCCCGGAGAATCTGCTCGAAAGCGAGCTCTTTGGCCACGAGAAGGGCGCGTTTACCGGGGCCTTCATGGCCAAGGCGGGCAAGTTCGAGCTGGCCAAGGGCGGCAGCCTGCTGCTGGACGAGATCGGCGACATGCCGCTGCACTTGCAGCCGAAACTTTTGCGCGCCGTGGAGCAGAAGCAGTCCGAGCGCGTGGGCGGGAGCAAACCCTTGCGCTTTGACGTGCGCATCATCGCCGCCACCAACGTGGACCTGGCCCGGCGCGTTGTGGACAAGACCTTCCGCGAGGATTTGTACTACCGCCTGAACGTGGCCGCCATCCACCTGCCTGCCCTGCGTGAGCGCAAGGAGGACATTCCGCTTCTGGCTGCGCATTTCGTGCGTCAGTTCAACGAGCGCACCGGCGCGGACGTGCCGCCCCCTGGTCAGGCTGCCCTAGACCGGCTCATGGCCCACAATTGGCCGGGCAACGTGCGCCAGTTCGCCAACGTTGTGGAACGCGCGGCCATCTTCAGCCGCTCGGGCACCATCACCGCCGCCGATGTGGAGCTGGCCCTGGCCGAAGGCGCGCAGGTGCTGTCCGCAGGCGTGGACGGCAGCCCGCTGTCCCTGCGCCAGGCCCTGAACGAGGTCGAGCGCAGCCTGATCCTGGCGGCCTTGCGCCAGGCAGGCGGTGTGCAGACCCGTGCGGCCAAGGCCCTGGGCATCACCCCCACCAACCTCTGGAACAAGATCCAGAAGCACGCCATCGATCCCTCCGAAATCCTTCCCGCCTAGTTGAAGACATGTCCATAATTTATGGATGCACGCCTTTCTTGGTGCTGGCAGTCCACGATCTGTGTATTTCAAGAACGTCGCCGGAATTATTGGCGTATTTTGATGTGCGCGTGCGTATTGCCCATCCCAGACGCCTCATGCGCGGAATGTGTGTGTACCTGCCCACCATTATTTATGGATTGCAACTTGCTGCGGCTTGCGGCAAATTTCTTTCTGCCGAATCAATATAAGTCTCTAACATACTCGAATTAAATAAGAATACTAAAATTGTGGCTGTTTTATCCTTCCGCGCCAACATCTGGCACGCAGGTTGCTCAAGTAGGATCAGGAATTGATCGCAGGATCGGAACATAACTCGAAACACAAACCTTTAGGAGGACACCATGTTGACCAGACTGCTGCAGCTGACCCGTGACGAGGAAGGCGCTACCGCCCTTGAGTATGGACTGATCGCCGCACTGATCGCTGGCGTCATCGTGATTTCTGTCACCGCGTTGGGTTCCAAGGTATCGGCCACCTTCGCGACCATCACCGCAGCCATGCCGTAACCCTGTCCGACGCCTCGTCGCGAACAGAGCCTAGGCCATGCAGAGCATGAGGCACAACAGGCGGGCGGACCGCCGGTACCGGACGGGGAGCGTGGGAACGAGCACCACAGCCCCGTCCGGGCCGTAAGGCCCCACCGAAACAGGACACGAGGGAGAGCAGCATGGACCCCATCATTTTCGCAACAGTCGCCCTCTCCCTGGCCGTGGCCACCGTCATCGATCTGCGCAGCCAGCGCATCCCCAATGCCCTCACCATCCCCACCGCCCTCGCGGCCCTCGCCTACCACCTGCTGATCCAGGGGCCGCACGGCCTCTGGTTCAGTCTTGCCGGGCTCGGCCTGGGTTTCGGCCTCATGCTCGCGCCCTTCCTGTTCCGGGTCATGGGCGGCGGCGACGTCAAGCTCATGGCCGCCGTGGGCGCCTGGGTCGGTCCGCAGGTTGTGCTGGTGGCCTTCCTGCTGACCAGCTTGGCTGGCGGCGTGTATGCCCTGGCCGTGCTGGCCCGGCGCACAGACGCCCTGCGCAGCGTGTGCGCGCGCCTGCGCCCGGCCCTGTACGCCAGCTGCGCCACAGGCGAATTTCACTTCCAGCCTGCCCCGGAAAGCGCGGGCCTGCCGAAGCTCTGCTACGGCCTGGCCATCGCCGTGGGCACCGTGGCGGCCATGCTGCGCTCGGTGCTCAGCTCCGGCTGGCTGGTCGGGTAGGGGGGCGCCATGAACGGCTCGCTCAAGTCCATCGTCCAACTGGGCATCGCCCTTCTGCTTGCGCTCAGCGCGGGCATTCTCGTCTTTCAATGGATGCAGGCCAAGGGCACAGCCGGTCGCGGCCAGGCCGCGAAGACCGCACCCCTGGTGGTGGCCACGCGTGAGCTGCCCGCCGGCACGAAGCTGGCCCCGGACATGCTGCGCATCCAGAGCTATCCCGAGACTATGATGCCTGCCCAGCGCTACGCCACGGTCAAGGAGGTCGAAGGCCGCATCCTGGCGTCAAGCATGTCGGCCAACGAGCCCCTGACGCCTTCGCGCCTGGCGGGCGAGGCGGCGGCTGGCGGCATCAGCGCGGTCATCACCCACGGCAAGCGTGCCATGGCCGTCAAGGGCAATAAGGTCATGGGCCTGGCCGGGCTCGTCCGCCCCGGCAACATGGTCGACGTGCTGGTGACCCTGCCGGTGGGCAAGGACGACTCCAAGACCATGACCAAGGTGGTGCTGGAGAACGTGCCAGTGCTGGCCGCCGGGTCCCAGATGGCCAATGAGAAGGACGAGGGCGGGCAGCATGCGGACATCTACACCCTGGAGCTGACCCCGCAGGAGAGCGAGAAGGTCGCCTTGGCCTCCACCCAGGGCACTTTGCACTTCGCCCTGCGCAACGCCTCGGACACGGAAACCGTGCTCACCGAGGGCGCAGACGCCCGCACGGCCCTGGCCTCCTACCGCACCGCGCGCGTGGCACGCGGAGGGCATGGTTCGGGCAACACCGTTGAAATCATTACCGGCTCCAAGCGCAGCCAGGTGACGTTCTAACCAAGGCAGGTCCCCATGCGCGCCGCTCCCCCCCTCCGCACTTCCCTCGCCAGCCTGGCGCTGCTGCTTTTGGCCTTGTCGATGCCTTCCCAGGTCCAGGCCCAGCCCCGCCAGCCGCAAGGAACGCAGGCGCGCCAACAGGCCCAGCCCGTGCCGAACGTCACCGTGTCCCAGGCCCCGCAGGCCCTGGAGCTGGCCGTGGGCCGCTCGCTCATCGTCAACAGCGACCAGGACATCCGGCGCATCTCCCTGGCCTCGCCCGACACCGCCGACGTGCTCCTGCTCTCCCCGCGCCAAGTGTACCTGACCGGCAAGGCCCCCGGCGCCACCAACCTGACCCTCTGGGGCGCGGGCGAGGCCGTCATGGCTGTGTTCGACCTGGACGTCTCCCCGGACCAGACCCAGCTCAAGCGCATGCTCGCAAGCGTCCTGCCCAATGAGCGCGGCATCCGCGTGGTCACAAGCGGCAAGACCATCATCCTCACCGGCAGCGTCTCCAGCGCCCCCAGCCTGGCCACGGCCCTGTCCCTGGCCGAGACCTTCGCCCCAGGCAAGGTCCAGAACCTTTTGAGCGTGGGTGGGGTGCAGCAGGTCATGCTGGAGGTGCGTGTGGCCGAGATGAGCAGGACCGTGCTGCAGCGCTTCGGCATCAACTTCAGCCTGACGAGCGGCGGCAACATCGTGCACTCCATGCTCGGCGGACTGACCACCTATGCCAGCGGCGCGTTGACCCCCACGAGCGCTGTGGGCGCTGTGGTCAGCCCGAACCTGGGCGGCGGCAACACCCTCACCGCGTTCATCGACGCCCTCAAGGACAGCGGGCTGGTGAAGGTTCTGGCCGAGCCGAACCTCATCTGCCTCTCGGGCAAGAGCGCCAGCTTCCTGGCTGGCGGCGAGATCCCCATCCCCATCCCGCAGGCGCTGGGCACCGTGGCCATCGAGTACAAGCCCTTTGGCGTGGGCCTGAACTTTACGCCCGTGGTGCTGGATTCCGGGCGCATCAGCATCCAGGTGAACCCCGAGGTCTCCGAGCTCGACTACTCGCTCGGCGTGACCATCAACAGCTGGCAGATTCCCGGCCTGACCACGCGCCGGGCCAGCACCACGGTGGAGCTGGGCAGCGGCCAGAGCTTCGCCATCGCCGGGCTCATCAAGGACTCCACGCGCGAGAGCATCAAGAAGTTCCCCGGCCTGGGCGACCTGCCTGTGCTCGGCGCGCTGTTTCGCAGCAGCGAGTTCCGCAAGAACGAGACAGAGCTGGTGATCATCGTCACCCCGCACCTGGTGAAGCCGCTCAACATGGCCACGCAGACCCTGCCCACGGACGGCTTCAAGGAGCCCACGCCCTACGAATTCTTCGTCGCCGGACAGTTGGAAGGCAAGGCTGGCGCAGCCCAGAAGCCACAGCAGCCCGCACCGGCCCTGGACGGCAAGCCCTCGGCCCCCTCGGGATTCGACGGCCGCTTTGGTTCGGCCCTGCCCGCAGGGGAATAGGAGGAAGCCCGCATGAACGCCCGCACAGTTACTCTCGTCACCACCCTTGCGGCCCTGGCCCTGCTCGCGGGCTGCGGCCTGGAACAGGCCCGGCCGCCGTTGGACGCCACCTGGGGCATGTCCGTGCGCATGGCCGTGGAGAACCAGAAGCTCAACCCGACCCTGGGGGGCGACCGCCCCGTGGTGGGCCTGGACGGGGTCTACGCCAAGAACGCCCTGGAGGCCTACCGCAAGAGTTCGGAGGCCGATCCCCAGACCGGCAAGGCCAGGGAGTCGAAGTCGGAGTCCATCCTCTCAGTCAAGGAGGAAAAGCAATGAACGCCATCCAACGCAACCGTCGAGCCAGGGGCCAACGGGGCTCCATTTCCGTGGAGGCCGCACTGCTCCTGCCCATCTTCATGATGCTCATCCTGGCCTTTGTGGATTTCGGCAGGCTCATGTGGACCCAGACCGTGGTCAACTCCGCCGCAGCCGAAGCC
Source organism: Desulfovibrionales bacterium GWA2_65_9 (assembly GCA_001799475.1). Classification (GTDB taxonomy): domain Bacteria; phylum Desulfobacterota; class Desulfovibrionia; order Desulfovibrionales; family Desulfovibrionaceae; genus Humidesulfovibrio. Next base: position 7,862 of record MGTN01000071.1, on the reverse strand, counting down.
GCGCGCCTGGCCGTGCTGCCCGAGCCCAGCAACGCCGCTGTGGCCGACCTCGCCGCCAAGCGCGTCCTGGACGGCGGTATCAAGACCCCGCCCTCGGTGCTGGTCGGTGCCAGGAACTCCAACGAGCCGGTGTCCGTCACCGTGAGCGTGGGTTTCGACTTCCTGATGCTGGCTGACCTAGCCCCTGGGGTTCTGGCCCACCGGAACATTTCCTCCACCTCCGTCATGGTCCACCAACCGTAAGGAGGACGCCATGAACACCAAGAAGATGCGTGAGAAGGGCTCGTCCACGGTTGAATTCGCCCTGGCCGTGGCCCTGGTGCTGACCCCGATGTTGCTCGGCCTGGTTGACTTCGGCCGCTATCTGGATGTGAGCCACACCGTGTCGCGCGCCGCCCACGAGGGCGTGTTCGAGGCCTCGCGCGGGCACGACCCGGTGTCCATCGTGCAGAGTTACGTGCAGAACGCCGGGCTCGATCCGGCCAAGGTCAGCGTGAGCCTGACCCCGGCCCTGGACGGGACCACGCGCGGTACGGCCATGCAGATTACTGTTTCCTACAATCTCTCCGGCTACGCCCTGGCCTCGTGGGGAGGGCTCTTCCCCCAGGCCCTCTCCACCAAGGCCACGGCGCGGCGCGAATGAGCAGGAGGACACCATGAACACGACTACAGCGCAATCCCTGTACCACAACGAGCACGGCACCTCGGGCGTGATCCTGGCCCTGGTCCTGGCGACCTTGGCGGGCATCGCCGCCCTGGCCCTGGACCTGGGGGCCATGCACGTGCGCCGCAGCAGCCTGCAGACCTCTGCCGACGCTGCGGCCCTGGCCGGGGCGAACGGCCTCATCTCCTACGGCTCGGACCTGCCCAAGGTGCGCAACGTCATCCTGGAATACGCCAAGGCCAACCTGGACAGCCAGGACCAGCCCGACATCGCGGTGCAGTCCTCGGACATCACGTTTTTCAGGGACGGCGTGCCGGACACCAGCGCGCCCAATCAGGTCGAGGTCACGGTTCGCCGGGCCCTGGCGCGCGGCAATGCCGTGAGCCTGTCCTTCGGCAGGGTGGTGGACGTTGACACGGCCGAGCTCTCGGCCAAGGCCAGGGCGGGTGTGGTCAGCGCCGCCTCCAGCAAGTGCCTCAAGCCCTGGAGCGTGGCCACCAAGTTCACCTGGGACGACTATGCCGACTCCCGCTGGAGCGACAACTACGGCAATGGAGTCCTTGACGTGGACAGCTCCGCCGAGATGGCCACGGTGGTGGTGCAGGGCTTCGCCGCAGCGGACCTGGGCGCAACGGTGGTGCTCAAGGTGGGCGACCCTCACGACACCATCGTGCCCAGCCAGTACAACGCCATCAACTACCCGCCGCTGAACAAGGGGGTGCCATCCCCTGGGGCCTGAGCGTACCGCACAAACATCGCCGGGTGCGATGGATCAAACGTGGCGGTGGTGGAGCCTGGGGACCAGCTGCAGACCGAGCCGGGCAACAAGGTCGGCCCGACCAAGCAGAGCGTGCAGGAGCTTCTGGCAGACGATTCCGGAGCGTATTGGGACGCGGGCAGCAAGTCCATCAAGGGCAGCGCCTTCAAGGATCCGCTCTTAAGCCCCCGGGTGGCGCTGATCCCCTTCTACGACCCGCTGTACCCGCCGACCGCAGGCCGCAGCTACGTCACCGTGAAGCATCTGGGCGCGGTATTCATCGAGGGCATCGACAGCAAGGGCAACGTCACGGGCCGGTTCCTCAAGGTCGTGCCGTATTCGCCCAAGGACAGCGGCACCGGTAACGGCATGCTCGCCGTGGCCAGGCTCATCCAGGATTCCAGCCGGGGCGCCAGCAATTAGGGACAGGCCGAAGCCGCATTGAAGTCACGAGGAGACGCGCCATGAACAGCCGGAAGATCACCGTCACCGTGGACGCCGTCCTGGAGCAGCGCCGCGAGGCAATGGTCCTGGCCCTGGCCGCTCTGGAGGGGGTCGAGGTGCTGCCGCGCGACGCCCCCCGTCACTCCGAGCTGGCCGATCTGACCATCCTGGCCCTGGGCGCGGACCCGGCTGCGGACATGGCCCTGGCGGCTCAATTGGCCGGACAGGGGGTGTCCGGACAGGGGTTGGCCGGACAGGGCGTTTGCGCCCCGATCGTCCTGGCCGGGCCTGCCCCGGCCCCGGAAGTGCTGCTCGCGGCCATGCGCGCGGGCATCGCCGAATATCTGCCCGAGCCCGTGGCCGAGGCCGATCTGCGCGCAGCCCTGGAGCGCGTGCAGGACCGTCGCCGCCCGGCCGTCGCCCTGAAGCAGCCCGTGGCCCAAGCCGCTGGCCAGACCGGAACCCCGGCCCAGGCCGGGCGCATCGTGCTGGTGCTGGGCGCCAAGGGCGGCATCGGCACCACCACCGTGGCCGTGAACCTGGCCGACGCGCTGACCCGCCAGGGTTCCGGCCGCACGGCGCTCCTGGACCTGGCCCAGCCCCAGGGCGAGACGCCCATCTTTCTGGACCTGGAGCACACCTATACCTGGGCCGACGTGGCCGCGAACATCGAGCGCCTGGACGGCACCTACCTGGAGAGCGTCATGGCCCGGCACCATTCGGGCCTGGCCGTGCTGCCCGCGCCGGACTTCAGCGCCGAGGCCGCCCTGGAGCCCGTGGTGCTGCGCCAGATTCTGGAGCTTTTGCGCCGCAGCTACGCCCAGGTGGTCATAGACGCAGGCACCGGCCACGACGAGGCTACGCTTGAGGCCCTGGACATGGCCGACGACGTGTTGCTGGTCCTGGACCTGTCCCTGCCGTGCCTAGCCCGGGCCAAGCGCTTCCTGGAAGCCGTGCGGGCCACGCAGCCGCAGCTCCTGCCGCGCCTGCGCCTGGTGGCCAACCGCAAGACCTCGGAGTCGGACATCGGCACGGCCGAGGCCGAGAGCATCTTGCAGCAGCCCATTGCCTGGGCCGTGGTCAACGACTACCAGACCGCGCTTTCGGCCATCAACCAGGGCAAGACCCTGGCTGAGGCCGACCCCCGCTCGGCCATGGCCAAGGGCCTGGCCGCCATGGCCCGCAGCCTCTGCCGCGATGTTCCCGCCCAGACCAATCAGGCCAAGGCCTCGG
>MGTN01000071.1:0-4747 GCA_001799475.1 Desulfovibrionales bacterium GWA2_65_9 | reverse complement strand
CATTGGGACGGCTGTTCCGGCAGCCCGCCCGCGCCCGGCCCAGCCCGGAGTCGAGGCCCAGCCCCGGGCCGAGGCCCCGGACCATGCCAAGGGCGACCACAGCAGGCCAGATCACACCAGAAGCGACCAGTACCACGAGATCAAGAACAGCATCCACGACCGGCTCATCGACGTGCTGGATCTCTCGCTTCTGGACTCCCTGCCCAAGGAGGAAATGCGCCAGGAGATCAACCGCGTGGTGGAGCGCATCCTGCGTGAGGACTTCGCCCAGGCCCCGCTGAACCTAAGCGAGCGCAAGAGCCTGCTGGGCGAGATCGAGGACGAGGTGCTGGGCCTGGGGCCGCTTGAGCCCTACATCAAGGACCCCACGGTCAACGACATCCTGGTCAATGGCTACCGCAACATCTACGTGGAGCGCCGGGGCATCCTGGAGCTCACCCCGGCCCGGTTCAAGGACGACGACCATCTGCGCAAGATCATCGACCGCATCGTCTCCCGCGTGGGCCGGCGCGTGGACGAGTCCTCGCCCATGGTCGACGCGCGCCTGGCCGACGGCTCCCGCGTCAACGCCATCATCCCGCCGCTGGCCATCGACGGCCCCTCGCTGTCCATCCGCAAGTTTTCCAAGGACCCGCTGGAGCTGGATGACCTGATCCGCTTCGGCGCGCTGCCGCCCGAGATCGGCGAGGTCTTGAAGGGCATTGTGCACTGCAGCCTGAACGTGCTCATCTCCGGCGGCACGGGTTCGGGCAAGACGACCATGCTGAATGTCCTTTCGCGCTTCATTCCCGAGGAAGAACGCATCGTGACCATTGAGGATGCCGCAGAATTGCAGCTCAAGCAGGCCCACGTGGTGCGCCTGGAGACCAGGCCCATGAACATCGAGGGCCGGGGCGAGGTGACCCAGCGCGAGTTGGTCAAGAACTGCCTGCGCATGCGCCCGGACCGCATCATCATCGGCGAGGTGCGCGGGGCCGAGGCGCTCGACATGCTCCAGGCCATGAACACCGGCCACGACGGCTCCCTGGCCACCATCCACGCCAACACCCCGCGCGATGCGCTGATGCGCCTGGAGACCATGGTCGCCATGGCCGGACTGAACATCTCCGATGTCTCCCTCAAGCGCTACGTCAGCTCGGCCATCGACGTCATCATCCAGGTCTCGCGCCTCATGGACGGCAGCCGCAAGCTCATCAGCTTCCAGGAGATCACCGGCATGGAGGGCGAGATGATCACCATGCAGGAGATCTTCGCCTTTGAGCAGAGCGGCCTGGACGAGCGCGGCAAGGTCAAGGGCCGCTTCGTTGCGCGCGGCATCCGGCCCAAGTTCTCCGAGCGCTTGCTCGCCCGGGGCGTGGCCCTGGACCAGCACCTTTTCGCCCCGCTGGGCGGGGCAGTGTAAGGAGGCAGTCATGTCCGGCCTCATCGCCCTGATCATGGCCCTGGCCACCCTGTTCTTCGCCCTGTTCGTCATGAACACCGTGGGCGCGGCGGCACGCAGGCGCCGCGAACGTGTGGAGGAGCGGGTCAAGGCCCTGACCCTGGCCGGTCCGGACGTCTCGGCCCAGGACATCGTGCGCCGCACGGTCTTTAGTGAGGTGCCCTGGTTCCATCGCCTGCTGGCGGACCTGCACTGGACCCGCAACTTCGAGCGCGTCATCCGCCAAGCCAAGATGACCGGCACCCCCGGCGTGTACGTGCTCGTCTCCGCCGTCACCGGCGTAGTGGCCTTCCTCGTGCTGCAGCTCGCAACGGGGTCGCCCTTGGCTGCGCTGGTGGCCGCAGCCGCCCTTGGCCCGCTGCCCGTGGTGCGCGTGTACCGCCGCAAGGCCGCACGCATGGCCAACCTCCAGCGGCAGCTGCCCGACGCGCTCGACCTCATCGCCCGCGCGCTCAAGGCTGGCAACACCTTTGCCGGCGGCATGCGCATGGTGGCCGACGAGTTCGCCGACCCCATCGGCCCGGAATTCGCCATCACGCTCGATGAGATCAACTTCGGCATGGACACCGAGAAGGCCCTGCACAACATGATGGAGCGCGTGGACTCGCTCGACCTCATGTTTTTCGTGGTCTCGGTGAACATCCAGCGCGAGACAGGCGGCAACCTCTCGGAGATCATCGGCAACACGGCCGCGCTCATCCGCGAGCGCTTCAAGATCCACGGCCGCATCCGCATCCTCTCGGCCGAGGGGCGGATCTCGGCCATCGTGCTTCTGGCCATGCCCTTTGCGGCTGGGGCCGTTTTGTATCTCATCAAGCCCGACTACATGTTGCTTCTGTTCACCGAGCCACTCGGACAGACCATGATGAAGTCCGCCCTGGCGTCCATGACCGTCGGCTATTTCATCATCCGCCGCATGGTCAACTTCAAGATCTAGGAGGCGCGCCATGAACACCGGCATGCTCATCCCGCTTCTGGCCTCGGTTCTGGCCTTCGCCTCGGTGCTGCTCCTGGGCTTTGGCGTGCTCGGCGCACGGCGCGAGGCCGAGCGCACTCTGCGTCTGCGCGGCAAGGTGGCCGGGTTCGCAGGCGTCAATGATTCGGGCGCTCCGGTCGAGTCCGTGGTGGTGCGCCTGGGCCGCATGCTGGCTGAGATGGTCCGCAGCCTGGGCTCGCGTCTGGGGCCGAAGGAACAGGACAGCCTGGACCAGACCAGGCTCAACCTCATCCGCGCGGGCCTGCGCGGGCCGAACGCGGTGCAGTCCTTCCACGGGGCCAAGGCCGCCCTGATGCTCATTCCGCCCAGCCTGTTTCTGGGCGTGGCCTGGATATTGCCCCAGTCCCCGTCGATGCAGATCACCATCGTCGGCGCGCTGGCCCTGGCCAGCCTGGGCGCACTGCTGCCGGGCATGTGGCTGCGCCGACGCATGGCCGAGCGCCGCCTGGCCCTGCTCTGCGAGCTGCCCGACGCCCTTGATCTGCTGGTGGTCTGTGTCGAGTCGGGTATGGGCCTGGACCAGGCCATCCACCGGGTGAGCGAGGAACTGCGCGCTTCCGCCCCGGTGATCAGCGCGGAGCTGCGCACCATGACCCTCGAGATGCGCGCCGGCCGCCAGCGCCAGCAGGCCTTGAAGGATCTGGCCGAGCGTACGGGCATTGAGGATGTGCAGAGCCTGGTGACACTGCTCGTGCAGGCCGACACCTTCGGCATAAGCGTGGCGCGCACCCTGCGCGTGTATTCCGACACCCTGCGCACCAGTCGTTTTCAGCGGGCCGAGGAAACTGCGGCCAAGCTGCCCACCAAGCTGATGTTCCCGCTGGTGCTGTGCATTTTCCCGGCGCTGTTCGTGGTGCTCATCGGGCCGGCGGCGATCCAGCTCATGCACGTCTTTGCCCGCATGGGCCAGTGAAAGGAGGCCCGCATGCGTCAGCTTTCCACCCATCCGCGATGCCTTGGCCCGCTGCTCGCCCGCCATGCGCTTATCTGCCATCTGCTCACCCTTGTGGCCGTGGCGCTCCTGCTCCCGGCCTGTGCCACCCGGCAGGACAACGGCAGTACGGATCTGCTTGATCCCAATAATTCCGCCCGGCAGGAGTTCGTGGCCGATGTGCAATTCAACGCCGGCCGCGCCGTGCAGGCCGTCGAGGGCTACGACAAGGCGCTTGTGGCGCGACCTGGCGATGTCGGGCTGCTGGTCAAGAAGGGCCAGGCCCTGCTGCGGCTGAACCGGCCCGAGGCCGCCCTGGCGGCCTTCCAACTGGCCCTGGTTGCCAACCCGGACGCCTCCGGCGCGCATTACGGGGCGGGGCAGGCCTGCGAGCGGCTGGGCCAGGGCGCCGAGGCGCGTCAGGCCTTTGAGCGCGCTGTGGCCCTGGCCCCGGCCAGCTGGCGCGCGCGCAGCCATCTCGGTGTGCTGCTCATGAACCAGGGCCAGCCGGACCTGGCCCGGGAGCAGTTCCTGGCGGCCCTGGCCCTGCCCCAGTTTCAACTACAAGCAGGGGCCGAGGGCGGACCCGGGCGTGAAGAGCTGTTGAATAACCTGGCCGTGGCCCAGGTCTTGTCCGGGCACCCTGAGGCTGCGGTGGCGACCTTCCGCCAGGCCATGCAGGACTCCCCCGACCCCGAGCGCAGCGCCAACAATCTTGGCCTGCTCCTGGTGCGCCTGGGCCGCCCTGCGGAGGCCTTCAGCGCCTTCCGGGCGGGCGGGAACGACGCCCGCGCTCTGAATAACCTGGGCTACGCCTTGTACCTCCAGGGCAAGGTGGCCCGGGCCCAGGCCCTGTTCGAGAAGGCGCTGGATCTCTCACCCGCCTACTACGAGACCGCTGGCGAGAACCTGAAGCAGGCGGTGCAGGGCGCGCCTGCGCAAGGCCATGCGGGCCAGGGCGCGAATGCCAGCGGGACCGGCAAGGGCGCAGGCTCGACCGAGGCCGCAGGCCGGGGCGCGGTCGTCAAGAATGCCAGCGAGGGCGCGACCACACTCGGCGTGGCCCGGTTGTCCTTGACCGGGCAGCCCGGAGCGGGCTTGCGTCTTGGCCCGGCCACCTTGCGCGGCGAAGGCGCGGCTGGGCTTGAATCAAGTGGAATGTGATGTATGGTGTGTTTGTGGGCCGTCCCGGTGCGAAAGCTTTGGGGGCGCTTGGATGATAACGGTAAACAACGGGGGGAACGTATGAATCCGAAGAACGAAATGCGAATGAGGATGGCGCTGTGCGCATGCGTTGTGAGCGGGCTGCTGTTCAGTTCGCCGGTTTTGGCGCAGGACACCGGCACCACCGGAACCACGGGCACTACCGGGACCACGG
>MGTN01000070.1 GCA_001799475.1 Desulfovibrionales bacterium GWA2_65_9 | reverse complement strand
CTTTGTGCGCGCCTCTGGCTGGGGCGCTGTCTTTGACCTTGGCGAGAAAGAGCGCGATGAGGCCAAGACCCTGGGTTTTGCCGACGTGCGCCTGCTCAAGCCCGTGGACGCGGCTGTCCAGCCCAAGGCTGCCGCAGCCTCTGCGCCAGCCGCAACGCCCGCGCCCTCGCGTGCCATGGTCCAGGCCGAGCCCGCCCAAATCAGGCAAGTTGAAGCCCGCACCGAGATCCACAAGGAACGCTCGCTCAAGTCCCCGGTCGTGGCCGTGCTGGCACCTGGCGAGCGCGTGCAGACCGCTTTCCTGCGCGACGGGTTCTTCGCCGTGTTCCGCTTGAATGACCGTGCCGTGAGCGAGGCCAGCGCAGTAGGCTATGTGCCGCAGGGTATGGTCAAGGTGCCGCCCGCGCCGGTCCAGTCCGCTTTGGCCCCAGCAACTCCGGCCAGCGGCGTTGAGTTCAAGCCCGCGCCCTTGGCCAGGCATGAGGGCAAGTCCGCCCCGGCCCCGGAGATCAAGGGCGCAGTCAAGGACAGCCCGGCGCTGCTGGGCAATCAGCCAGCGCTCTCCAAGCAGGCCCCGGTGCGCATCACCTCGGACAAGATGGTCTACAACCAGGCCGAAAACTCCGTGGTCTTCCAGGGCAACGTGCACGGCACCCACACGGACATGGCCATCTGGGCCGAGCGCATCACCGCCTATTTTTCGGACAAAAAGAAGAGCAAGGACGCCAAGCAGCAGGACAAGGGCCCAGGCGACTTCGGCGACACCATCGAGCGCATCGTGGCCGAGGGCAATGTCCGCCTGGTGGCCAACAAGAACGAGGGCGCCTGCGCCAAGCTCACCTACATGGTCGCCGAGGGCGTCATCCGCATGGACGGCAACCCCATCCTGCGCGAGGGCCAGAACACCGTGCGCGGCGAGAGCATCAAGTTCTACATCCGCGAAAACCGCAGCGAGGTCTTGAGCGGCACACAGCGCCGCGTGGAGGCCATTTTCTACACGCCCAAGGGGGACAAGGAATAGATGGCCGAGCTCATCGCCACCAACCTGTCCAAGCGCTACGGCGACCGCGAGGTCGTGCGCCACATCAACGTGACCCTGCGCGACCGTGAGGTGGTGGGCCTGCTCGGTCCCAACGGAGCGGGCAAGACCACGACCTTCTACATGCTCGTGGGGGTGGTGAGCCCTACAACCGGAAAAGTGCTGCTCGACGGGGTGGACGTCACCGAACTGCCCCTGCATGAACGCGCCCGCAGGGGGCTGTCCTATCTGCCCCAGGAGAGCTCCATCTTCAAGAAGCTCTCGGTGCGCAAGAACCTGGACGTGATCCTGGAGAACACGCCCATGAGCCGCGCCCAGCGCGAGGCCAGGGCGCTTGAACTCATGGAGATGTTCAACATCACCAAGCTGGCGCACCAGCCCGCCATGTTCCTCTCCGGCGGCGAGCGCAGACGCCTGGAGATCGCCCGCGCGCTCATCCTGAACCCCAAGTTCATCCTGCTCGACGAGCCCTTTGCCGGCATCGACCCCATCGCCGTCATCGACATCCAGGAGATCATCGCGGTGCTCAAGAAGATGGGCATCGGCATCCTCATCTCCGACCACAACGTGCGCGAGACCCTGAACATCTGCGACCGCGCTTACCTCGTCTACGAGGGCATGGTCATCCTTGAGGGCAGCCCCACGGAGATCGTGCAGAGCAGCAAGGCCCGCAAGCTCTACCTGGGCGAGTCCTTCAGTCTTTAAGCCTCTGAGAACATCCTGAATTTGCAGGAGTATCCTGCAGCCCGTCGCTTCTCTCCAAGCCAGACCTGCAGAATTGTGGATTTACACAGCCCATGAAGGTTGGTACACTTTTTTCATGTGTGCTTCGCCGATTGGAAAAAGTACGTATCCCTGAGGGGTTATCCTTTTTCTCTTGCGGACGAGTTGCGCCTGTGGCAAACTGATCATGCGCAGAGATGCGCACCGCGTTTGGAAATATCGTATTTTTGACGCAACAGATTTTGGAGGCACTGGTTTCTCGTATGGGTTTGGAGCTTCGCCAACAACTCAAGCTGACGCAGCAACTGGTCATGACGCCCCAGCTGCAGCAGGCAATCAAGCTCCTGCAGCTCTCGCGGCTGGAGCTGGTGGAGTCTATCCAGCAGGAGTTGATGGAGAATCCGTTCCTTGAGGAACTGGATCCCGAAGTCGTGGACACGGCTCCGAGCACGGAGAACCTGGACGACTACGAGGGCGCGCATAACACCGCCGAGAGCCAGGCCAACGAAGAGATCATGCGCACCGCCGACTGGGAGAACTACCTCGGCGAGTTCTCCAGCGTCACCAAGCAGTCCATGGGCCGCGACCTGGAGGTGCCCGAGGAGGGCCTGTCGCTGGAGGCCCGGCTGACCTGCCGCCCCAGCCTGGAAGGGCATCTCTCCTGGCAGATGCGCTTGTCGCGCTTCACCGAAGCGGAGCTGGACATAGGCGATGTCGTCATCGGCAACCTGGACTCCCGGGGCTATCTGCAGGCCACGAACGAAGAACTCCAAACGCTTTTGACCGACGTCAGCGCAGAGGCCGTCGAGTCCGTGATCCAGCGCATCCAGCGCCTGGACCCGGTGGGCGTGGCCGCGCGCACGGTGCAGGAATGCCTGCTGGTGCAGATGGAGGTCCTGGGCTTGAGTGATCCCATCCTCGTGTCCCTGGTGCGCGATCACCTGGAGGACCTGGAGAAGCACCGCTACAAGCCCTTGACCAAGAAGTTCAAGATCAGCATGGACGAACTGAAGGAATACCTGGACCTGATGCAGACCTTGGAGCCCATGCCCGGCGCCAATTTCTTCAGCGGGGAGCCGCAGTACGTCAGCCCGGATGTGTTCGTCTTCAAGAATGGCCAGGACTTTGTCATCGTGCTGAACGAAGATGGCATGCCGCGCCTGCAGCTGAACTCCTACTATGTGGAGAACGTCAAGGCCAAGACATCGACGGAAAAAGACTATTTTCAGGAAAAGATCCGCAGCGCCGAGTGGCTCATGAAGAGTCTGTACCAGCGGCAGCGGACCTTGTATAAGGTCATGGAGAGCATTGTCCGTTTCCAGCGCGAGTTCTTTGAAGATGGAGTGACCCGCTTACGGCCGCTGATTCTCAAGGAGGTGGCTGAGGACATCAGCATGCACGAGTCCACGGTCAGCCGCATCACCACGAGCAAGTATGTGGCGACCCCGCATGGCATCTATGAGCTCAAGTTCTTTTTCAACAGCGCCTTGGACCTGGACGATGGAACACAGGTCGGCTCCGAGTCGGTCAAAGCGCTCATCAAGCAGCTCATCGGGGAGGAGAACCCCAAGCGCCCCTTGAGCGATGAGCAGATTGGCGAGATCCTCAAGAAGAAGCTGGAGGTGAACATCGCACGGCGCACTGTGGCCAAGTACCGCACGGCTATGAACATTGAGTCTTCCTCCAAGCGCAAGCAGATTTTCTAAACCGGCGTCGCCCGCCACATCCCAGGAGGTTGCGAATGAACATTACCTACGCCTTCAAGAATTTCGATCCTTCCGACCACTTGAAGGAATATGCCGCTTCCCGTTTCGAGAAGATGGGCAAGTTCATCGGCGACACCACGGAAACAGAGCTGCAGATCAACCTGGCCGTGGAGAAGTTCCGCCATCAGGCCGAGGTCATCCTGACCGCAGACAACGTGCACATCTCGGCCTACGAAGAGTCCGAGGACATGTATTCCACCACCGACCTGGTGCTGGACAAGCTCGAATCCCAGCTCAAGCGCATGCGCGAGCGCCACAAGGACCGCCGCCACGCCGGCACCCCGCGCAGCGCGCGCATGGACGTCATCAGCTTCTCGGAGGATGCCAGCGACCTCGCGCCCATCATCAAGGAGTCCGATCTCTTTGAGCCCAAGCCCATGAGCGTTGACGAGGCCGCCATGCAACTGGACGCCCTCAAGTACGAATTCCTGGTCTTCCGGCACGCCGAGACGGACCGGGTGAACGTGTTGTACCGCACCAAGACCGGCGACTTCGGTCTGATTGATCCTGGAAACTGATGATGCGGCTTGGCGAATACATCGACAGGGAGCTGGTGCTCCCTTCGCTGGCCTCCACGGGCAAGGCCGAGGTCCTGCGTGAGCTCACCGAAGCCTTGGCCGCGCATCATCCGAATGTTGATGCTGGCCTCGCCCTCGCGGTCCTCCTGGACCGCGAGGGTCTGGGCACCACGGGCATCGGCGAGGGCGTGGCCATCCCCCACGGCAAGCTCGCTTCCCTGGAGCGCATCATCCTTTGTGTCGGCAGAAGTCAGAAAGGTGTTGATTTCGAGGCCCTTGACTTCAAGCCCTGCACCATCTTCTTCCTTGTCCTGGCCCCGGAGCAGATGACCGGCATCCACCTGCGCATCCTGGCGCACATCTCCCGGCTTCTGAAGGACGAGCATTTCCGCAAAGACTTCTATGACGCCAAGGACCGCGATGCCCTGTTCGCGTTGCTGCAAGGGTATTAGGTCCAGGTGACGCCATGAACATGCCTGAAGCCTTTCCCGTGGTCGTGGTGACCGGACTGTCCGGTTCCGGGAAAAGCACGGCCTTGAACGTCTTTGAGGATCTTGGCTATTTCTGCGTGGACGGTCTGCCTGCCGCCATGCTGCCCAAGCTTGTCGCCCTGTTTCTGGGCAAGGACTCCAAGCACCGTGGCCTGGCCCTGGGCATGGACTTGCGCCAGCACGACTTCCTGGACCAGTGGAACGATGCGCTGCAGGAACTGTCCGCCAAGGGCATCTTCGTGCGCGTGCTCTTTGTGGAGGCCAAGGCCGCCTCCCTGATGCGCCGCTACGCCACCACCCGCCGCCCGCATCCGTTGGAGAGCGCAAGCCTCGGCCTGGAACAGGCCCTCACCAAAGAGCGGGCCATGCTCTCGCCCCTGCGCAAGGACGCCGAACTGGTCATCGACACCAGCGAATACTCCATCCACGACCTGCGGCGCATGATCCAGGAGCGCTTTACCTCGTCGGAGAACACGGGGCAGGGCATGCGCGTGCATGTCATTTCCTTTGGCTTCAAGTACGGCGTGCCTGCCGAGGCCGACCTCGTCTTTGACCTGCGCTTTTTGCCCAATCCCTATTTCGTGCCGGAACTGCGGCCCATGTCCGGCAAGGACCAGGCCGTGGCCGACTACGTCTCCAAGGTTGAACCCGGCCTAACATTCCAACACAAGTTACAGGAATTCTTGCTCTATCTTTTACCCCTGTATGCTTCCGAGGGGCGCTATCGCATCGCCCTCGCCGTGGGTTGCACCGGGGGACGCCACCGTTCCGTGGCTATGGCCGAGCAATTGCTTGCCACCCTGCGCGACAGCGGCTATGCCGTAACACTTGAGCATCGGCACTTTGATCTCGGCTGACCGGGAGGTGCCAGAACCAGGCGCGGTGTTTTGCTGCGCACTGCAGGCGAGGCCATGACGGAGAATTCAGAAGCAAAGTCCCCACCCCAGTTGGCAGGCGTCCTCGTGGTCACCCATGGGGAGGTCGGTGCAGCCCTGCTTGATGCCGCGCAGATGATCCTCGGGCCGCAGCAGGGCGTTGCCGCCGTGAGCGTCCAGGTGTCAAAAGGGGTGGAGGACATCCTGGTGGCCTTGAAGTCCGGGGTTTCCAGCCTGGACACTGGCCTTGGCGTCATCGTGCTCACGGACCTTTTTGGCGGCACGCCCACGACCTTGAGCCTGTCCCTGTTCAAGAACGGAAATCTCGAGGTTGTGGCCGGGGTGAACCTGCCCATGCTGCTCAAGGTCTTGCAGGACCGCACGCTCACGCTCTCCGAACTGGCCTCCAGGGCCAAGACGGCTGGCCAGCAGGGCATCGTTGTGCCGGGCGAGATGCTGCGCAAGAAGCCCGCCGGGAGTTGAGCCATGTTCTGGGTACGCGTTGACAACAGGCTCATCCACGGCCAAGTGGTGGAGGCGTGGGTGCCGCACATCGGGGCGCGCAGCATTATCGTGGGCAACGACGACCTGGCCCGGGACGAGTTGCAGCAGGAGATCATGGCCCTGGCCATCCCCCGGGCCGTGGACAGCGCCTTTCTCAGCATCGACCAGCTGGTGCGCGATCCGCGCATGACCGGGGCCTCCCGTGATGCCACGCTCCTGCTCTTTTCCTCCTGCCTGGACGTCCGCCGGGCCTTTGAAAAGGGCCTGCCCCTGGAGATTCTCAACGTGGGCAACCTGCACTACGCCAATGGCAAGCGCCAACTCTCGCCAAGCGTGTCCCTCGGCCCGGATGACGAGTCCTGTCTGCGCTTCCTGATGAGCAAGGGCGTGGAGTTGGACTTCCGTTGTGTGCCCAACGACCCTGTGCATGTGAGGTTCGCATGATGCTCGACATGCCTCTGACCGGACCCGCGTGGTTCGCCACAGTTGGTTTTTTTTTGCCCTGTTCGCCCTGTGCCGGTTTTCCGTAAGCCTGGGGCTCATTGAACGGCCGCTCGTCATCGGCCTCTGCTGGGGCCTGGCGTTCGGGAACATGACCTCCAGCCTGTACATCGCCATCTTCTACGAACTGCTCTGGCTCGACTTCATCCCCGTCGGCACCTTCATCCCGCCGCACATGACCGCCGCCGCCTTCACCGGCCTGGCCCTGGCAACCTACTTCGGGCTGGACTCGCCGCCGCTTGTGTTCATGGCCCTTGTCTTTGGCCTGCCCATGGCCTGGCTCGGGGCGCGGCTGGACCGCAACCTGCGCGACCGCCTGAACAGTTCCTACAGCGGCATTTTGCATTGGGTGCGCCGCCCTGCGGGCGATGACGTGCCCGGCAAGCTCATCCTGCGCACGCTCCTGGGCAAGCTCGTGGTGTCCTGGCTGTTCTTCCTCACCGGCGCCGGTGTGCTGGCCGTTTTTTTGCAATTCGCCCTCAACCAATATTCTGTATTCCTGCTGAATACTGAGCTCACCTGGAACCAGTTCCTCATCGCCGCCAGCCTCG
>MGTN01000069.1 GCA_001799475.1 Desulfovibrionales bacterium GWA2_65_9 | reverse complement strand
ATCGAGGCCGGCAGCGGCGACACCAACATCAACAGCGCGGTGGTGGGCGGCAACGTCTACGGCGACATCGTGATCATCGACGAGGGCAAGGGCAACAAGAATATCATCAAGAAGTAGGTTCTGTTGCGGCAATCCACGCGCGGCCTGCAAGCCGGAACACGATAAGGAGTTGGCACCATGAAGATACGCCTGATGCTTGTCCCTTTGCTCGCCATGAGCCTGCTCGCGGCCTCGTGCAAACAGCCCACGGACGTGACCCTGCCCGTGGAGGCCCCCAAGGCCACGGAAACCTCCTATTCCCAGGCCCTGAAGAAATTCGGGCGGCTGACGCGCGAATTCCGCGTGGGCACCCTGCGCGTGCAGACCACCCAGGTGCAGGACGAGACCGGCTCCTCGCAGGCCACGGGCGCGGAGATCCCCTTTGACATCACCAAGATGATCATGAGCTCCATCAACGGCATCGGCGGCAGCATCATCTTCATCCCCTACGATCCCGTGTACATCAAGAACCAGGCCGCGCTCAACTTCACCACGCTCGAAGGCAAGACCAAGCCGGACATCGTGCTGAACGGCGGCATCACCGAGTTCGACCGGTCCATCGAGTCCGGCAGCTCCGGCATCGATTTCGGCGGCACCTTCGGCGCGGGCAAGAACTCGCCCAGCGTGGACATGGGCAAGCAGGACCGCGACTCCGTGTCGAGCATCACCATCGACCTGAACATCACGGACATCGAGACCATGGCCATGGTCCCGCGCGTGCAGGCCGTGAACACCATGAAGGTCTTCAAGGCCGCCAGCGACCTGGACCTCGGCTTCTCCATCTTCGGCGCCTCGTTCGGCTACAAGAGCAGCATCAAGAAGATCCAGGGCCGCCACGCCGCCGTGCGCGTGCTGGTGGAGCTCTCCGTGCTGGAGACGCTGGGCAAGTACCTGAACCTGCCCTACTGGAAGTGCGTGGATCAGGGCGCCAAGGCCGATCCCGTGGTCATCGAGAACATCCGCGACCAGTACATCGAGGCCAATCAGCAGAGCCGCGTGCGCATGATCCAGAACCTGCTCTACGTCTATGGCTTCCGCAGCCTTCGCGCCAGCGGCAACCTCGACGCCGAGACCGTGACCGGCATCAAGGCCGTCAGCGCGGCCTACGGCTTCCCGGCCGCCACGCTGGACGAGAACTTCTACGAGCAGCTCTTCCTGAACGCGCCGGTCCTGGGCGCGAAGAGCAAGGTCCAGGGCTCGGCCGCAGCCATTGCCCCGGGCATGACCCTGGACGGAGCGACCCCGGGAGGAGCCTCCGTGGTTGGCCGCGCCCCCAGCCAGAGCGCCCAGCCCGGCCTGCCCCTGAACGTGGAGATCAAGACCGACAAGGCCGTGTACAAGCAGGGCGAGAAGATCCGCATCACCGTCAAGGGCAACAAGGACTTCTACGGCAAGATCGTCTACCTGACCGCCGACGGCCAGACCGTGCAGCTCTTGCCCAACGGCATGCGCAGCCTGGACTTCTTCAAGGGCGGGCGCACCTACACCGTGCCCGAGGACTCCGACGGCTTCAGCCTGGACGTGGCCCCGCCCTACGGCGCGGAGCGCATCATGCTCTACGCCAGCGAGTCGCCCCTGCCGGCCGTCAAGACGCGCTCGCTGGGCGAGGGCGCGGGCGGCATGCTGAACCTGGAGGGCGGGCAGCAGGCCCTGACCAAGCTCTCGCGCGGCATCAAGGTTTCCCAGGCCGCGCCGAGCAAGCCGGTGGCCACGGAGTCTCGCGAGGCGGCCCCCCCCATGAAGCCGCAGCAGGCCCCAGGCGCAAGCGCAAGCGTGCTGGAGCGCGCCATAGCCATCACCACCAAGGCCAAGTGAGCCAAGGTGGCCAAGTCAAGGGTGAGGAAGCCGGAGCGCTTCGCAGCCGTCGCAGGGGGCATTCCGGCATAGACCTACGTTTTGTGGCAACCTGACCGCAACCTGTAGCACCAAGGGGGATTCTCATGAAAAAGCTCGTATTGTGTGCGTTCGTGGTCTTGGCCAGCGCATCCCTGGCCTTTGCCGCCGCCAAAACCGGCGACATCAGCGTGGACAGCAAGGTCGGCAGCGTGACCAACGTGGGCCAGGGACAGAACGTCCAGAGCAAGACCGACGTCCACTCCGTTGATGTCAAGGAGGGCGGCAAGACCGGCGACATCAAGGTCAAGGGCAAGGCTGGCAGCGTGACCAACGTCGGCTACGGCCAGAACGTGAAGTCCGAGTCCAAGGTCGGCAGCGTCAAGGTCGGCGGACAGTAACTCCCGGACACAGCGCAGCCACAGCGCATCAACCGAGGCGGGGGCTCTCCCCCGCCTTTTTTGCGGCCCTTGCGCGGGCCAGGAGCCCTACTCGTAGCGCAGGGCGTCGATGGGGTTCAGGCGCGCGGCCTTGCGCGCCGGGTAGTAGCCGAAGAAGATGCCGATGGCGCTGGAGAAGGCCACGGCCAGCCCGATGGCGTCGGCCGAGATGAGCGTGGGCCACTGGAAGAGCGCGGAGATGGCCAGCGCGCTGCCCACGCCCATGAGTATGCCGATGACGCCGCCCAGGAGGGTCAACAGCACGGCCTCGGCCAGGAACTGCAGCATGATGTCGCCCTCGCGCGCGCCGATGGCCATGCGGATGCCGATCTCGCGCGTGCGTTCGGTGACGCTGACGAGCATGATGTTCATGATGCCGATGCCGCCCACGATGAGCGAGATGGAGGCCACCGCGCCCAGCAGCATGCTCATGACCTGGGAGGACTGCTGCGACACGGCCAGGATCTCGGACAGGTTGCGCACGCTGAAGTCGCGCTCGCGGGTGGGGCCGATGCGGTGGCGCTGGTCCAAAAGCGCGGTGATCTCTCGCTCGGCCTGGGCCAGCAGGCTCTGGTCCTTGGCCTGCACCAGGATCACGCCCACGGTGTTCGGGATGGGGCTGCCGAAGAGCTTGCGCTGGGCCGTGGTGATGGGCACGAAGACCGCGTCGTCCTGGTCCGTGCCCTGGGGCGAGCGGCCCTTGGCCTCCAGCACGCCGATGACCGTGAAGGGCACGCCCTTGATGCGCACCTGCTTGCCGATCGGGTCCTCGTCGCCGAAGAGCGTCTCGGCCACGGTGTTGCCCAGCGCGCAGACCTTCTGGGCCGTGTCCGAGTCGTTGGCGGTCATCTCGCGGCCGCGCACGGTTTTCCATTCGCGTATCCAGAGCATGTCCGGGGTCACGCCCTGGATCACGGTGGACCAGTTCATGTTGCCGTAGACCACCTGGGCCGTGCCGCGCACGCTGGGCGCGGCCAGGCTGATCGCCGGGCATTCGTTGCGGATGGCCTTGACGTCGTCGTAGGTCAGGGTGGGCGCGGAGCCGCCGCCCGCGCGGATGCCGCCGCTGGTGGTCGAACCCGGCAGCACCAGGATGAGGTTGCTGCCCATGGTGGCGATCTGGTCGGCGATCTGCTTCGACGCGCCGGAGCCCACGGCGACCATGACGATGACCGCGCCGATGCCGATCATGATGCCGAGCATGGTCAGAAACGAGCGCATCTTGTTCACGCGCAGGGCCCGGAAGGCGATTCTAAGCGGCAGCAGCAGGTCCATCTAGGCCGCCTCGCCCTGGCCGCCGTTGTCGCCGCCGCCCTTGGTGTCGCCGACGATGCAGCCGTCCAGGAAGGTGATGCGCCGGCTGGCGTAGGCCGCGATGTCCGGCTCGTGGGTGACCATGATGATGGTGATGCCCTGGCTGTTCAGGCGCGTGAAGATGTCCATGATTTCCTCGCTCATGTGCGAGTCCAGGTTGCCCGTGGGCTCGTCGGCCAGGATCAGCGCCGGGCGTCCGGCCAGGGCGCGGGCGATGGCCACGCGCTGCTGCTGGCCGCCGGAGAGCTGATTGCTGAGGTGCCCGGCGCGCTCGGCCAGGCCGACCATGCTGAGCGCCTCCAGGGCGCGCTTGCGGCGTTCGGTTGCGGGCACCCGGCCATAGACCAGGGGCAGCTCCACGTTTTCGAGCGCGCTGGTGCGCGAGAGCAGGTTGAAGCCCTGGAACACGAACCCGAGCTTGCGGTTGCGGATGTCCGCCAGCTGGTCCTTGCCCAAATCCTGCACGGTCTCGCCGTCCAGGGCGTAGCTGCCGGAGCTGGGCCGGTCCAGGCAGCCCAGGATGTGCATGCAGGTGGACTTGCCGGAGCCGCTGGAGCCCATGATGGCCACGAATTCGCCGCTCTGCACGGAGAGGGACGCCCCGCGCAGGGCGTGCACGGTCTCCTCGCCCATTTGGTAGGACTTGGTGATGTCCGTCAGGCGGACGACTTCTGTGGCTGCGGGCCCGCTCATGCTACATCCTCGTTCCTGCTAGAGCCTTGGGCCCATGGGCGGGCCGCTGGCGCTCGCGGGCTTGGCCGCGCCGTTCTTGCCCTTGGCCGCCTGGACCTCGATGATGACCTCGGCGTCTGCGGGCAGTTCGCCGCCGGCGACCTCGGTCTCCTTGTCGTTGCCGATGCCGAGCTGCACGGACACCGGGGCCGGCTTGCCGTCCTTCAGGATGTACAGGCGCTTGTTGCCGCCAGCGCCCCTGCCCTTGCCTGCGCTCCTGTCCGCGCTCTTGTCGGAATCGGCTGCGTCCGTGGTCTTGGGCCGGAAGCGCAGGGCCGCGGTGGGGATCTTCAGCGCGTCGGCCTTCCTGGCGGTGATGAAGGTCACGTTGGCGGTCATGCCGGGCTTGAGGCGCAGGTCGGAGTTGTCCACGCCGACAACCACCGTGTAGGTGACCACGTTCTGCACGGTTGTGGCGGCGTTGCGCACCTGGGTGATGATACCGGCGAAGTTCGACTCGGGGTAGGCGTCTACGGTGAAGGTGGCGTTGCCGCCCTCATGCACCTTGCCGATGTCCGACTCGTCCACCGTGGCGTAGATCTGCATCTTGGTCAGGTCCTGGGCGATGGTGAACAGGGTGGGCGTCTGGAAGCTGGCGGCCACGGTCTGGCCCACGTCCACCGCGCGCGAGATGACGATGCCGTCCACCGGCGAGCGGATGGTGGCGTAGTCGAGATTGGTGCGGGCTTGGTCATAGCTGCCCCTGGCCTGGGCCACCGCGCCCTTGGCCGCGCCAAGGGCGGCCTGGGCCGAGGCTGCGGCGGTGGCGTAGGTGTCGAAATCGCTCACGGACACGGAACCGTCGCGCACGAGGCCCTGGTAGCGCTTCATGGTGCGCTGGGCGTCGGCCAGGGCGACCTTGGCCTTTTCCGCGTTGGCCTGGGCGGCGAGGTAATTGCCCTGGCTCTGCTCCACCTGGGCGCGGAAGGTGGCCGGGTCGATCTGGGCGATGATCTGGCCCTTCTTGACCTGGGAGTTGAAGTCGACAAACAACTCCTTGATGGTGCCGGACACCGGCGCACCCACGTTCACCGTGACCACCGGGGTGATGTTGCCAGAGCTGGTGACCGTGGAGACGATCTCCCCGCGCGCGGGCTTGGCCGTGCGATAGCCCTCGGCCTGCTTGCCGCTCTGCAGGAAGAAGTATGTCCCGCCCGCCAGCGCCAGAATGATGGCGGCCGACACGGCGAGCTTGAAGGTTTTTGTGCTGGCGAAGGTGGGCATCAGCTGTGCTCCTCAGGGTCGTGTTCGCAGTGCTCATTCAGCGCGGCCCAGGGCAGGCGCTGGGTGTCGAAAATTTTGTGCAGCACGTCAAGGGCCGTGGACAGCGTGGCCAGAGCCGCCTGGTCCAGGTCCGCAAGCAGCGCCTCGAACTGCGTGCGCGCCTGGGCGTGGGCGCAGTCCAGCATCCGCTGGCCGGCCGGAGTCAGGGTGATGGAGACCTGCCGGCGGTCGGCCTGGCCGGGGCTGCGTTCCAACAGGCCGCGCAGCACGAGGGTCTCGACCATGCGCGAGGTGGTGGCCGTGGACACGCCCAGGGGCTCGGCCAGCTGGCGCAGGGTTGCGCCGGGGCGCAGGCAGGCGTGCACGAGCACGCGGAACTGCGGCACCGAGAGCTCGGGTCCGCGTCCGCCGCGCATGCCCAGCCGCAGGGACTGCATGAGCGCGGGCGCCACGGCCAGCAGGGCCTCGGAACAGCGCCGGGCGTCCGGCGCGGGGATTGTTTTCGGTGCTGATTGTTGCATGGGCTAACTATCGCTTCGGTTTTCAATTAGTCAAGCTGCACAAGGCCCTGCGTAGCGAAAATCGTGCCAACGTCAGGACGGCAAAAATGCCAAGGATTCAGGGCATTGCAGCGCTGTTTGCGCATATTCTTGCATGCCCATGTGCAGGTTGCTGCGCTCCGCGCCTGGCCCGTGCCTGTTGCGCGGCGAATTTTTTGTTGCCGTGGCGGGCGCGGGCCGTCATAACTTTGTCGACATCGCGCCGACATCGCGCCGACATCGCGCCAACTTTGGGCCAACTTCGGGTCGGCAGCGGGCCGAAGCGGGTTGCCCCGGTGCCAGGGGCAGGGTGTCGGCCACGGTCTCCAGGACTGCCGCCGCTTCCGGACACGGAACGGCCCACAAGGAAAACGAGGTTGCCATGCATCCGCTGTCCACCCTGGCCGGGCTGAACGCCGTGGGCTTCCTGGCCCGGTTCTCCTACGCGCTGGCGCGCAACCCGGTGCTGCCGCTGTTCGCGCTGTTTCTGGGCGCCGGGCCCGAGGCCGTGGGCCTGGCCGTGGGCATCTCCACGGTCACCGGCATTTTTTTCAAGCTGCCCGCAGGCGCGCTGTCCGACGTCATCGGCCGCAAGCGCACCATGCTGGCCGGGCTGGTGGTCTTCGGGCTCCTGCCCTTCGCCTACCTCTTCATCACCAGTTATGAGGCCCTGGTGGCCGTGCGCTTCGTCCACGGCCTGGCCACGGCCATCTATGGTCCCGTGGCCATGGCCGTGGTGGCCGAGATGGCTGGCGAACGCCGGGGCGAGATGCTGTCCTGGTTCTCCTCGGTGATGATCATCGGCACGCTGCTCGGCGCGCCCCTGGGCGGCCTCATGCTGCACCACGCCCCGGGCGCGGCGGCCCCGGGCCTGTGGGACTA
>MGTN01000068.1:12245-12945 GCA_001799475.1 Desulfovibrionales bacterium GWA2_65_9 | reverse complement strand
GCGCAGCTGCCGCACAGAGGGCGTCTGACACCAGTGCGGGCATCAGCAAGGCCAGCGGCGGCCACGGCAGTGGCGGCGGCGGAGGCAGCGGCGGAAGCTGCAGCTAGCCAGGACCAGTTCACAGTGACATGAGCAACGCGGGGCGGGCTCCAGGCCCGCCCCTTTGTTCTGTGGAAACAAGGAGACCAGTGGCCGTTCTGGATTGCGTCTGGCAACAGGCAGAGACCACATTGCATGGCCGTGCCCTGCCCCAAGGGGGCTTCGCCCCGTTCCCCGGCCAGGCCTTCTGTCCGGCCTCCACGGCCTGGGCTGTCCTGGCGCTCCCGCTGGGCCACGCCCTGGCCGCCCCGGCGCGCAGCCGCCTGATCAACGCCATGCTCCCCGACGGTCGCCTGCCCAGCCACCCGGACCACCCGCAGGCCGCCTGGCCCACGGCCCCGGCCCTCATGGCCCTGCTGGGCGCTGACGACATCGTAGACGCGGCCAAACGGCTTTCCGCATTTCTGCTCGGCGCCTCCGGCGCGCACTGGCCCCAGGCCCCCGAAGCCCCCGTGGACCACGACACGAACCTGCGCGGCTGGTCCTGGACAGACGGGGCGCATTCCTGGGCCGAGCCCACGGCCACGGCCATGCTCGCCCTTTCCGCCGCCGGGCAGCGTGACCACCCGCGCCTGCGCGAGGCCCGGGAGATGCTCATGGA
>MGTN01000068.1:8498-12231 GCA_001799475.1 Desulfovibrionales bacterium GWA2_65_9 | reverse complement strand
GGCGGAGGCCACCCGCGCGCCTTTGTCCCTGTCCTGGGCCATGCTGGCCCTTGGCTCCTGGGGCCGGGACACGGGCGCCGCGCGGGAGCGCCTGCCGCTGCTCCTGGCCGAGCATCCGGTGACCGGAGCGCTGCACACGGCCACCCTGGCTCTGGGGTGTATCGCCCTGGCCAGCCCGGACGGCCTGGCCGCGCACCTGGCGCGCAGGGCGGCAAGGCCAGCGGCCCAGGAACCGGCCCTTGAATCGGGCCATGAACCGGTGCAAGGGGCGGTCCGCCATGCCACGTAGCCCAAGGCCCGCCGCGCCGCCGCCCTGGCTGGGCCGCCGCCAGTTCCTGCGCCAGCTTCTGGCCGCAGGCGCCGCCCTGACAGCCGCCCCGCTCCTGCGTCCGCTGGAGCTCTGGGCCGCGCCGACCCCGGCCGCGCCGCAGGTCTTTGTGGCCCGCGCCGCCTCCTACGCCGTGGACCTGCGCCAGCCCATGCTGGACGCCCTGAACGTCCTGGGCCTCGCCGGGCACCTGCGCGGCAAGAAGGTGGTGCTCAAGCCGAATCTCGTGGAGCCCCACGCCGGGGCCGAGCACATCAACACCCACCCCGAGGTGGTGCGCGCCGCAGCCCAAGCCTTCCTGTCGCTCGGCGCTGCCAGTGTGACCGTGGCCGAGGGCGCGGGCCACATCCGCGACCCCCACGAGGTGCTGGAGGCCTCGGGCCTGGGCGACGTGCTGCGCCAGGAGCGTCTGCGCTTCGTGGACCTGAACACCGCGCCCTTCGCCACCCTGGCCAACCCCACGCGGCTCTCGGGCCTGACCAGCATCACCCTGCCCCGCCTCTTGCTGGAGGCCGACCTGGTGGTCTCCCTGGCCAAGATGAAGACCCACCACTGGGCAGGCGTGACCCTGTCCATGAAGAACCTCTTCGGGACATTGCCGGGCAGCGTCTACGGCTGGCCCAAGAACGCCCTGCACATGGCCGGAATCCAGGCCTGCTGCGTGGACATCACAGCCACCCTGGCTCCGAACCTGGCCATCATCGACGGGGTGGTGGGCATGGAGGGCGACGGCCCGATCATGGGCGCGCCGGTCAAGGCCGGGCTCCTTGTGGCGGGCACGAACCTGCCCGCAGTGGATGCCACCTGCTGCCGGCTCATGGGCATCGACCCGGAGCGTGTGGAACACCTGAAGATGGCCGCCCGGCTGGGGCTGGGGAGCATCGCCGAAGGCCGCGTGGCCCAGCTGGGCGAGACCCTGGCCGCGGCGCGGCACCCCTTCCAGCTCCGGCTGGACATCCCGGCCCAGGCTGCGCTGCTCGCCTTGTGATGCCGCTGCGCGAAGCTGCCGGAGAGGCAGCGGCCGAGGCACGCGAGGCGCATAGGGTCAGCGGGGCACGGGCTCCAGGGCGAAACGCAGCCCCATGTCGTCCATGCGGTCCTCGGGCGGGGCGCTCTTGCGGTTGGAGCAGCGCATGCACGTGGTGCAGTAGCGGAAGGAACCGCCCCGGCGCACCCTGCGCCCGGTGTCCCGGCTCTGGCGCGGGTCGTCCTTGCCCAGGTAGCTGTACGCCGTGAAATGGAACGAGTCCTCGCACCACTCCCAGACATTGCCGCTCATGTCGAACAGACCGAAAGGATTCGGGCTGCGCTGGGCCACGGCGTGCGCCTGGCCCCCGGCATTCAACACCTCCCAGCCCTGGTTGTCCGCTGGCAGGCCGAAGGAATAGGGGCCGACCCTGCCGCCAGCCGTGCAGGCATATTCCCACTCGGCCTCCGTGGGCAGCCTGGGCCGAAGATTTGGCCCGGTGAGGCCGCGCAGGGGTTCCATGAGCCGCTTGGCGTCCTGCCAGGACAGGTCCGTGGCGGGCAGGTCCACCTCCGGGACTGGTGGGACAGCCTGGCCGCGCAGGCGGGCCAGCTGGCCCTGGGTGAGCTCCGTCTTGGCCAGCCAGAAGCCGTGCACGCAGACCTCGCGCAGCGGGCGCTCGTCCGGCTCGCAGGCATGTTCCACGCCGCCGCGCGTGTCGCAGCCCATGCGGAAGCAGCCGCCAGGCACCCAGGCGAAGTCCAGGCCGGTGACGGGCTCGCGGCAGTCCGCCCCAGGCTTGCAGGCCAGTTCCCCGGCAGCGGCCAGGGCCGGGAGAGGGGGCACGGCAAGGAGCCCCACAGTAAGGAGGCATAAGGCCAGGAGGCACAGGGAGGGGAGCGGCTTCGCGCGGTGTTTCATGCTGGGCGGTTCTCCAAGTTTTGGATGCCGGGGAGTGCAGCCAAGGCGCCCTACTTGCCGCCCGGCTCGCGCAGCAGGCGCAGGCCGGTGAACTCGTCGCGGGAGCCGGGCTCCAGCTTGCCGCGCATGGCTGTGCGGGTGTCGCGCGCGAGGTTGCCAAAACTTCCGCCGCGCCGCACGCGCCAATCCGCCGGGGTGCCGCCAGGGTCGGTACACAGCGGGTTGTTCCTGGGCGAACGGGCGTAGAAGCCCCGGTCAAAGACATCCGCGCACCACTCGAAGACATTGCCGGTCATGTCGAAGAGGCCCAGGCCGTTCCCGGCCTTGCCCCCTGCGGGATGCGAGCGCCCGCCGGAGTTCTCGTAGTTCCAGCCTGCGGCATCCTCCGGCGCGCCGCCCGCGAAGCGCTCGGGTCGGCCGCCGCTGCGCGCCGCGAACTCCCACTGCGCCTCGGTGGGCAGCCGGAATACCCCTGCGCCCAGGCTGGACAGCCGCTCGGCAAAGGCCTTGGCCTCGTGCCAGGACACCAGCTCCACGGGCAGGGCGCCGTCCCCCTGATTCGCGGCCGGGCTCGCGCCCATGACGCGCCGCCACTGGTCCTGGGTGACCTCGAAGCGGCCCAGCCAGAACCCGTCCACGCAGACCCGATGCACCGGATACTCGTACAGCTCGCAGTCCTGGGTCCAGGGCCCGCAGCCCATGTCGAAGCAGCCGCCCGGAACCCAGGCGAACTCCATGCCTGTGGCTGGCTCACGCCAGACCTCGCCGGGCTTTGGAGCCGCAGCCAGGGCCGGAAGCGACGACAAGACGCCGAGCAGCAGCACGCTGGCGAACAGGGCGGTCAGGGGATGCGCGTGGAGGCCAGGGAGATGCCTGTGCAAGAAGTTCGTGCAGTCCATGGGGCAGTCCTCCCGTCATTGCCCGCAGTTGGCGGCGGGCTGGGCAGCCCCTGCATAACACCTCTGGCCCGCGCCTGCCAAGTGGGGTGGGCTTTGCGTCTTGGGGATGCTTTCCATTGCCGCTGGGCCATTGCCGCTGGGCCATCGCTCCTGGCAAACACGGCATCCAGCAGCGCTGGCGGGGACTCCAAGGGGTTCATGCAGGTGTGGAAGTAGGGAGAGCCAGGGGTGCTGCCCCTGGACCCCGCCGGGGGCAGTGGCCCTCGGACCCCCATTATAAGCCGAAAGGGCTGTTTCAGGAGGAACCTGAAACAGCCCTTTCGGCTTTCGTGGGTTGGGGAAAACACGGGAGGGCAGCTTTCTCTTTGTCTCCTCACAATTCCTAATCAAAACGGAGGAAACACCGATTCGGCTTTCCATCCGTTACCGCCAAAATGACAACCGAATTTACATATTGACAATATGGATGTCAATTTGTACTTGCAAACCATGCATACAACACGGAGGAAGTCATGGTGAATACCAAAAATATATCGGCACAGGATTCCCCGGGAGTGCGGTTCATTCCCCCCATTCCGTACCTTCTCTGCCTGATCACGAGCGGTGCGATCGAATATT
>MGTN01000068.1:0-8476 GCA_001799475.1 Desulfovibrionales bacterium GWA2_65_9 | reverse complement strand
CCTGGGGCAGAGGCATGTTCCATAAGCAGGGGACGAGCGAAAAGACCTTCGAGCCTGCCACGGCGCTGGTTGTGGAGGGCGCGTACAGGTATAGCCGAAACCCCATGTACGTGGGCATGACCGGGCTTTTCCTGGGCATCGGGCTGGCCGTGGGCAGCTCTTGGCTGCTGCTGGCCTGTCTGCCGTTCTGCTTGTATATACTGCTTTACGTGGTCCCGCGCGAGGAGGCGTACATGCATCGGCGCTGGGGCGAAGCATATCTCGACTATTGCTGCCAGGTCCGACGGTGGTTGTGATGGCCGAAAAAAATAAGCAAGAAGCTCAGAAGGCAGCCACAGGCCAAGATCTGCACGATCTGTTCATGAGCGTGTATCACATCCACGCCACGCTGGAGAAGATGACGGACCTTGTGCATGAGCGCTCCGGCATGAGCACTCCTTGGAGGCGAATGCTCGGCCTGCTGCTGCACGTTGGACGCATGACCATTCCAGACATCGCGGCACGTCTTTCCGTCTCCCGCCAGTTTGTGCTCAAGACCTGCAACGACATGGCCGATGCCGGGCTGATCGGCTATGCGGAAAACCCCCGACACAAGCGCTCCCGGCTGGTGGTGTCCACCGAGGAGGGGCGAGAGTCCTTCGAGGCGGCCAAACACGGAGAACGGGAGATCATCTGTCAGGTGCTGCCAAGCATAGACGCAGACGCAACACGGGAAGCCGCGGCGCTGCTGGAGGACATCCGGCTACGGTTGCTTGCAGTCGGACTGAAGGGGATCGGGAAGGCTGCGGACTAGTTCGCGTCCACCGGGCGCTTCACGGCGCATACCCCAACGCGAGATGGGGCGAGGAGCTTTGCTCCCCCCCCCGCTCGCATTCCCGGCTGGCGGCCCTGCCGTCAGCGCCGCCGCGTGACCCACAGAATGGAGCACCCGCCCAGCACCATGACCACGGCGATGGACAGGAAGCCCAGGACGTGGCTGCCCGTGGCGTCGCGCACGTAGCCGACCAGCGTCGGCCCGACAAAGCCGCCCGCGTTGCCCACGGAGTTGATGAGCGCCACCCCGCCCGCCGCCGCAGCGCCGGACAGAAAGCCCGTGGGGATGGTCCAGAACGGCCCCAGCATGCCCCACAGCCCGATGGTGGCCACGGTGAAGCAGAAGAGGCTCCACCACGGCCCGGCCAGGGCCACGCCCCCTGGCCAGAGGCTCAGCACAAAGCCCAGGGCGCTGACGAAGAGCGGCCCGGCCGTGTGCCAGCGCCGCTCATTTGTGCGGTCGGAATGCCGCCCGATGAGCACCATGCCCACGGCCCCGCCCAGGTACGGGATGGCCGAGAGCAGGCCCACGTGCTCCGGCCCGGCCCCAGGCCCCAAAATCTCGCCGATGAGCGTCGGCATCCACATGACCAGCCCGTACATGCCCACGCAGAGCGCGAAATTGCCCAGGCTGAGCAGCCAGACCCGGCTGTCGCGCGCAAGCCTTGCCAGCACGGCCCACAGGCTGCGGGCTTGGCCCGTGCCAGGCCCGCCCGTCGAGCCGGGGGTCAGGTCGTCCGTCGAGTCAAAGGCCAGTTCGCCCGCCAGCATCTCCCGCTCGGCGGACGAGAGCCAGGGCGCGTGCGCCGGGCCGTCGCGCAGCAGCCACAGCACCGAAAAGCCCAGCAGCACCGCAGGCACGCCCTCCAGCAGGAACAGCCAGCGCCAGCCGGAAACGCCCATCGCGCCGTGCATCTCCAAGAGCAGGCCGGAGAGCGGCCCGCCGATGATCCCAGCCACAGGCGTGGCGGCCATGAACAGGGCCACGGCCCGGGCGCGCCGGGGCGCGGGGTACCACAGGGTCAGGTAGTAGATGATGCCCGGCAGGAAGCCCGCCTCGGCCACGCCGAGCAGGAAGCGCAACACGTGGAAGGACCAGGGCGCGTGCACCAGCGCCATGGCGCAGGCCACCAGCCCCCAGCTGACCATGATCCGGGCGATCCACAGCCGCGCGCCAACCCGGCGCAGGATGAGGTTGCTCGGCACCTCGCAGAGCACGTAGCCGGCGAAGAACATGCCCGCGCCCAGGCCGAACACGGAGCTTGAGAAGCCAAGCTCCCGGCTTAAGCTCGGCGCGGCAAAGGACACGTTGACGCGGTCCAGGTAGGCCACGACATAGAGCAGGAACAGGTACGGCAGCAGGCGCAGGTCGAGCTTGCGGTACAGGGCGGCCAGGGAAGTGGCGGGAGTTGTCATGCGGGCTGTGTAGCCCAGGTGGAGGGCAAAGAAAAGGGACGGGCCGATGCTCCACGCAAGACGCAGACTCTTCAGGAACACGCCGGTCTCTCGGGCCTCCCTTGCCCCCCAAAAGCAAAGGGCTCTTTCCGGCGGCTTTGCGGCGGAAAGAGCCCTTTGCGTACTGAGGGGGTCCGGGGGAAATCATTCCCCCCGGCAAACCCTCTTCTCTTGTCTTCTTCTTAGATCTTGCAGGCCGTCTTGAGGTCGGCGGCGGCGTCGGTCTTTTCCCAGGTGAATTCCGGCAGCTCGCGGCCGAAGTGGCCGTAGTTGGTGGTCAGGCGGTAGATGGGGCGGCGCAGGTCCAGGCGCTTCAGGATATAGTAGGGCCTGAGGTCGAACACTTCGCGCACGGCCTTGGTCAGCACGTCGTCCTCCACCTGGCCGGTGCCGTGGGTGGTGCAGACCACGGACACGGGCTCGGCCACGCCGATGGCGTAGGCGATCTGAACCTCGGCGATGTCGCCCAGGCCGGCGGCCACGATGTTCTTGGCCACGTAACGCGCCATGTACGCGCCGGAGCGGTCGACCTTGGAGGGGTCCTTGCCGGAGAACGCGCCGCCGCCGTGCGCGCCAGCGCCGCCGTAGGTGTCCTGGATGATCTTGCGGCCGGTGAGGCCGCAGTCGCCCACGGGGCCGCCGATGACGAAGCGGCCGGTGGGGTTCACGTAGATCTTGAGGTTATCATCGACGAGGTGCTTGGGCAGGGTGTGGAAGATCACCTCTTCCTTGATGGCATCGACGAGGTCGGCGTGGGCAATGGTTTCATCGTGCTGGGCCGAGACAACCACGTTGTCGATGCGCACGGGCTTGCCCTTCTCGTATTCCACGGCCACCTGGGTCTTGCCGTCGGGGCGCAGGAACTTCAGGATGCCCTGCTTGCGCACGTAGGTCAGGCGCTGGGACAGCTGGTGCGCGTAGTAGATGGGTGCGGGCATCAGCGTGGGGGTTTCGTTACTGGCGAAACCGAACATCATGCCCTGGTCGCCGGCGCCCTGGTCCTCAGGCTTCACGCGGTCCACGCCCTGGGCGATGTCGGCGCTCTGCTTGTCGATGGAGGACATGACCGCGCAGGTGGCGTAGTCGTAGCCCATCTCGGAGCTGTTGTAGCCGATCTCCTTCACGGTCTCGCGCACGATGGTCGGCAGGTCGGCGTAGGCCTTGGTGGTGATCTCGCCGGCGATGAAGGCCATGCCGGTGGTGACCAGGGTTTCGCAGGCCACGCGCGAGTTGGGGTCCGGGCCGATGAGGGCGTCCAGGACGGCGTCGGAGATGGCGTCAGCGACCTTGTCCGGGTGTCCCTCGGTGACGGACTCGGACGTGAACATGTAACGGCTTTTCGGTGAAATCATGCAAAGTCCTCCAGTATATCAGGTAAGATTTGAATCAGTGTGCCGCCTCGGGCCTGTTGGCGGCATCCACACGAATCACCCTGGGCTTGTGTCCGGGAATCTCCTCAGGCTCAAGCTCCAGGTATGTCGCTAAAATAATTCTCTGCCCGACCGCACCCTTGTGGGCTGCTGCGCCGTTCAGGCAGATCTCGCCGGGCCTCCCTGGGATGGCGTAGGTGGTCAGCCGCTCCCCGTTGACCAGGTTGTAGACGTCTATGCGCTCGTACGGAAGTATTCCCACCGCTTCAAGCAAGGCTGTGTCCACGGAAATGCTGCCCTCGTAGTCCAGGTTCACCGAGGTGAGGGTGGCGCCGTGGATCTTGGCGCTCAAAAAGGTCCGTCTGGGCAAGAGCTTTTATACCTCCAGCAGGATGTTGTCTATAAGGCGCACCCGGCTTAAGAACACGGCCACGGCCAAGAGCGTCGGGGCATCGACGCAGGCTTTGGGGCTCAACGCTTCCGGGTGCACGAAGGCGGCGTAGTCGACCCGCGACCCGGAGAGCTTTTCGGCCAGATGCGAACGGAACATAAGACCCAGGCGGGTAACGTCAAGCTCGCCCGAGCGCACGGCCTCCTGCACAAGGGCCAGCCCCTGGCGGATGGCCGGGGCCTCTTCGCGTTCCTCGGGCGTCAGGTAGACATTGCGCGAGCTCATGGCCAGGCCGTCCGGCTCGCGGAAGATGGGCCGGCCGACGATCTCCACGCCCAGTTCCAGGTCCCGCGCCATGCGCCGGATGATGGCCAGCTGCTGCCAGTCCTTCTGGCCGAACACGGCAAGGTCGGGCCGCACCAGGCCAAAGAGCTTGGTCACCACGGTGCACACGCCCCGGAAATGTCCGGGCCGCGAGGCCCCGCAGAGCCCGGCGCCAAGCTCCGGCACATCGACCCAGGTGGCGTGGTCAGGATGGTACATGGCGTCCGCCTCGGGCGCGAAGGCCAGGTCCACGCCATGCGCAGCCGCCAGCTCCAGGTCGCGCGGCAGGTCGCGCGGGTAGCGGTCCAGGTCTTCGTTCGGGCCAAACTGGGTGGGGTTGACGAAGATGCTCAGCACCAGGCGGTCAGCGACAGAGCGCGCGTGGTCCAGGAGGCTCAGGTGCCCGGCGTGCAGAAAGCCCATGGTCGGCACCAGGGCGATGGTCAGCCCCTGGGTGCGCCATGTCTGGCAGTGCTGTTTGAGGAGAGTCGGGTCTGCGAGGACATCCATAATGGTTCTCGGGGGTCGTTTGGGAAGTCAGGCATGGCACGAAGCAGAGGCGCTGTCCACAGATATTTCCGGCCTGGGCCGGGCAAACTCTTGTGCTGCGCCCCGGCTCGGGGTAGACAAACGCGCATGCGCTCGCCAGCCGACATCTTCGCCACCACCACAGCCGACAGGGCCGTCAGCCTGACCCGGCAGGACCTGATCGACCTGGAGCACGCGCTCAAGGACGGGATACACGACTTCCTGCCCTTTGTGTCGTACTCGCTCTTCTTCCCGCGCGAGGGCGACCCCGGCCCGGCGCTCCACTACGACCACAAGGCCCGCGAGCTGGTGCTGCCGCTTATCCTGCACGGCGAAACGCTCGGCGTGTTCGTGGCGCGCGGGGTGCGCCTGGCCGCGCCGAGGGCCCTGCCGCCCCTGCTCCAGCACCTGGCGGCCTGCGTGCTGGAAAAGCTCCTGCTGTACAAGCGCAGCGTCACCGACGCCCTCACCGGCCTGTCCAGCCGCGACCATTTCCTCGGCAGCCTGGCCCAGGAGATCGACCTCATCCAGCACAGCCTGGGGGCCACCACCGGAGGCCGCTCCGACCCGGACCTGCACGGCTTCAGCGCGTCCCTGGGCGTCATCGGGCTGGATCTGGACTCCTTCCAGTGGATCAACGAACGCTACGGCTATCTCGTGGGCGACGCAATCAACGCCCAGGTGGGCCGGGCCATCGCAAGCGCCTGCCCGCGCCACGTCACCAGCGCGCGCATCCACAACGACACCTTCGCCCTGCTCGTGCCCGATGCCAGCCCCAAGACCTGCCTGGAGCTGGCCGAGCGGGTGCGCCAGGCCATCGGCGCCTTGAGCTTCCAGGACGAGGTCACGGGCGACAACATCAGCGTCTCGGCCAGCCTGGGCTTCGCCAACTATCCCCAGAGCCTGCGCGGACGCCAGTTCCAGCGCACCCCGCGCGAGCAGGCGCGCATCCTCCTGCGCGCAGCGGGCAAGGCCGTGGGCACCGCCAAGGACCATGGCCGCAACCGGGTCTTCAACTTCGGCGACATCGTCAAGACCGGCGGGCGCATCCTGGAGGTGCTGCCCATGCAGCGCCAGGCCGTGAGCCTGGGCCGCAGCGTGGGCGCAAAGGAGGGCCTGCGCTACCTGGTCTGGTCGCCCCGCTTCCAGGAGCGCACCTTCGAGGCCCACCTGTCCGAGGACGAACGCCTGCTGGGCCGCTCGCCCACCCTGTACAAGGGCGAGATCGTGCTCTCCGAGGTGCAGGAGGACATGTCCTTTGCCGAGGTGCTCCACGCGGGCGACCCGGCCTGGACCCCGGAACCCGGCGACAGGCTGACCCTGATCCAGGAGCGCGACAGCCTCTTCGCCGCCGAGGCCGCGAGCGACGGCCTGGCCGCGCCCAGCCGCGACATGCTCACCGGGCTCTACGGCTACCGCGACTTCCTGGCCTTCTTCGCCCGCGCGCGCGGACGCTCGGAAAACTTCTGCGTGGCGCTCACGCGCGTTCTCCCACCGCACGGGCCACCGCACGGGCAGCCGCACTCCGAACTCCACGCCGAGCACCGGGCCGAGGGTCCAGGCTCGCGCCCCGGCGGGCTCCAGCAGCGCCTGGACGCGGCCGTGGCCCAGGTGGCGGCCCTGGCCGAGCGCATCCTGCTGCCCGGCCTGGACGCGAAGCCCGCAAGACCGGGCGACAAGCCCGCGCGCACCGCAGGCGGGCGCTTCGGCCTGGGCGGGCTGGTGCACTTCCTGCCCAATGCCGATCCGGCGGAGATGGCCGAGCGCGCCCAGGAGCTCTGCCGCCAGGCCTCCGCCGAGCATGGCCTGGACCTGGCCGTGGGCCTGGCCCGGCACCCCTTCCTGCACCTGGCCAAGGCCGATGTCCTGGACTGTGCGCGCAAGGGACTGGAGCACGCCCTGCTCCTGCCCGCCCCGCGCGTGGCCATGTTCGACAGCCTGTCGCTCAACGTTTCCGCCGACCGCCTGTTCGTGGAGGGCGACCTCTACGCCGCCGTGGAGGAGTTCAAGCTGGCGCTTTTGGCCGACCCGGCCAACATGCTGGCGCGCAATTCCCTTGGCATCTGCTACGCCCAGATCGGCAAGGCCGACCTGGCCCGGCGCGAGTTCGAGCAGGTGGTGGAGGCCGAGCCGGACAACGTCATGGCCCACTACAACCTGGGCTGGGCCTGCCAGCGCCTGGGCGAAATTTCCTGCGCCCACGCGTCCTACGAGCGCTGCCTGTCCCTCGACCCCGGCCACGGCTTCAGCTTGGTGCGCCTGGGCTCCCTGGCCGAGGCCGCAGGCGACCTGTCCTCGGCCGAGGACCTCTACCAGAAGGCGCTGGAGATGCCCGGCACCGAGGCCGCGGCCCTGCGCCCCCTGGCCCGCGTGGCCCTGGCCCAAGGCGACCCGGCGCGCGCGCGCGAATGCCTGCACCTGGCGCTCTCGGCCAACCACAACGACGCGGTCGCCCTGCACATGCTGGCGCGGCTGTACCTGGACAGCGGCGAAGACCCGCAGATCGCCGAGGTGCTGGCCCGCCAGAGCGCCGCGCTCATGCCCGAACGCCAGGAGTTCTGGGACACCCTGGCCCGCGCCCTGAACCTCCAGGGCCGCTTTGAGGACGCGCTCAAGGCCGAGGCGCGCAGCCGCGCTTAAGCACCCAGCCCAATCCCCCACGCCGCAAGGAGCCCCCATGCCCAATGTCGTCTACGTGCCGCTGCCCATGCAACTTCTGGCCTTCGCCGTGCTCATGCAGTTCGTGGCCATCATGGCCGTGATCTGGCGCGGGCTTTTCGGCCTGCCGCAGCTCAGCACGCGCCGCCCGCGCTGGCCCTTCATCCCGCTGCTCCTGGGCTGCGGGGCGGGCGTCTGGTACGCGGTCATCCAGCAGGACCTGGTCATTGGCGTGGCGCAAGGCCTGGCCCTGTTCCTGGGCTATTGTCTCATCAACAGCACCCGTGGAGAACAGCCCGGCACCTCCCAGGCGGACAAGGCCGAGACGACCGGCACCAGACGCGAAAAACGCGCGGCCCAGCGTGCGGCCAAACGCGGCAAACCCTCCGATGGCTAACCCCAGCGGGCTCAAGCCCGTGCTCAAGGGCCTGGCCATGCTGGCCGTGTTCGGCGGGCTCATCCTGCTGGCGCGCAGCCTGGGCCTGGAAGGCCACCTCACGGACCGCCAATGGCTCCTGGCCCAGGTGCAGGGCCACGGCGCAACCGGAGTACTCTTCTTTCTCGGCCTCACGACCCTGGTCTCGGCCCTGGGCATGCCCCGGCAGCTCCCGGCCTTCCTCGGCGGCTATGCCTTCGGCTGGTTCTGGGGCACGCTCCTGGCCACCCTGGGCACGGCCACCGCCTGCGCCATCGACTTCACCGTGGCCAGGTACCTGGGCCGCGACTTCGTGCTGGCGCGCTTCGGCAAACGCGCCGCAAAACTCGACGCCTTCCTGCGCACCGGACCCTTCCGCACCTCGCTGGCCATCCGGCTGCTGCCCGTGGGCCACAACCTGCTGACCAGCATGGCCGCAGGCGTCACCAGCATCCCGGCGCGCTTCTTCATCCTGGGCTCGGCCGTGGGCTACATTCCGCAAAACCTCGTCTTCGCCATCTT
>MGTN01000067.1:7797-8756 GCA_001799475.1 Desulfovibrionales bacterium GWA2_65_9 | reverse complement strand
AGCCGCTGGTGGAAAACGACGGCATCCACATCGGAAGCCACCCGACCCTGGTGCGCGCGCTCAAGGTGCGCTCCATCGGCATTGGCGGCGACTCGGCCATCAACGTGCTGGGCGAGGTCGTGCGCGTGGGGCCGAACCGCCTGGGGCCGTCGCTGGCGGACTCCATTCCGGCCGGGGCGGGCCTGCCGGTGGGCGCGCGGCCCACGCTCATCGACGCGCTGAACAGCACCAATGCCTGCGCCCACGGCAACGTCGACGCCTCGCGCCGGGGCCTGGCCGAGTTCGCGGCCCAGCACTCCATCCAGCCCGAGATGCTGGCCCAGCAGGCCGTGGCCTCCGCCACCGAGGCCATCTACAAGGCCACCCAGGAGCTTTTGTCCGAGATCAACAACAAGCCCGTGTACACCATCCACGAACTGCTTGAGGGTCGCCGCGTGGCCCCTGGCCGCGTGTACCTCATGGGCGGCCCGGCCGCGGCCATGCAGTCGGCCGTGCGCCAGCGCTTCGAGCTGTTCACCGTGGTGCCGGAGCATTTCGGCGTGGCCAACGCCATCGGCGCGGCCTTGACGCGCAACACCGCCAGCCTGGAGCTCTTCGCCGACACCGAAAAGGGCGTCATGTTCATCCCGGCGCTGCGCCACCGCGAGAACGTGCCGCGCACCTACGGCCTGAAGGACGCCGAGCGCGACGCCATGAACCACATGCTGGCGCACCTCTCGGAGATGGGCGTGTTCGCCGACCGCGACAACGCGCAGATCACCCACTCCAGCAGTTTCAACATGGTCAGCGAGGGCCGCACCACGGGCAAGAACATCCGTGTCAAATGCCAGATCAAGCCCGGCGTGGCCTTCACGCTCACGGGCCAGCCTGCGGGCCCGCCTGCGGCCAGAACAGTGGGCCAACTTATTGGCCAGTCCGCCGGGAGGGCCTAAGCCATGCAGGGAGCCAAAAACAGCCTG
>MGTN01000067.1:7051-7720 GCA_001799475.1 Desulfovibrionales bacterium GWA2_65_9 | reverse complement strand
CGAGGCCGTGGCCACGCGCTCGCACCTGGTGGCTGCGGGCGGCACCATCACCGCCGCCGACCTGGTCATGACCGGCCGTCACAAGCGCGCCTTCGCCCTGGTGCGCCCGCCCGGACACCACGCCATGAAGGTGGTGCAGGGCTCGCGCGGGTTCTGCAACATCAACACCGAGGCGGTGATGATCGAGCACCTGCGCGAGAAATACGGAGTGAAGAAGATCGCCGTGGTCGATACCGACTGCCACCACGGCGACGGCACCCAGGACATCTACTGGCACGACCCGGACGTTTTGTTCATCTCGCTGCACCAGGATGGCCGCACGCTCTACCCCGGCACGGGCTTCCCCACGGAATGCGGCGGGCCGGGGGCGCTGGGGCGCACGGTGAACATCCCCCTGCCCCCGGGTACCGGCGACGAGGGCTACCTCATGGTCATGGAGCGCATCGTGCTGCCCATGCTCAAGGACTTTGCGCCGGAGATCGTGGTCAACTCCGCCGGGCAGGACAACCACTTCACCGACCCCATCACCAACATGAACCTGACCGCCCAGGGCTACGCGCGCATGACCGAGCTGCTCAAGCCGGACATCGCCGTGCTTGAGGGCGGCTACGCCATCCAGGGCGCGCTGCCGTACGTCAACCTGGGGATCGCCCTGTCGCTGGCCGGGCT
>MGTN01000067.1:0-7033 GCA_001799475.1 Desulfovibrionales bacterium GWA2_65_9 | reverse complement strand
TCGTGCCCCAGGACAGCGGCGACTGGTTCGTGCGCCACAAGAACATCTACTACGACACCGACGACATCACCGAGGCCCAGACCGAGGAGCTGTTCCTCTGCGGGTCCTGCCGGGGCCTGCTCAAGGTTGTCAGCCGGACCACCAAGAATCCGGCCTGTCTGGGCATCGAGATTCCGCTGCACGCCTGCGACGCCTGCCGCAGCCTGGGCTACAGCATCTACGAGGAGGCCCAGGTCAAGGAGGGCTACCGTTTCGCCCAGTTCATCAACCGGCGCGACAAAGAATACTCCCGCCACGGGTTCTGAGCCAGGAAGAGGCGTGGCCGGGTGCGGCCGCGCTGAGGCCCAGCCCCCGCAGCAGGATGTGGCACTGTTGTTGCTTTGAGTCTCCGCACAGGGCGTTTTTCCCGGCTTCTGCGCAAGTATTGCGCAGCCGGACGCCAAAACTGAGAAAAAATGGAGATTGGTGATGAAAAGCGCAAAGATTCTCGCAACATTGATGGTCGGCGTGAGCCTGACCGGGCTGCTCATGACCGCGCCCGCCATGGCCGGCACCAGCACGGACGTGGCCCTGGACCGCATCGAACGGGTGCTGGACGACGTGGAGCAGATCCAGCGGATCATGAAGGACCGGCCCCACGAGATCGACAGCGCGCGCGAGCGGCTGTTGCGCAAGGAGGCCGAACTGGAGCGCGAGCGCGTCCGCGCCATGAGCTCCGCCGCCAACGTGTCGCGCAGGGTCGTGGAAGGCATGCGCGCACGCGGCATGAGCTGGGGCCGCATCGCCCATGAGCTGCGCGTGAACCCCTTTGTGGTGGGCGTGGCCACCGGGCATTATGGCGAGCGCGACTACCGCCGCGGCCACGACCATGACGACGACGAGCGCTTCGAGCAGTGGCGCGGCGCAAACCACGGCAAGAAGAAGGGCTGGAAGAACGGCATGCCTCCGGGCCAGGCCAAGAAGATGCACAAGGGCGACCGCGTCAACGACTAGCCCGCACGGCTGATCCACGCGAGAACGCAACCGTGGCCGGGGCTGCCCCTTTTTAATGGGGTGGCTCCGGTTTTTCGTGGCCGGGGCAAAGCGCCGGGAAAATCGGTTTGGCGGCCCGCCGCGTTGATAGCCCTGACGTTGACGGCGAGAGGCCGCCTGGGCGGAAATGCGTCGGACCTCGTCCCCCCCCAACCCCGGAGGCCCCCATGTCCCCGCGCCAACGCCTCGAAGCCCTGCTGCCCGCCATTGCGCGCGCTGATCATATTGATGTGAAGACCGGGATTGGGGAAATCTCGTTGCGCGAGTTTCTGGCTGGGCTGTTTTCGTACGCGCCGGGCTGGGTGCAACTGCTGTTTCGACTACGCGGGGGGCTGGCCAGGATGATGCGCCTGAAGCACGAGGACGTCTGGAACGCACGGGTGCGGCCCGAGGATGTCCCGTTCACGCCGGGCGCGCGCCTGAAGGGGTTTGAGGTCGACGCCGCGAGCGAATCTCCGGACGAGGCCTACTGGATCGCCTCCGGTCGCGATGCGCACCTCGACGCCGCGCTTGCGGTGCTCGTCGAACCCTTGGAAGGCGGGCGGCAGCGTTTCCACGTCT
Organism: Desulfovibrionales bacterium GWA2_65_9; assembly: GCA_001799475.1. GTDB lineage: Bacteria > Desulfobacterota > Desulfovibrionia > Desulfovibrionales > Desulfovibrionaceae > Humidesulfovibrio. Next base: position 5,440 of record MGTN01000067.1, on the reverse strand, counting down.
ACACCGTCGTCACGTACAAGCGCTGGACCGGGCCGCTCTACTTCAATCTCATCCGTCCCTTCCACCACCTGCTCATAGGCGCCATGCTCCGGGCCGCGTTGCGCGGGCACGGTGCGCGGGGCTAAGCCGCGCATTGCCGCAGCACCGTTGGCACCCAGGCCGAGGCTCCGTTTTGGGATCCCGGCCTTTTCGTTTTAGCTGGCCCTAACCCAGCTCGAAGCTGGTGACGCCGAACACGCGGCCCAGGTCCAGGTCCGGGGCCGGGCCGCGATACATGCGCCCCGTCTCGAACACCGGGCGCATATCGTGGGCCTCGGCCAGGCGCACCGCCCCGGCATGGGGCATGGGCACGTCCAGGAACACCTGCCCGCCCTTGGCAGACGCTGCCGCGGCCTGGCTCAGGCCGTGGAACAGGGCGTGGGCGGCGGAATCGTCATCGGCGAAGAGCGGCCCGATCTTGCTGCCCACCCCGCAGGGCCGGACCACGCCGTACCCGGCCAGCCGGTCGCCGCGGCGCAGCCCCAGGGCGGTGTGTCCGGGCGCGCTGAGCCAGGAACGCAGGAACGCCTTGCGCCGGGCCGGGAAACAGCGCTGGTCATAGGCCAGCACCTCCTCCAGCGGGAACTCCCCCAGGGGCGAAAGGCCTGCGGGCATGGCCTTGCCGGGTGTGTTGGCGAAGTGGCCTTCGTAGCGGCAATTGCGCATGGCCAGCGCAAAGCCGCTCTTGCAGTAGTTGGCCTGCTGGGCCAGCACCGCGTCCAGGCCGATGGTCGGGGCCGTGAGCGTACCCAGGGCGGCGTCCCACAGGCGACAGCCCAGGCCGCGCCCGCGCTGCTCCGGCACCACGATGTACAGGCCGATGAAACCGAAGTCCTGGCCCTGCCCATCGCCCGCGTAGCGCACGGCGGAGATCGTGGCCACGGGCCGGCCGTCCAGCAGGCCCAGGAAATAGCCCTCCGGATCGGCCTGCCAGAAGCTCTCGGCGTCGGCCAGGCCGGGGTTCCAGCCCTCGGCAGCGGCCAGCCCCAGCGCGAAGTCCAGCTCGCCCCGCTCCATGCGGCGGATGACGAACCCGTTTGCTGCCTCGGTCATGCCCGATCCCCCTCTTGCGCTGTGTTGAAGCGTCCTGCCGGTGTTGCACAGCCGTGTTGTTGTTGCGAACATCCGCCCGTGTACAGGAGTTACGCACGTTTTGCGAGACCCTGGCGCAGCGGCCGCCAAAGGTGTTCGCCTGGGCCCCAGGCCTGTGCGGCTCGGTCGCGATGCTCCCGCTAAAAGATGATCATGTTGTGCTGAGCCGCGCCGCAGAGGACCCAGCCGCCCTGGGTGCGCCGCAGCAGCACGAAGTGGCTGGTGCCGGGGCTGGTCTGGCCGTGGGCCACGTAGGCCAGGGCCAGGTCGCCCTCCGGGCTGAAGGCCACCCGCGACAGCGAGACCACGCCGCCACGCAGGGCCAGCCTGGACCAGGGATCGCCCGGCGCAGACATGCGCTCCTGCCCGACCGGAGGGCGCAGGCGCCCTTGTCTGGCGGGATCGGGCACGAGCTCCTGGCTCTTTGGGCCGCCTTGGCGTTCCTGGCCGAGCGCCGCTGGGGCGTCACCAGGGAGCGCAGCCCCTGGCCGCACAGGCTCCTCCAGAACGTCGAGGCCGTATTCGCCCGGGCCAGGCAGGAAGATGTTATCCGCCACAAGCACCTGCTGGCCGCGCACGGCGTCCCAGGCCTGCGCCAGGGCCGGAAGTATCTTGTCCAGGTCCTGTGCGCCGCAGCCCTGCAGAAACTCGGCCAGGGCGTCCTTGTGCAGGGTTGGGGCGGCCAGGGTGTGGCCGTGGGCCAGCCGCGTCTTGGCCGTGTCCGCCAGGTACTGCATGGACTGCTCAAAGCCGAAGCCGGGCCGGGCAGGCGGCGGCGGAACTTCGCCCGCGGCCTGGCTTGGATCGGCGTCCTTCTGGTCGGCCTGCTCGATCTTTCCGCGGGAGCGGAAGAAACCCGCCCACACGGCGCGCTCATGGGCCGAAAGCTCCGGCCCGCGCGGCTTGGCCTTGAACTGGAGCCGGAAGCTCTGGACCAAGCGCTCGAAGATCTGGCAATTCACCTCGGCAGTGGCCTCCGGCGTTTCCAGCGCGAGCACGAAGTAGCCCGAGCCCTGGGGCAGCAGCAAGATGCGCTTGAGGGTCGGCACACTGTCGTCCTGGCCGATGAGGGTGCGCACGCTGTGGGACTCCGCGCGCCAGGCGGTCTGCTCCGGGGACTGGCCGGACAGACTGGCCTTTGACAGGGCCGGGGGCCGGACGCTGGGCGCTGCGTGGACCGGGTGCTCCAGGTCGTGCAGGAAGCGCTCGGCGGTGCGGTGCGGGCTGGCCACAAGACGCACGCTGATCTGGGCGTAGTCGAGCAGGGCCGCCCCCTTGCCCAGGAGCGTGAGCTCATAGGCCCCGCCCTTGGCCTGGTCGTCCTGCTCTTGCAGAATCCAGCCCTGGGGCACGGCCAGGCTAAACGAGCGGCTCTTGGGCTCGAAGCGCTTTTCCTGCGGGCTGGCGGCCTGACTGCTGGCCCGGCTGGCGTGCGGGGCCAGCGGCCGGAGCTCCGCCGGGCCGCTGTCGTAGGCCGAGGGCCGACAGACGGGCTTGACCGTGCAGGCCTCGCTGCAGCCTGGTGCACAGAAGGTGGGACGCCCCACGCTCGCGCAAATGTTCGCGACATGGCCTCGTCTTTACCGCCTTGCACAACTCTACTTCTTGTTTGGTTTCTCCTACGTCATTTACCTGCAATTCTTCAACGCGTATCTGGAGCGGGAGCGCGGCCTGGCTCCGACCGCTTCCAGTTCGTTCCTTTTCCTGATCGGACTGGTCAGCGTCTTGAGCGGTCCCTTGTGGGGGAGCGTCTCGGATCGCCTGGGGCGAAAGGCCGGCCTGGCCATCGTCTTCGGTCTACAAGGGACTTCGCAGATCCTGCTGGCTTACGCCCACACCCCGGGAATGTTCACAGCGGCCAGCTTGCTCTTCGGTATCTCAGTCTGGAGCATTCCTTCCATCATGGCAGCGGCGGCTGCCGACCAAGTAGGCCCTCGTTTGGCACCGGCCGGTCTCGGTTTCATCACCGTGGTTTTCGGGATTGGACAAGCTCTGGGCCCTGCACTGGCAGGCTACCTGGCGGACTTCACGGGCACTTTCGTGACGGGATTCCTCGTCGCTTCCGTCGCGGGTTACCTGGGAATGGTTGGATCCCTCACTCTAAAGATTCAGGAAGAATAAATCGGGTTACTTCTTTTTGAGGAGTTCGCGGGCGATGATCAGGTGCTGGATTTCCGAGGTCCCCTCGTAAATTCGGGTGAGCCTCAAGTCTCGGAAGAAGCGCTCGATGGGGAAGTCCTTCATGTAGCCCATGCCACCGTAAATTTGTAGGGCCCGGTCGGCGACCCGGTTGGCCATTTCGGAGCAGAAAAGTTTGGCCATGGAGGCCTCGGCCCGGATCTCTTCTCCCTGGTCCTTGAGACAGGCAGCGTTATAAACCATCATCCGGCCTGCGTAGATCTCCGTGGCCGAGTCGGCGAGCATGATCTGCACAGCCTGCTGCTCCGCGATTGGTTTCCCGAACTGCACTCGTTCCGTGGCATATTGCGTGGACAACTCCAGGAGTTTCTGTGCCGACCCCACACAACAGGAGGCCATGTTCAGGCGCCCCCTGTCCAGAACCTTCATGGCGATCTGGAACCCATCCCCTTCGCGTCCCAGAACACTCTCGGCCGGCACCCGGCAGTCCTCAAAGACAAGCTCGCAGGTATTGGAACCGCGCTGACCCATCTTGCGGTCGATCCTGCCCACGGAAAATCCCGAGGTTCCCTTCTCCACAAGGAAGCTCGTAATGCCCCCTCGGGGACCTTTGGCCGGATCCGTGACGGCCAAAACAGTGACCAGATCGGCAATATCTCCATTGGTGATGAAATGTTTCGTACCGTTCAGGACGTAGTGGTCTCCCCGTCGCACGGCCATGGTCCGGATGTTGGCTGCATCGGAGCCGGCCGAAGGTTCCGAAAGAGCGAAAGCGGACATCAGTTCACCGCGGGCAAGCCTCGGGAGGTAGCGTTTTTTTTGCTCGGGAGTACCGCTAAGCATCAAGCCGGTGACCCCCAATCCATTATTGGTGCTGATGCGAGTGCGGAAGCAGAAATTCGTTTTGGAAAGCTCCTCGAAGACCAGGCAGTTTCCGAGCATGCCGAGCCCGAGTCCCCCGTATTCCTCGGGAATCGACAGCCCAAAAAGCCCCAACTCCTTCATCTCGTCTACAATTTTGTCGGGGATACGGTCTTCCTCTTCCACCCGGGCCGAGATGGGCTCTAGCTTTTCCTCCACAAACCGTCGAACGGTCTGTTGCAGCATCTTCATTTCATCGGGAATGTGAAAATCCATTCTCCCTTCCTCTCGGTCTCAATCCGATTCTTCTTTGCCGATGTCTACAGGTAGAGTAACCCGAAGCGTGGTTCCGCTCTCTTTCCCCAGCTGCTGAGCCTCCTCTTCCACGACCGATTCAATTTCGATCTTTCCGCCGTGTTCCTGGACGATTCCGTAACTAATCGACAAACCCAGCCCGGTGCCATCTTCCTTCGTGGTAAAGAACGGATCAAACACCATGGGGCGGGCTGCGGGGGGGATTCCCGGGCCCGAATCCTGCACCGTGATTACCACCTGATCCTCCGCCGCCCGAGTCACCAGTCGGAGGGATCCTCCCGTTCCCATGGCCTGAACGGCATTGAGGATTACATTCGTAAAGACTTGCTGGAGGCGATCCGCATCGCAGCGGACCAGAGGCAAATCCGCTTCCAGATGAGTTTCGGTCTTGATCTCCTTGAGTTCCAGATCGTGCCCGACCAGATCCAGGGTTTTCCGCAGAATGTCGTTGACTTGAGCGTATTCCAACTGAAGTTCCCGCTTCCGGGAAAATTCTCTCAACTCATCGATGATTCTCTTGCAGCGAGAGGCGTCCTCATCAATCTTACGCATGTCCCGGTAGAGGGGGGAATTCTCACTCACCTCCTCCATGAGCAAGTTGATGTTCATGAGAATGCTCGTGAGAGGATTGTTCAACTCGTGGGCCACCCCGCTGGCCAGCAGGCCAATGGAGGCCAGTTTCTCGGACTGCCGCAGGGATTCTTCCTTGCGCTTGAGTTCCTCCGTACGCTGGCGCACTTTTTCTTCCAGAGACCGGCTGTACTCCTCAACCCGTTCCTTGTAGGTCGCCAATTCCGCGATCATCGCGTTAAAAGACCGTCCCAGCTCCCCGATTTCGTCCGCCTCCCCCGCCTCCACCCGGTAACTCAGATCCCCTTGAACGATCCGCTTGGTTCCCAGAGAAAGCTGGCGAATGGGCTTTGAAATTTTCTGGGAGACGAAAAACCCGGTGACCACTGCCAGTCCCACTACCGTGGCTGTGAAGATAAACAGG
>MGTN01000066.1:16392-19282 GCA_001799475.1 Desulfovibrionales bacterium GWA2_65_9 | reverse complement strand
ACAATGCCATCTCCGAGATGGTCGCGAGCGCAGTCAACACCACTGGGATCATGGTGACCGCCGTGCTCCTGCTGTTCGTGCTGCCGCTCAGCCTGTTCATCTTCCGCAGCATCGTGCGGCCCCTTGGCGCAGCCACCAAAGCCGCGCAGGACGTGGCCCAGGGCAACCTGGACGTGACCCTGGATGTTGCCGGCAAGGACGAGATCACGCACCTGGAGACCGCGCTGAACAGCATGGTCGGCACCCTGCGCGAGAACATCGCCAGCATCGGGGCCAAGTCGAAAGAGGCCGAGGAAAAGGCCCAGGCCGCGCAGGTCGCCACCGTTGAGGCCAACGAGGCCAAGGCGAGGGCCGAGCGCGCCAAGGCCGAGGGCATGCTGGCCGCAGCGGACAAGCTGGAGGGCGTCGTGGAGCGGGTGACCTCCGCCTCCGAAGAGCTCTCGGCCCAGGTCGAGCAGTCGAGCAAGGGCGCGGAGGGCCAGTCGCAGCGCGTGGCCGAAACCGCCACGGCCATGGAGCAGATGACCGCCACGGTGATCGAGGTCGCCAGCAGCGCCAGCAAGGCCGCCGAGACGACGGAGATCGCCAAGGGCAAGGCCACGGACGGCGCGAGCGTTGTCGGCGAGGTCGTCAAGAGCATAGGCCAGGTGCAGGCCCAGGCCCTGACCATGAAGGGGGACATGGGGATTCTTGGCCAGCAGGCCGAGGGCATCGGGACGATCATGAACGTCATTTCCGACATCGCCGACCAGACCAACCTGCTGGCGCTCAACGCCGCCATTGAGGCTGCGCGCGCTGGCGACGCCGGACGCGGCTTCGCTGTTGTCGCTGATGAAGTCCGCAAGCTGGCCGAGAAGACTATGACCGCCACACGTGAGGTCGGCGAGGCCATCTCCGGCATCCAGAAGGGCACAGCGCAAAACATCGAGCACGTGGACCAGGCGGTGAGGGCCATCGAGCAGGCCACGACCCTGGCCAACACCTCGGGCAAGGCCCTGCGCGAGATCGTCCAGCTGGTTGACCACGCGTCCGACCAGGTGCGCTCCATCGCCACGGCCAGCGAGCAGCAGTCTGCGGCCAGCGAGCAGATCAGCCGGTCCATCGAGGAGGTCAACACCATCTCCACCGAGACCTCCCAGGCCATGCACCAGGCGTCCCAGGCCGTGGGCGAGCTGGCCAACCAGTCCCACGTGCTCAAGAGGTTGATTGAAGAGATGCAGGACGAGGGCGGCGGCGGGAACGCCTCCGCGCCTGCCCGGGCCGCTGTGCGCAAGCGCGCATAGAAATTCACGCGGCGAAAGGAACTATGTGTGTGGGGGGGGCGGCTTCGGCTGACGGCTTACGCCCCGCGTTGCAAGAACGGCACGAACGATTTGAGGAAAGATGCCATGAACGATGCACTGACTCGATCAGATGACGCGCTTTTACAGCTTGTCACCTTCAAGATCGCCGACGAGGAATTCGGGCTGGATATCCTGAAGGTCCAGGAGATCATCCGCACCATGGAAATTACGAAGGTTCCACGCTCGCCGGAGTTTGTCGAGGGGGTCATCAACCTCCGGGGCAAGGTTATCCCGATCATCGACCTGCGCAAACGCTTTGGGCTCGAAAGCAAGAGCCATGACCGCCAGACGCGCATCATCGTCATCGAACTGCACGCCATGATCGTCGGCTTCGTCGTGGACTCTGTGTCCGAGGTGCTGCGCATTCCGGCCAACACCGTGGAGGCGCCTCCGGCAATCGTTTCAGGCATCGACTCCGAGTACATCAACGGCGTGGGCAAGCTTGTGGACAGACTACTGATCCTCCTTGACCTCAACAAGCTGCTCACCGCTGAAGAGCGGATGTCGATGGCTGCATAGTTCCCTTGTGGAACGGGCGCGCTCCTTCCTGGGACTTCCTCCCCGCAGGGTTCCAAGAGTCGGTTCTGGGGTCCTGTAACCAGCTCCGGGAAGGAGCCGCCCACACACGCTGTGACGGGGAAAAATCCCGTCCTTTGGGAAGCATGGAGCCGAGCTGAAGAGGTGAACTGTGACGGAGAGTGAGAGTGTTGCAGATCTGCGCCAGGAATACGCTGAGCGCATTCAGGACCTGGAGCGGGAGAACGCGCTCTACCGCAACCTGATTGCGTTCACCAGCGCCCCGGCGTCTCTTCTGGACGCCAGGAGGGAGGGGGCCAGACAGGCGAGCCTCCATGATGTTGTCAGCCAGCTTTCCGGCGGCAGCCAGAAGCAGCGGCAGCGCAAGGATCCCCCGGTCGTGTCACGGGACGACGAGGCCATGGCCTCGTCGTTCTGGCGATGGTTTCAGATCACTTTCAACCATTCCTCGGACGGCATATTGCTTATAACCGTTACGGAGGATGACCGCTTTCAATTTGCCGGGTGCAACCCCGCAGCCGAAAGAATGACCGGTATTTTTTGCGCCGGGGCAACCGGGAAATTCATTGAAGAGATCGCGCCGCCTGCACTGGCAGCCTTTCTGGCCGAGAGCTTCCGCCTCTGCCAGGAATGCGGAACGCAGATCTGTCTGGAAGGAAACCTTGACCTGAAGGACGGGCTGCGTTCCGTTCAGGCCACGCTGATTCCCCTGCGCGACCCTGTGGACCGGGCCAGCCGCATCGTCTGCATTCTCCAGGACAATACCGAGCACAAGCTCGCGGTGGAGGCTCTGCACGTGCGCGAGCAGAAGTTCCGCACCCTTGCGGAGAACAGCCCGGACGTGATCATCCGCTACGACCGCGACTGCCGCCGCACGTACCTCAACGTTGCGCACGAGCGCGCTTCCGGCCGCCCGGCGACGGACTTTCTCGGCAAGACGCCGACAGAGGAGGCGTACTTCAGCGTGATGGCGGTTCCGTTTGCGGAACAGCTCAAAACTGTGCTGGAAA
>MGTN01000066.1:14862-16370 GCA_001799475.1 Desulfovibrionales bacterium GWA2_65_9 | reverse complement strand
GGAACTGTACGCTCGTGAACAGGAGTTCCGCACCCTTGCGGAAAATAGCCCGGACGTGATCATTCGCTACGACCGGGACTGCCGCCGCACGTACCTCAACGCCGCGCACGAGTGCGCTTCCGGCCGCCCGGCGACGGATTTTCTCGGCAAGACGCCGCTGGAGGTCTCGGCCATCGGACCGCTGGCGCATTCGCTTCAACAACGGGTCGAGGCTGTGTTGGAAGTCGGCGTCCCCCATGAATCCGACATGGAGGGGATTGATCCGTTTGGTGAGTTCAAGTGCTATTCCTTCCGCATCGTCCCGGAATTCGACCAGGACGGAACGGTGAAGGGCGCGTTGTCCATCGCGCGTGACATCACCGAACGCAGGCGGGCTGAGAAGGAGCGTTTGGAGAACGAGGCAAGACTTCAGAAGCAGCTGGATTTCATGTTGTCCCCGGACCCGGAGATCGGCGGCGAGGAGTTGAGCAGCATCTTGAATGTCCCTGCGGTGCAAAGCCTGGTCGATGTGTTTGTCGAGCTGACCGGCGCACCCATTGCGATTCTCGACATCAACTGGAATATACTGGTCGCCTCCGGGTGGCAGGACATCTGCACAAAATTCCACCGTATGCACCCAGAGACGCAAGCGAACTGCCTGGAGAGCGATGCAGCGTTGTGCCAGCACGTCAAGGAGAAGGAGTTCACCACATACAAGTGCAAGAACAACATGTGGGATGTGGTCACGCCGCTGTACATCGCAGACAGGCACGTGGCCAACCTCTTCACCGGGCAGTTCTTTTTTGAAGACGAGGCTGTCGATACAAAAGTATTTCTCGCCCAGGCGGAGCAGTACGGCTTTGACCGCAGTGAGTATATGGAGGCTCTGCGGTGCGTGCCGCGTTTTACCAGGGGGAAAGTCGATGCTGTCATGCAATTTCTGACGAAGCTCGCAGACCTGGTTTCAAGCCTGGGCTACAGCAACCTCAAACTGAGCAGGTCGCTGTGCGAGCAGAAGGAAATTGGACTGGCCCTGCGGGCCAGCGGCGACGAACTGGAGGCCAACCAGAGAAAACTGTCCCTGGCCATGGAACTCGCCGAAATGGGGGCCTGGGAGCTTGATGTCGCATCGGGCCAATTCAGCTTTGACGAGAGTCTCTTTGCCCTTCTCGGCACCACCAGCGAGAGGGAGGGCGGGATGACCATGCAGGCAGAGACATACGTGCGCGAGTTCATGCTGACGGATAATGCCGACATCCTCTGGGACGCCATCGCCCATGGAAAGGGCCACGCGCCCGGATCGGTTTTTCCGCCGCTTGAGTATCGCATCGTCCGGCGCGATGGAGCAATCCGCAACATCATCGTCCACGTCAAACTGCTTTGGGACGAAACTGGACGAGCCATAAAAGCTGTCGGGGCGACCCAAGACATCACCGAGCGCAAGCAGGCCGAGGAGGCGCTCTACGCCCGTGAGCAGGAATTCCGTACCCTGGTGGAGAATTCCCCGGACGTGATCCTCCGCTATGACC
>MGTN01000066.1:14469-14839 GCA_001799475.1 Desulfovibrionales bacterium GWA2_65_9 | reverse complement strand
CTCCTGACCGGTGTCACCGCCCAGTTTGATTTGGATTGGTATCTTCCGAGCGGGGAGGCCGGGTGCTATTCCTATCAGATTGTTCCTGAGCATGACCGCACCGGCGCCATCGTGAGCGCGATGGCCATCGCCAAGGACATCACCGCGCGCAAGATGGCCGAAGGGGAGCTTGTCCGCAGCAGAGAGCGTCTGGCTGACATGGTCGCTTGGAAAAACAGCATCATCAACGTCTCGGCTGTGGGCATCCTGGTCGTGACCAAGCATCGCATCATCACCGAGGTCAACACCGGCTTTATCGAGATGTTTGGCTACGAGCCCGAGGAGTTGATCGGCCAGTCGGTCGAGATGGTCCACGCCAACCATGAGATGT
>MGTN01000066.1:9520-14456 GCA_001799475.1 Desulfovibrionales bacterium GWA2_65_9 | reverse complement strand
AGAGAAGTATTGGAGCCGCACAGCCGAGAATAAGGTCGTGTCCATCGAGTGGCAGGTTCGTAGAAAGAGCGGGGAAATCTTCTGGTGCGAGATCACCGGAAGCGCCATCAATCCGCAGGACCTCCACCAGGGCGTGGTCTGGCTCACACTCGACGTCACCGAGCGCAAGCTGGCCGAGGAGGCACTGCACGCCCGCAAGCAGGAACTCAGCACCCTGGTGGAGAATGCCCCGGACGGGATTGCCCGCTATGACCGAGACTGCCGCCGCACGTTCGTCAATAGCGCAGTGACGCGAACATTCGGCATCCCGGCGCAGGACCTGCTCGGCAAGACGCCGGTGGAATGCTCCGGCCTTGGCAAGGAGGCCGCCGGATTTCAGGAGCGCCTCCAGAATGTTCTCCAGACCGGCGCCCGCGCTGGATTTGATTTGGAGTGGACCGATCAAGCCGGCGGGAGGCGCTGCTTCACCTATCAGATCGTTGCCGAGCGTGACCGCAGCGGCGCCATCGTGAGCGCGATGTCGATCGCCAAGGACATCACCGTGCGCAAGATGGCCGAGGAGGCGCTTGCACGCAGCAAGCAGAGCCTGGCTGACATCGTGGCCTGGAAGAACAGCATCTTCAACGTGCCGGCAGTGGGCATCCTGGCCCTCACAGAGCATCGCATCATCGCCGAGGTGAACGTCGGCTTTGCCGAGATGTTTGGTTACGAACAGCCCAATGAAGTGGTCGGCAGTTCGGCAGAGATCCTTCACATCAACCACCAACAATGGCTGGAATTCGGCAGGAAATATAGTGAGTTCACCGCCGAGCAGCGGGTGGTGACCGCCGAATGGCAGCTTCGCAGGAAAAGCGGTGAGGTCTTTTGGTGCGAACTGTCCGGGAGCACCATCAACCAGCAGGACATCTCCCATGGCGTAGCCTGGGTCTTGGTCGACATCACCGAACGCAAAAAGGCCGAGGAGGCCCTGCACACCCGTGAGCAGGAGTTCCGCACCCTGGTGGAGAATTATCCTGATTTCATCGTCCGCTACGATCGGGAGTGCCGCCGCATTTTCGCCAATCCCGCATACAATCGGGCCGTCAGCGCCTTGGCGCCGGACTATCTCGGCAAGACGCCCCTGGAGCACTCCCCGCTCGGAGACTATGCACAGGGGTATCAGGAGAATATCCGCAAGGTGTTTCAGACCGGAGTCGCCGTGGAAGGTGAGCTGGAATGGCCCACACTAGGCGGCAGAGACAGGTGCTTCTCCTATCAGGTCGTCCCGGAATTTGACCGCAACGGGAATACCGCGACGGCGATGCTGATCGCCCAGGACATCACCGAGCGTAAAATGGCCGAGGATGCGCAGCGCGCACGGGAGCAGGAGTTCCGCACCCTGGCGGAGAACTCCCCGGACATGATTGTCCGCTACGACCGGGATTGCCGCCGCATTTACGTCAATCCCACCACCGAGCGCGTCACGGGCCATATGGAGAGGGAGCTGCTTGGCAAGACGCCCACGGAGATCTCAACCCTCGGCCAGGCAGCCCGCAGGTATCATGAGCTGCTCCAGGGGGTGCTTGCAACCGGGAAGCCCTGCGAAATCGACATGAATGTTCCTCGTGGCGAGGAGGTCGCATGTTTCTCCTACAACCTGGTCCCGGAGTTCGACCAGGGCGGCATGGTCGGCAGCGTGCTGGTCATCGCCCACGACATCACCGAGCGCAAGAGGGCGGAGACGGAGCTCTTTGCCCGTGAGCAGGAGTACCGCGCTCTGGTGGATAATTCCCCGAACACCATCTCCCGCTACGATCTTGAGTGCCGCAGAACCTTCGCCAATCCCGAGCTGTTCCGGCAGACGAACACCACCCCGGAGCAATTGCTCGGCAAGACTCCCGAGGAGTTTCCAGGCGGCCTGGGCGGAACAGTTTACATGCAGAAGCTGCAGGAGGCGCTGACAGGCGAACATGGGATCGAGTTCGAACTGGAATGGCAGAGCGCCAGCGGACAGGAGTACGCCACACTCATCCGCCTGGCTCCGGAGCGCAATCAGAACCAGGAGGTCGTCAGCGTCCTGGCGGTCGGCCACGACATCACCGAGATCAACCGTTCCCGGCGCAAAATTCATAACCTGGCCTTTTTCGATACCCTGACAGGCCTGCCCAACCGGGCGCTCTTCAACGACCGCGCCCGCCATGCCCTGGTTGATGCGGGCTGGCATGGGCATCTGGTCGGGCTCATGCTCCTGGACCTGGACCACTTCAAGCTCATCAACGACAGCATGGGCCACGCCGCAGGCGACGAACTGCTGCGGGAGGTGGCCAGCCGTCTGAGAGGCAGCATCCGCGACTACGACACCGTCGCCCGCCTGGGCGGAGACGAGTTCGTCATCATTCTCCCGGAGGTCAGAGCCGCAGAGGACGTGGGCGCCATCGCGGCGAAAATCCATGCCTCATTCTCCGCCCCCTTTATGATTGAGGGCAGGGAGCTACACGTCACCACCAGCCTCGGCATTTCCATGTATCCCTATGACGAGACCGAGATCGAGGATCTGCTGAAGTATGCGGACACCGCCCTGTACCATGCCAAGGCCAAGGGACGGAACAACTTCCAGTTCTATTCCGGGGAGCTGACCGCGCGCGCCAAGGAACGGCTGTCCCTGGAAAACGATTTGCGCAAGTGCCTCGAACATGATGAGCTGGAACTCTTCTACCAGCCCAAGGTTGACCTGACGAACTCGGCAGTGGTGGGCGCGGAGGCGCTGCTGCGCTGGAACCATCCTCGGCTGGGGCTTGTCGGTCCAGACCGTTTCATTGGCATTGCCGAGGACACGGGACTGATCGTGAGCATTGGCGAGTGGGTGTTGAAGAACGCCTGCCGCGCCGCGCGGCGCTATAATGAGGAAGGCAGGCAGCTGGTTAAGATCGCTGTGAACCTCTCGGCCAGGCAGTTCAATGGCAACAATCTCGTGGCGATGGTGCGCGATACGCTGGCGGAGACTGGCTGCCGCCCCGAATGGATCGAGCTGGAGATCACCGAAAGCCTGCTCCTGGACAACCAGAAGGAGATTCTGCAAACGCTGGAGGCCTTCCGGGACATGGGCCTCACCATTGCCCTCGACGACTTCGGCACCGGCTTTTCGGCCATGGGCTACCTCATCCGCTTCCCCATCAACACGCTGAAGATCGACCGCTCCTTCATTCTCAACCTTGTGACGCACCAGGACAGCGCCTCCCTGGTCCGGGCCATCACTTCGCTGGCGCACAGCCTGCGCATGACCCTCGTGGCCGAAGGCGTAGAAGCGCAGGAGCAGGCGGAATTCCTGAAAAATGTTGGGTGCATGCTGGCGCAGGGATACCTCTTTGGCAAACCCATGCCGCAAAGGCAGTTTGAAAATGTGCTGCGCGCCATGACCTGACCAGGACGCCCCAGCACTTCCCCTCCCGGCAGGCCGCGAGCCTAGCCCCAGCCGTTGCGCTTTGCAGCCATGTCGGCCCGTGCGCGTTTTACTTTTTGTGAACATGGCCCAAGCAATGTTCACAAAAGGTGATGCTTTCGGTGGTGTTTTCAGGCCGCCAGGTTTCCTCCCAAAGGCGGAAATAACAGGAATTCCTCTTAAACTGAGGAGAAATTAACACTTGGCACGTTTTGTGGAAAAAGGGCAACCACCCTGAGTGGTTGTGGAAAACGTCCGCCGAGTGGGGGTGGACGCCGCTTCCCGCAGCCCCTGTCCGCAGGAGTTCGCCGGGCATTGCGCCATAGCCTTGGCGCCGCAGATGAATCAGACGCGCGCAAACCTTCCACCTGGTTGCCTTGATGGCGATATGCCAGGAGCATGATGAAAACCGGAGGCATGATGAGAATTGGACTACGGACGCAGCTGCTTGCTCCTACGATGGCGATCCTCATTATTGGCATCGCGCTGTCCAGCTGGTTTTCAAGCAAACAGGCCGCCGACGCCTTGCGGGACGAGCTTGTTGACTCCACGGAGCACATTCTGGAGACCGCCTCCATTGCGTTGAGCACGTACAACAAGAGCGTGGCCGGAGGCGTGAAGGTCCTGGCGCGAGACGAGACCATTCAGAGGATGTGCGCCGTGCCGGGCGAAGGCCTCAAGCTGGCCGCCAACAGGCTTCTGAAAGAGGCTGCCGAAAGCTTCCCCAACCTGTACGGCGCCAATCTCGTCGGCCTGGACGGAACGATTATCGCCAGTTCGGACCCGGAAGAGGTCGGGAAGACCAACGTCGCCGATCGCGACTACTTCCAGCGCGCCCTGAAGGGGGAGGCGAACATCGGCACTCCCGTTATCAGCAAGGTGACCGGCAAGCCGACTTTCCAAATCGCCAGCCCGGTCATGGCCGACAACAAGGTCACGGGTGTGGTGTACGTGCGGGTGGACCTGGATGCCTTCACCAAGGCCCTGATTGCGCCGATCCAAGTGGCCAAGACCGGCTACGCCTACATGACGGACAAGAACGGCCTGGTGGTCTGCCACAGGAACGAGAAATTCATTTTCAAGTTTCAGATCGGCGAGCACGACTGGGGCCGCCAGATGCTGGCGAAAGATCACGGATCCGTGCGCTACACCTATGACAACATAACCAAGACGGTTGTTTTCTTGAGGGAAAAGGAGACCGGCTGGATTCTCGCCCTGACCGTGAACGACTCGGACGTGAGCGAGATCGTCGCCCCGGTCTGGAAGTCGAACGCGCTGTTCGGCGGCCTGTGCATCGTGGTGGTGGGCCTGGTCGTCTTCCTGGTTGTCTATCAGCTCCTGCGTTCGTTCAAGGCCTGCGTCGGGTTTGCCGGGGCCATGGCCGGGGGCGACTTAAGCCGCCGCCTGAACCTTGGCCGCAAGGATGAGATCGGCGAGCTTTCACAAGCCCTGGACGGCATGGCGGGCGTGATTTCCTGCATGATCGCCGACATCCAGAAGTCGGCGAACGAGATTGCA
>MGTN01000066.1:7064-9481 GCA_001799475.1 Desulfovibrionales bacterium GWA2_65_9 | reverse complement strand
GGCGGGCTGGGCCTGGTCGATGTGCGCGCGATGGAAGGCACGAAATGCAGCGAACTGTTCAAGACGGCCGACTGCACAAACGGTTCCTGCGCCTGCGACAAGGCCTTCCAGAGCAGGAGCAGGGAGGTGTCCCAGACCGTGGCCCAGCCGCGCCCGGACATCCGGGTCGAGATTGAGTACTCCGCCATCCCCCTCGGCAAGGGCGCGGTCATGGAATACATCGTCGACCTGACGCAGCTCAAGAGTGCCCAGCGGGAGCTGCTTGTAAACGCGGCCAATCAGCTTGAGGACATCACGGAGACGATGAGTTCGGCCTCGGAGGAACTCTCGGCCCAGATCGAGCAGTCCAGCCAGGGCGCGCACTACCAAAGCGAGAGCCTGGAGAAGACCGCCAGCTCCATGCGGGAGATGAACGCCTCGGTTGCGTCGGTGTCGGATAGCGCCGCCCATGCAGCCAGGATTGCCGACGAGGCCAAGGGCAAGGCCCTGGACGGCTCCTCCGTGGTTGAACTGGCCATCGCGAGCATCGGCGAGGTGCAAAGGCTCTCGCTTGACCTCAAGGCGGACATGACGACCCTGGGTCAGCAGGCCGAGGGCATCGGACAGGTCATGAACGTCATCTCCGACATCGCCGACCAGACCAATTTGCTGGCGCTCAATGCGGCCATCGAGGCTGCGCGGGCCGGGGACGCCGGGCGCGGCTTCGCCGTTGTGGCCGACGAGGTGCGCAAGCTCGCTGAGAAGACCATGACCGCCACGCGCGAGGTCGGCAATGCCATCTCCGGCATCCAGAAGGGCACGGCGAAAAACATCGAGAACGTGGATATCGCCGTGCACAAGATTGATGACGCCACGGCCCTGGCTGGCAAATCCGGAGCGTCGCTTCAGGAAATCGTCGCGCTGGTGGGGCAAACCACGGACCAGGTGCGCTCCATTGCCGAGGGCTCCAGGCAGCAGTCCGCCGCCAGCGAGGGGTTCAGCCGCTCCCTGGAGGAGGTGAACCGCGTGTCCAGCGAAACCTCCATCACCATGCAGCAATCGGAACAGGCAGTGATGGAGCTTGCGCGGCAGGCGCATGTTCTGGAGAAGCTCATCCACGATTTGCAGGCTTAAGGGGGGCAGGCCAAACGATGGACGCTCTCAGCCAACGGAATACTGCTTTTGCGTCAGCCGAGCGCGCTGATCTGGAAGTGGTCCGCGCGCAGTACCTGACCTTTGTGGGAACGCACTGCCGCGAGTTCTTCGACTCCCTGCCGACCATGATCATGGTGCTCAACCTCCAGCGCCAAGTGGTCTTCGCCAACCAGTCCGCCGTGACCTTTCTGGGACACGGGAGCGTGGACGAGGTGCTGGGCAAACGCCCCGGCGAGGCCCTGGGTTGCGTCAACGTCCTGGATGCGCCGTCCGGCTGCGGCACCTCCCTGCATTGCCGCAGCTGCGGAGCTGTGCGAGCCATCCTGGCTGCGATGGAGGGAGGCGTGAGCGAGGGCGAGTGCAAGCTGTTGCGCCGTGAGCACACTGTTCTGGAGAGCCTGGACCTCAACGTCCACGCTACGCCCCTGCTGGTGGACGGCCAGCCGTTCGTGGTCTTCGCCTTTTCGAACGTCTCGCATGAGACGCGACGGCGCAGCATGGAGAACATCTTCTTCCACGACGTGCTGAACCTGGCCGGGGGCATCAGCGGGCTGGCGGGGTTGCTCCGGGAAATCACGCCGGGCGAGATCTCCAGCGAACTTGGCGTGCTGCACAACGCCTCCCAGACCCTGGTGGACGAGATCCTGGCCCAGCGCGATCTTCTGGCCGCAGAGAGCAGCGACCTCATTCCGGCCTACGCTGCGGCCAACCCCCAGGAACTCCTGGCGCAGCTCCAGGGCCTGTACTCCGGGAACTCGGTGTCCCGGGGCCAGAACATCGTTGTCCCCACCGAGTGTCCGGTGGAGGTCATCGAAACCGACGCGCGCCTGACCCAGCGCGTGCTGGGCAACATGCTCAAGAACGCCCTGGAGGCCGGTTCGCCCGGCGATACCGTGAGCCTGGACTACGCCTCGGACGGGGACGGTCTGAAGTTCACCGTGCACAACGCTGGCTGCATGCCCGCAAGCGTGCAGGAGAGCATCTTTCGCCGCCGGTTCAGCACCAAGGGCGCCACCCGAGGCCTTGGCACTTACAGCATGCTCCTGCTCTCCGAGCGCTACCTCGGCGGTAGCGTGGGCTTCACCTCCACCCAACAGGAAGGTACCACCTTCTTCCTGCGCCTTCCGAACCGCATGAATACAGCGTAACATTCCCCCGTCATTTGGCGCCTGTTGGATATTCAGAGGGAATTCTTCTCTCGATTCCTTTGTTGTCCGACAGGCATTTTCGACCGGGCACATCCTTGAGTACCTGGACGTCCAACGCCCGGTCGGCCACCAGAC
>MGTN01000066.1:0-7055 GCA_001799475.1 Desulfovibrionales bacterium GWA2_65_9 | reverse complement strand
GCCGCCCAGCCTCCGCCTGCTTCAGCAGCCCGATGATCTGCTCTTCCTCATGTTCGTGGTCTCCTTCGCCGGAGTTACAACCTTATAGTTGAAATACTAAACCATCATCTTCCGTGGAACCACTCTTTCAAGATTGCACAGGTTCAGACGTGCTGGTCTGGTCATCGCCACTCAAGCCTGATGTGGACATTGATTTCCTTCTCACAAACGGGAAATCAGAGATTAATAATCAATGCACTTTTCCCGTTCGTGAAGAGGATGATCGAAAAACATCCTTTTTATAAACCATGTCAAGCATTTTTTTACTCAAAATATCGTTACCCAGCGTTACCCAACGTTACCCAGCGTTACCCAGCGTTACCGACAACGCCTGAGACGCGGTTCCACCAAAAACCTATGCTACAGCTTTTGGGCACACAGGCGACCTCAGTTTCAGAGGTGCACGTCCAAGTTGCAAGCAGGGCAAGATGGAAGGGACTCAAGCAAAGATAACCGATGCGGCAGAGCGCATGCTCACCCTCCTCGGTTCGCCCATGACGCCCCAAGAGGTCGCACGCCTTTTCAAGCTGGACGTGCGCACCGTGAAGAAATATGCTGACTCACTTGGCGGCGTGTGGGTTGGAGACTGCCTGCGGTTCTTTGAAAACCAAATATGGAGAATCATGGATGCCAACCGAGACTATGCGTCGCGGCACGCTGCGCTGGCGTGCCGTCGTGAAGATGGAAGGAAAAATCGTAGCGAGCCGGTGGTTCGACAGCGGGAGAAAGGAGGAGCGGAAAGCAATCCTCTGGGAACGGGACAAACGGCGGGAGCTGCTGGAATCCCAAACCTTGCAGACCGTGCCGTTGCCGTTGGCCTGGGCCGTTTCGTACCTGGAAGACGCCCAGCGGCGGCGTTGCAAAAAGACTGTGACTGAGAAGCGTAGCGCCATGTCGAAGTTGCTGGAGTTCATTGGCGAGGCCAGCTTGGCCGAAATCACGCCGGGGGTGGCTCTGCGCCATATGCAGGCCCAGTGCGACTGCCGGTCGGGGAACTCCGCCAATCGTGATCGCAAGAACCTTGCAGCGGCCTGGGTTTGGGGGAGGCGCTTCATGGAGGGCTTCCCGGCTGGGGTGGAAAATCCCTTCCTGGCCGTGGAGCGATTTCCGGAAAAGCGCACTCCCCGTTATGTGCCGCCCGAGAATGACTTCTGGCGAGTGCTGGAGGCTGCCCAAGGACAGAACCGAGTCATGCTGCTGGCGTACTTCTACACCGCAGCACGGCGTGAGGAGCTGTTCCGGCTCAAATGGGAGGATGTCGACTTCGGTACTCACCGAGTGCGGCTGTATACCCGCAAGACAAAGGGAGGCTCATGGAGGGCGGACTGGTTGCCTCTGCTGCCGGAGCTGCGCCCTGCGTTGCTTTGGTGGCGTGATGAGCGCCCGTACAAGACGGAGCATGTGTTCACCTGCCTAGACGACTCCCCGAGTCCGCACCATAGCCCGGGTGAGCCGTACCGTTCGCGTCAGCACTTCATGGCCACCATGTGCAGGCGCGCCGAGGTGAAGCCATTTGGGCTGCATGCGATTCGGCACTTGCGGGCGGTGACGCTCTACAAGGCTGGCGCAAGGCTGCACGAGATCCAGAAGTGGCTGCGGCATGAGAATGCCTCGACCACGGAGAGATACTTGAAGAGTCTTGGGCTTGACTTAGACGGGCTCAGGGAAGTGGCGATGCGGGATGGGGGCGGCAAGGTCTTGCCATTCCCGCAAACGCACAAAGCCTCCGTTGCGAGTAGCTTCGGAGGCTTTGCGGGGGATATCCACAAGGATATCCATAGGGCTAAATGAAAGTAGTCGTGCTGTAACTACCTGAATTCGCTGGCGTCCCCAAGGGGATTTGAACCCCTGTTAACGGCGTGAAAGGCCGTCGTCCTGGACCAGGCTAGACGATGGGGACATTTGGTTGAAGTGGCTGGGGGACGAGGAATCGAACCTCGATTGGCGGAGCCAGAACCCGCAGTATTGCCTTTATACGATCCCCCAGCACGTTGCGAGGAGCCCTGATACTGATTTCCGGGGCTGCTTGTCAACCCCGAAATCGCGGCTCCGCGCGAAAACTACAGCGCGCGCGCCAGACGGCGGGTGCGCTTCTTGAGCTTGTTGATCTTGCGGCGCACCTTGGTGCGCTCCTGACGGGCTTCAACAGTGCCCTTCTGCACGCGCATCTCGCGGATGGTCTTCTTCAGGGTGCAGATCTGGTCCTTGTACGGGGACACGCCGCCGGCGGCATCGGCGATGCCGAAGACGTCCTTGACGGCCTTGACCAGCTCGTCCTTCTGCATGCCGACCGCGCCCACGATGGAGGGGATCTTCGCCACGATCACGGCGCGCAGTTCCTTGGCGGTCATCTTGTCCAGGGTCTTGGTCAGCCCCAGGCTCTCAAAAGTGATCTCGGTTACTTCCTGGCTCATTTTCTTCTCCTTGACGCCCCTGTGGGGCGAGTATTCGCATTCTGATCAGCACCCGTCGCGACCACCGGCCCATCCGAGGGCCCATCCGAGGGCCCATCCAACGGATCGACAGCCGGTTCGCCGTCCTGGGTGAAACGCTTCACGTAGGCCATGTAGCAACGGCCCACAGCGGATTCCGGGTCCAGCTTGCCCGCCAGACCGCCGAGTATGGGCGGCCTCTGGACGCGCAGGGGCGAGGCTTGCGGCCTCTCCCTTCGGTTCTCGCCCAAAGGAACTCTGCCGTTTAGCAGCTCGAAGCGCACCTTGTCAAAGACTTCTTGATCCAAAAATGCATTCACCCGCGAGATAATTTCCGGGGCGAAATAGGTCAACTGCTGCGCGGCGATGGCGTCCTCGGTGTACAACAAGAGCGTGCCGTCCTTGTGGCCCAGCGGCCGGGCCAGCTCGGCCACCTCCGGCCCGACGATGGCCGCCCATTCCAGCCACAGGCGCACCAGCCTAAGCCCGCCCTTCTTGTCGTAGCGCGAGAGCACGCGCATGATGGCGTCGCCGCCGACGCTGCGGTGGCGCGACTCCCGTCCTGGGTGCTTCATCCTCCGGCGCGCCCTCACGGTCGGCTCCGGCAGAGGAAGCGGCGGGCAGGGCAACCTGGCTTCTGCGCGTGCTGCATGCCCCCTCCTATCCTCAAGCGGACCCGCGCGCAAGGTTCAAGGGCCAGATCCCATCCGGGCGGGCACGGCATTCGCCTGTTGCCGCCCGCAAGGCGATCTGATATCCAACCTGATTCGCGAACACCAAGCGACCCCCGGAGGTGTCCACCCATGGCCAAGAAGCCCACAAACAGCCCCGAAGACCTGCGCCTGGAAGCCCTGACCACGGCGATGACGACCATCGAGCGCAAGTTCGGCAAGGGTTCCATCATGCGCATGGACGATGGCTCCGCGCTTACCGCCATCCCGGTCATCCCCACCGGCTCCATCGGTCTGGACCTGGCGCTGGGCGTTGGCGGCATCCCCAAGGGCCGCGTCACCGAAATCTACGGCCCGGAATCCTCGGGCAAGACCACGCTGACCCTGCACCTGGTGGCCGAATGCCAGAAACGCGGCGGCACGGCAGCCTTCATCGACGCCGAGCACGCGCTGGACGTGGGCTATGCCCGCCGCCTGGGCGTCAAGACCGAGGAGCTGCTCATCTCCCAGCCGGACTACGGCGAGCAGGCCCTGGAGATCGCCGACCTGCTGGTGCGCTCCGGCGCGGTGGACCTCGTAGTCATCGACTCCGTGGCCGCGCTGATCCCCCAGGCCGAACTGGAGGGCCAGATGGGCGAGACCCAGGTGGGCGGGCATGCGCGGCTCATGAGCCACGCGCTGCGCAAGCTCACCGGCACCATCCACAAGTCCCGGGCGGTGGTGGTGTTCATCAACCAGATCCGCATGAAGATCGGCATGACCGGCTACGGCAGCCCGGAGACCACCACCGGCGGCAACGCGCTGAAGTTCTATGCCTCCATCCGCATCGACATCCGCCGCATCCAGAGCCTTAAAGATAAGGAAGAGGCCTACGGCAACCGCACGCGCATCAAGGTCGTGAAGAACAAGGTCGCCCCGCCCTTCCGCGAGGCGCTCGTAGACATCCTCTACGGCACGGGCATGAGCCGCGAGGGCGAGATCATCGACCTCGGCGTGGAGCACAAGATCATCGAGCAGTCCGGCTCCTGGTTCGCCTTCGGGTCCGAGCGCCTGGGCCAGGGCAAGGAGAACGTGCGCGCGCTTCTGGCCGAGAATCACGAGCTGCGCCAGAAGATCGAGGACAAGCTGCTCGAACACCTGGGCATGACCCCGGTGGCCTTCATCCCCGCTGCGGCAGAGCCCAGCGAAGTGGACGAAGCCTAGCTCGAGTAGTCTGCCCTCAAGTACGCTGAATGGCACGAACGAAATGTGAGGTGCTATGTTAAAGAACATTCGCATAAAAAACTTCGGGCCGTTGAAAGATCTGACTTGGTTGGCTCCGTCTCCAAGCATAAACGTCATCATTGGTGAAAACGCAAGCGGCAAGACCTTTCTGCTCAAGGCTCTATATACAGCTGTTCGCGCAGCGGAAGAATACAGGCGAGGCGATGACAAGAGGACATTCAAACAGGTATTGGATGATAAGCTTACGTGGACTTTCCAGGCCGACAAGTTAGGCGACCTTGTCTCAAAGGGCCAAAAAGATCGGCTTTCCTTCCGCGCACAAATTGACAAGCAACAGGTGGGGTATAAGTTCAGCGCATCAGCAGAAAGAGGCGTTGGGGAGCACACTGAAAACCCCACCACACGCAAGGCAATTTCTCTTTTCCTGCCTGCCAAAGAAGTATTGTCTCTATTCCATGTCATCAAGACGTCGCGCCTTACAAATAAGCAATTCGGGTTCGATGACACATATTTAGATTTGGTCTTAGCGCTTGAGCATGAAGCGAGAGTCGGCCACGTGGAAGGTCATTTTTCTTCCGCGCGCAAGACAATTGAAAGTCTCCTCACCGGTCGTATAAAATATGCAGATGGGAAATGGACCTTCAAGGTCGGAAGTCAGTTGTTTTCTATCCACCAAACGGCAGAGGGCTATAAGCGTATATCCATCTTAGACCGGCTTATTGTTAACCGCATCCTCACAAAGAAATCCATATTGTTTGTCGATGAACCCGATGCGGTGCTCCACCCAACGGCAATTCTCGCAACAATGGAAGCTTTGAGGGATTTGGCCTCCTCAGGTGTCCAAATTTTTATGGCAACGCACTCATATTTTGTCATGAAAAAGCTCTTCCTCATGGCTAAAGCTAAAGAGCTAAATGTCCAAGTTGTTTCACTCTCAAGCCAGGGGGCAGCCTTCAGCAATTTGGCCGACGGCATGCCCGACAACTCCATCATCGACACAAGCGTCAAACTTTTTGTCGAAGAAATGAAGATCCAGGGATAAGCTGATGATTGTCGGACCCTTCACGGAATCAGGATTGACATTCACCTATGATGATACCCGGACGTTTCGCCCAGACGAAGACGCCCTGGTTCGTTCGCTGTCCCACATCAAGGCTGCTGACTTCGTTTCGCTGCACAATGGTGAGGCGGAGATGCTCTTCGTGGTTGAGATGAAGTCCAGCGCCCCAATAATCACCAACGACACAGACCTCCCAGACTTCCTACAAAACCTGCATGAAAAATTAATTAACAGCATCTTGCTCCTCGTCGCAGACATCCACGGACGCCAGAAACTGGCTTCCATCCCCACATTGGTGAGGGGCGTGGCGACTCTTCGCAAAAAAGTCCGTTTTGTGCTTCTGCTCTCCAAATTCAAAGCCGAATGGTGCCCGCCGCTTCAAGATGAACTTCGCAAAAAGATGAACCATGTTCTTAAAAGTTATGCACACGCAGAGCTATTTGTCGTCAGCTTAGCCCTTGCCCACCAGGCGGGTTGGTTCAATACCAAAACCCTCAACATTACCGCACAGTAGAGGCCGTTACAGCATGAACGCCGCAGAAATCCGCTCCCGCTTCCTCAAGTACTTTGAGCAACAGGGCCACACCGTGGTGGAAAGCTCCACGCTCGTGCCCAAGGACGACCCCAGCCTGCTCTTCACCAACGCGGGCATGGTCCAGTTCAAGAAGGTTTTCCTGGGTCAGGAGAAACGCCCCTACGTGCGCGCCTGCACCTCCCAGAAGTGCCTGCGCGTGGGCGGCAAGCACAACGACCTGGAGAACGTGGGCCGCACCGCGCGCCACCACACCTTCTTCGAGATGCTCGGCAACTTCTCCTTTGGCGACTACTTCAAGGCCGAGGCCATCCGCCTGGCCTGGGACTTCATCACCAAGGAGATCAAGCTGCCCAAGGACAACCTCTACGTCAGCATCTACAAGGATGACGACGAGGCAGGCGAGCTGTGGCAGAGCGTGGCCGGGCTTGCGCCCGAGCGCATCTATCGTCTGGGCGACAAGGACAACTTCTGGTCCATGGGCGACACCGGCCCCTGCGGCCCCTGCTCCGAGATCTACGTGGACCAGGGCGCGGAGATGTCCTGCGGGCCGGACTGCGGCATCGGCAAGTGCGACTGCGACCGCTACCTGGAAATCTGGAACCTCGTGTTCATGCAGTTCGACCAGGCGGCGGACGGCACGCGCACCGCGCTGCCCCGCCCGAGCATCGACACGGGCATGGGCCTGGAGCGCATCGCCGCCGTGTCCCAGGGCAAGCACTCCAACTTCGAGACCGACCTCTTCCGCCCGCTCATCTCCTTCGTGGCCGACAAGGCCAAGGTCACCTACCGCGCGGACAAGGATGTGGACACGTCGCTGCAGGTCATCGCCGACCACAGCCGGTCCATCGCCTTCCTCATCACCGACCAGATCCTGCCCAGCAACGAGGGCCGGGGCTATGTGCTGCGCCGCCTCATCCGCCGGGCCTTCCGCTTCGGCCGCCACTTGGGGCTGACCGAGCCCTTCCTGCACGAGACCGTGCGCCAGGTGGTGGCCCAGATGCACGGCGCCTACCCGGAACTGCTCAGCAACCAGGAGTTCATGGCCCGGGTGGTGCGCGAGGAAGAAGAACGCTTCTCCCAGACCCTGGACAAGG
>MGTN01000065.1:11238-12193 GCA_001799475.1 Desulfovibrionales bacterium GWA2_65_9 | reverse complement strand
CCGACACTCGACGAGCTGTACGACGCACTAAACAAGCACGGCGACCTGGCGGTGATCATCGAGGGCTACACGGACGACCGGGGCGATGCCGATTACAACCAGAAGCTCTCGGCACGCCGGGCGGCAGCGGTGGTCAGCCACCTGACCGGCCGGGGCATCGTGGCGGCGCGCCTCACGGCCGTGGGCAAGGGTGAGAGCGAACCGGCGGTCAGCAATGCCTCCCCTGCCGGGCAGGAGCAGAACCGGCGGGGGGTGATCCGGGTGAAGAAGTAGGCCCGGCACCCGGGCCAGCTGGCAGGCGAGGCTGAAGGATGACCTGGCGGCGGGGCCTGCTGGTCTGGGTCCGGTCCAGACCACATCACTCATGACCGAACCGGGAACCCCGTACTCGGTGAAAGCGAAAGACGAGTCCGGCGTCTACCGACGCCTGGACCGTGGCGCGCGTGTGCGCGGCATCGAAGCGTGGATCTTCATGCGTGTCTTGCCCGGCCGCCCGTGTCAGTTGAGCCGCCGACCTGGCAGCCGGGTACGGCGGAGGATCGTTAGCCGACGGGTTCCCCCGGTTGCCTAGTTCCGGCTCTTGTCCACGATCTTGTTGGCGGCGATCCAGGGCATCATCTTGCGCAGCTCGGCACCGACGGTCTCGATCTGGTGGGCGGCGTTGGCGGCGCGGGCCTTGGTCATCTCGGGGTAGCCGGCGGCGCCCTCGGCGACGAAGCGCTTGGCGTAGGACCCGTTCTGGATGTTGGCCAGCGCTTCGCGCATGGCCTTGCGGGATTCCTCGTTGATGACCTTGGGTCCCGTGACGTACTCGCCGAACTCCGCGTTGTTGGAGATGGAGTAGTTCATGTCGGCGATGCCGCCCTGGTACATGAGGTCGACGATCAGCTTCAGTTCATGCAGGCACTCGAAGTAGGCCATCTCCGGCGGGTAGCCGGCGTCCACCAGGGTCTCG
>MGTN01000065.1:7134-11224 GCA_001799475.1 Desulfovibrionales bacterium GWA2_65_9 | reverse complement strand
CGAGGCGTAGGAGAGCGCGGTGGCCAGCGCCTTGCCGGAGGCGTCCTGGGCCACGGCCACCAGATCGGGAATACCGCGGCCGGCCTGGAACTCGGTGCGCACGGTGTGTCCCGGCGCCTTTGGCGCGATCATGATGACGTCGAGATCAGCGCGGGGCTTGATGATGTCGAAGTGGATGGCGAAACCGTGGGCGAAGGCCAGCGTGGCGCCCTTGCGGATGTTCGGTTCCACCTCGTTGGCGTAGAGCTGCGCCTGGAACTCGTCGGGCGTGAGGATCATGACGAGATCGGCGCCCTTCACGGCGGCTGGCACGTCGGCGACCTTGATGCCGTGGGCCTCGGTCTTCTTGCGGGACGCGGAGCCGGGCTTCAGGCCCACGGTGACGTCCACGCCGGAGTCCTTCAGGTTGCCGGCATGGGCATGGCCCTGGGAGCCGTAGCCGATGACCGCGACCTTCTTGCCGCGGATGATGGCGAGATCGCAGTCCTTGTCGTAGTAGACCTTCATGTTCGTCACCTCTGGCGGGCCGGCCGCCCGCGTTGCCTGTCTGGGGAAGTCGAGGCGGCCACTCTAGCGCCTGCTGGGCGTTGCGTAAAACGCGATATATGCAATATGGCATCCCGGGTTATGCAACACTATTCCCATGGACGTCCGGCAGTTGCGCCAGTTTCTGCACTTGGCCGAGGCCCTCTCTCGCCTGGGGCTCACGGTTGTCTGGTTCAGCTCGGATTACGTGTTCGATGGCCTGGCCGAGGCCTACCCTGACGACGCCCCTGATGACGCGATGACCACGCCGCTGAACGAATACGGCCGCCAGAAGGCCGAGGTCGAGCGGCTGCTGCCCGAGGTCTGCCAGGGCAATTGCCTGATCCTGCGCCTGGGGAAAGTCTACGGGACCACACCCGGCGATGGCAGTCTGCTGGATGAGATGGCCACGCTGCTGCTGGCTGGGCGCGAGGTGCGCGCCGGCCGCGACCAGATCTTCTGCCAGATCCATGTGGAGGACCTGGCCGCAGCCGTGCTGGCCCTGCAAGCCGCAGGCGCGCGCGGACTTTTCAACCTCTGTGCGCCCGGTGCGCGCTCGCGCCTGGACATCGCCCGGCTGGTGGCCCGAACCTTTGGCGCGCCGGAAGGCTTGGTGCGCGCTATCTCCCTGGACGACCTGGGCGAGCGTTTTCAACGGCCCAAAAGGGTTGTGCTGGAGACCCGGCGGCTGGCTGCAATGCTGGCGGACATGCCCGGCTTATGCTTCCGACCCCTGGAGCAGGCCGCGCAGGAGTTGGCCGACGCTTATGCGGCGAGGGGGCGCGTGGCTGAGCTTTGTCACGTCTGCGGGGCCGAGGGGCTGCTGCCGCTGCCCGGCCTGGATGGCCTGGGGCTGGTGTCGTCGGACTGCCGCCCGCTGGACTTTCGCTGCCAGCTGGCCCTGTGCCCGGCCTGCGGGGTGGTGCAGAAGCGCGTGGACGAGACCTGGCGCGTGGTCGTGGCGCGCATCTACGACGAGTACTGCATCTACCACCAGAGCGGCGGGCAGGAGCAGCCGGTGTTCCTGGCCGGGGGCGGGGCTTGCGCTCGCTCGGACCGGCTGTTGGACTGGGCCCTTGAGCAAGCCGACCTGCCGGAGCAGGGTCGCCTGGCCGACGTGGGCTGCGGCAACGGCGGGTTTTTGCGCGCCTTTGCAGAGCGCCGACCCGGCTGGCGGCTGTGCGGGCTGGAGTGGGGCGGGCGTCATCAGGAGGCGGTGCTGGACATCCCCGGCGTGGCGGAGTTCTCGCCTGAGGGCCTGGCGGGCCTGGATGACCTGACGAATTTAGGCGGGCGGCTGGACGCCCTTGTGTTGGTGCACGCCCTGGAGCATCTGCCCGAGCCGCGCGCGGCGCTGGCGCGGCTGCATGACAGCTTGGAGCCCGGCGGGCTCCTGCTGGTGTTGGTGCCGGACCACGCCAGCAACCCGTTTGATCTGCTCATTGCCGACCACTGCACGCATTTCAGCGCCGGGAGCCTCAGGCGGGAGCTCGTGCGTGCGGGCTTTGCGGTGGAGGCCCTGGCCGAAGGCACGGCCATTGCCAAGGAACTGGCAGTGCTGGCCCGGCGCGTGGAGCGGGCTGGGCCAGCCGCGCCGCCTGTGCTGGACATGCCAAGCACAACGGACATCGCCGAGGCCCGGCAACGGGCTGAGCAGGGCGTGGGCTTTCTCGGCGCGGTGCTGGTCCAGGCCCGGGCCGCAGCCAGACAGGCCCCGGTGGGAGTCTTCGGCACGTCCATCGGCGGGGTTTGGCTGGCCGCGCAGCTTGGCCCTGCGGTGGCGTTCTTTGTGGACGAGGACGAGGACCGCGTGGGCCGCGAGCTCATGGGCCTGCCCGTGCTTGCGCCGGGGCAAGTCGCTGCCGGGGCCACAGTGATCTTGCCCCTGGCCCCGGCCGTGGCCCAGGCAGTGTTGAGGCGGTTTGCGCCCCGGTTCCCCGGCGTGCGCTGGCTGGTCGGCGGTTCCGGCTGAACGCGCGGTCGCTGGCCGTTCTTCGACTCCCGTGGCGGCGCTCCCTATCCCTGCACAGGCCTCTCAGGGGTGACCACTGATTCTCGGGCAGGGCTTCCAGACCCAGGCAAAAACGAACGGGCCGCCCTGGCCTCACTCTGCGCGTGTGTCGAACCCTTCAGTCCTTTCAGACCTGCCCGCTCCCTTCCGGTTTTCTCCAGAATCTGCCGCACTGATCCAGCACGTGGAGATAGGGCCGCCTGTCGAGGGTGGCGAAAAAATCCAGGCAGGCTTGTCGGCAGCCAGCTAGGCACCAGTCGTCGATGTACACGAAGCCTCCGGGGACGACATGGGGATAGAGATGCTCAAGGCAGACCGCCGTGGACTCGTACAGGTCGCCGTCAAGCCGCAGCAGGGCGATGGCCCCAAGGCTCCCGGCGATCGGCGGCACGGTCTCCTGGAACCAGCCGGCGTGGAAGTGCGTGTGCCCCGCGTCGTACTTTGCCACCTCCAGCACGGCCTGGCGCGCATAGCGTTGATCCGCAGCCATGACCCCGGCCGGGACGAGCCGCCCGGTGCCGGGCAAGTCCGGCATCTCCAGGAGCCTGCGCATCAGGGACACATCATCCTTGCCTTCGACGAGTTCCGGGAGTCCCTGGAAGGAGTCGAAAAGGTGCAGCTCGCGGCGGGCTGTTCCATAGCGAAGGTTCATCAGCGCCATGAGTGCTGAGGAACCTCCCTGTCCAACGCCACACTCGACGAAGGCACCCTCGATGCCCAGCTCTTCGCAGTAGCGCACGATGTCGCACAGGGCCACGAGCCCTTCCTGGCTCACCATGGTGAACGGCAGGACCTGCGTGATGGCCTCCTTGAACACCGCCTCGTCGTCATAGCCCAGGATCAGGCGATCCCAGTGCTTTCTGTTCCAGAGGCAGCCAGGGCGCTTGAAGTTGCTGACGTAGCGCGCGCCAGCTGGAGGTGGGTCGAGGATGCGCCCGTCCTCGAAGACGAAGAAATTGCTGATGCTTTTGGTCAGAAGCGCTTTCTGGATTTCCGGGTGGTACATGGAGGCGACGACGATGAGATCGCAGGCTCCTTGCGCCTCGGGCCAGCTGTCCAGGGTGAGCACCGGGCGTTCCATGAAGTGGCCGCCGCAGAAGGAATCGAGGAAGCAGTAGATCAGCACATCCGGGCGGTGGGCCGCCAAGTGCTCCAGAAACTCCCTGGCCCTGCCCCCGGAGCCGTAGACTGCCACAATACTGCCGTGCGGCAAGGTTTGGAGATGTTCATCATTTCGCATGGGGCCTCCTTGCGGTCGCAAAGCTGTTTCTGGCGTCGTTATCGGGGCTGGGCTTTACGGCAGCATCCTGGCCAGGAGCTTCTTGATCCGGGCCGCCAGCTGCTCCACGGCCCTGGCCGCCACCTCGTGCCGTCGCCAGGGAACCCAGGTGATGCACTCGCGCACGTTGAACACCCGCCTGAGCACCGGCCTTGCGCCAAACAGGGCCGTCAGGAAGGCCGCCAGGCGCAGCCTGCCCATGCCCGGCGTGGCGGCGTAGATGCCGGGGCTCATGACGGCCACGTCCCAGCCGCCGGAGAACAGCGCCGAAAGCG
>MGTN01000065.1:6432-7085 GCA_001799475.1 Desulfovibrionales bacterium GWA2_65_9 | reverse complement strand
GCCACGACCGCCTGGTCCAGGTATTCCGGGGGCAGGGCGTGGGCGTCAAACCCACCCACGAACAGCACCCTGCGCCCCTCAAGGAGTCCCTCCGGGAACAGGTGCGGGGTCAGGTGCAGCATTTCCGGCGCGCCCCGGGTGAAGGCGGCCAGCGCAGGCTGGGCGTTGTAGTCCAGGTCGCGGTCCACGGAGACGAGGATGTCGGGCATGCGTGTGGCGGCCTGAGCCAGGGACATCCTGGGGAGAAAGTAGAAAGTGCTGTTGGCGTCCCATTCCGCAGCCGGGTCGGCCACGGCGTTGATGCGGTCCATGTCCAGGCCTTCCAGGGGGTAGGCCCAGAGGCTCTGGGCGTTGACTCCGGCCCCGCAGAGCAGGATCCGGCCCTGGCCCGCCAGCTTTTCCGCCGCCGCTTCGCGGACCCTCTGCGGCAGCAGGTGGACGTAGGAGAAGGCGCGGCAGTGTCCGCAGAAGCGGCGGCGGACCAGTCCGTCGAACTGCCGCCAAGTGGCGTTGATGTCGTTCTCACCCCCGCAAGCGCGACATTTCCAAAACAGGTCTACGGCTTCGCCCTGTACGCGCAGCACCGGCTTGCTGGCGTAGTGGTCCAGCAGGCTGCCGGTATGGGCGCGGTACTCGGCCATGACCGCCCGGTG
>MGTN01000065.1:0-6386 GCA_001799475.1 Desulfovibrionales bacterium GWA2_65_9 | reverse complement strand
GCGGCCATGTCCGGGGTGTAGAGGCCGCAGTACTTCTCGCCCAGGGCCTGCTCGTGCTCACAGGCCACGGCCCCGCGCTCTACGGCCCGGCGGAAGATTGCCGTGCCGTGGTAGGCCACGGTCAGGTTCACGTTGGCATCCACGCGTTCCTGGCTCATCATGTTGAAGGAGGCCTGGATATCCTCCATGGTTTCGCCCTCGTTGCCGACCATGATGTTGCATTCAAGCGGCAGGCCCAGCTCCTTGGCCGCGCGCACGAAGGCCCTGCCCTGGCTCGCGGTGATGCCCTTGTTCATGCGCTTGAGGATGGGGTCCGAGGCGCTCTCAAAGCCGATGGACACGCCGATGCACCCGGCCTTCTTCATGGCCTGGAGCACCGTTGGCCCTACGTCGATGCGCAGGCTGCAGAACCATTGCTTCTGGAAGCCGCGCTGCGTGTACTGTGCGCAGAAGTCCAGGATGTCCCCCTCCTTGGCGAAGAAGACCTCCGTGGCGAAGTTGTACACGTCAAAGGTGAACTTCTCCGCCACCTTCTGCATCTCGTCGAAGATATTCTCCACGAGCCGGGGGCGGAAGCGGCCCAGGGTGGGGTTGCAGAAGGAGCAATGGCCCGAGCAGCCCCGGCCCGTGAGGATGGGCAGGAAGGTCTGGCCTGGGGCGAAGGCGTGGTGCTTGCTGCGCGCCAGATAAAATGCGTGGTCGATGAGGTGCCAGGCCGGGCGCGGGTCGTGGGCCTGGAGGTCCAGGGGCGCGGGCTTGTTGCGGCGGATGGCCCCGCTGAACGCGTCACGGAAGCAGACCCCCGGCACGTCCACGGGCGGCGTGGGCCGGTCCCCGTAGGCTCCCAGGCAGCGCAGCAGGCCGGGCAGGGCGGTCTCGGCCTCGCCCAGCACGGCGTAGTCGATGCCCAGGCGGTCAAAGAGCAGCTCGTCGCTCAGGCAGCTGGTGATGTTGCCGCCCAGGATGAAGGGCAGCTGTGGCGCGGCGGCCTTGCTGGCGCGCACAAATTCATAAATGAAGGCGTAGTCGGAGACCAGCCCGCCCGCGGCCACGGCGTAGTAGTCGCCCGAGGCCAGCTCCTGGCCGAGGTCCAGGCTGGTGCGCGAGAGGTCGATGAAGGTGAAGGGAAGCCCCTGCTCTTCCAGGGTGGCCAACACGTAGGCCATCCCGATGGGGATGTGGTGGTAGTGCGGCTTGACCAGCAGAATCTTCTTCATGCTACCCTGCTCGTGGGCTAATGTGGTCGTGGTTCCGAGGTGTCATGCCCTAGAATGAACACGCGTGCCAGGTCGATCTGGCGATCGGGTCAGGTCTGCCGCAGCATGGCCCCTGGCTCAGGACGCGAAGGGGGCGTCCTCGGCAGCGTTCCGCCAGCGACCCACAAAAGGCGCGACCCCGGGGGACCAGGGCCGGCCCGCCTGCTCGCCGGAGGGGGCTTGAAGCTCGGCGAAGGTCACGGTTGTCAGCCCGGCCAGGAACGGGTCCAGGCCCTTTTTGTCGAACCAGCGGTACCAGAAGTACCGCAGGCCCGCCTGGAACGTTGACAGGTCAAGGCGTCCGTTGTCCACAGTAATGGCGGCCTGTCGGCCCTTTCGGTCCATGTTGTCGAAGACGCTGGCCATTGTCGTCCCCCGGATGGCGATGCCGATTTCCTCCTGGGTGTAGCCTTCGGTCTTGGGAGTCGGCTCCACAATGACCAGATGGCATAGCTGCCCCCAGAGCAGGTCCAGAAGAAAGACCACGGAGAGCGTGAAATGCTCTGGATGCTCATCAAAGGAGCCGCGTATGGGGTGCCGGTCATGGAAGGCGAAGACCGCGGCCTCACGCGCTTGAGGAATCTGCGAGATGTTGCGCAGGATGGAGTGGTGCTTGGCCCAGATGGCCATGGTGTCGATGTGTATCATGTTGAGATACATTAGAAAATATGCAACGATGAAGCCCAGCCCCGCCGAGAACAGCCGCCCCTGGAGAATGAGGCCGATGAGGCCCGTCAGCATGAGAGCCGTGGGCAGGGCGATGAGGACATTGTTTTTGGTGGACCACCCCCGGAGGCCGGCGGGCTGGAGCACCAGCACGAACGGAGCGTTGCCCAGGACCAGCAGCACAAGGCCTGCCGTCATGAGCCCGATGCCAAACGCGCCACTTATGCGCACAGAAATGAGCTCGAAGTGATAAAACAGCCCGGCGATCATTGCGGCCGGAAATAGGGACAGCCAACCCCGGCGCAGGCCGAAGAGGTGCTTGAACGGCGCGGTGATTGCTCCCAGCACACCGTACGTGAAGACCCGGAGAGCGTATTTCTTCGTTATCTCGGGGTTGAATCTGGGGCGGTAGCTGTTCTGGTAGTCCCCATGGCAGCCGTGCGCTATGTTGCTCCACTTCCAGAAAAGCACGGGCGCAATGCAGTACAGGACCGCTGTCATGGCAACCAGCGCGGGGTCGCTGCTGTCATTTGGGAGAAAAAATAAATGGTTCAGTGCCAGCAAGAGCGGCAGGGCGAAGGCATAGGTTAGCTGCGCTTCCAGGTGAAAGCCGATGAACAGGAATGGCAGGCTCAAAACAGACAGGGCCAGCCAGATGGCCGGGCCATGATGCACGGAGAGGAGTGCCAGGAGGATGGCGAACAGAAAAAAAACCTGAAAGGCGTAGAAGCGTCGGGCAACGCAGAATTCGACAGTCATCTGGTGGCCGGTGTACGCCACGGTGAACAGGGCCACGGCCAGCGCGGTGGCGCTGTCCAGCAGACCTGTCGCCCTACAGATCATGTATGTGAGCAGGCCAATGAGCCACATGCTGCTTAGTGCAATGATCCGGTAGGTCATGACCAGATTGTTGGCTTTAGCTATAAAGGCCGTGATCTGTCCGACAAGAGGACGACCAATTTGTGAGCAATGGTGGGTTAAATGGTGAACCCGCTCAGGCTTGCGCAATCCCATGAGCAGGAGCGAGTCAACATAGATGCCGTCGTTGAGGCAGATCAACCCCTGGGAAACCAGGGTTGCGAGGGTGATGAAGAGGAAGCTGTCAAAAGGCATGTCAACCATGGTGCGTTACCTTGTGTTGCTACGAAAGTCTGTCGCCTGTTCACGCGGTTGTCCTGGGACCAGGCGCAGGAATGCGTGCGGTCAACAGGGAACGGCAATCCCCTTGGCGGGTGTTGTTGCCCAATCATATATGCCGCCCGATCCCTCGGCTGAACCCGGCAATGCCGCGCGCCCGACGGGACCGGCAATGGCCGTGCCCAGTTACAAGACGGGCGTCTTGCCCTGCTCCAACTCCGTGAGCAGCGTTTTGATGTTCGTTTGCAAGCCAGGATATTCAAAGGGCAAGGAGTCGAGCTCCGCCTGGACCTGCCCGCAAAGCTTCAGCGCTTCCTCCGTCCGACCCAGCGCGTTCATGCTTATGGCCAGGTCATATCTCGTGTAGGGGTGGTAGCCGCCGTCACCCAGCAGCTCGACCAGCCATAGGTCCCAGCCGGCGCGTTGCAGCATGCGGGCCAGGGCCATGATTGCGTTGCGCGGCCAGCGGTCCGGGGTGGCCACGCGCAGGGCCTTGTCAATCCACCCTTGCAGCTTTTGCTCAATGCGCTTGTGGTCTGCGGGCAGGCCGCCGGTGATCCATTCGTCTGTCTC
The DNA here is from genome assembly GCA_001799475.1 of Desulfovibrionales bacterium GWA2_65_9. Lineage (GTDB taxonomy): Bacteria > Desulfobacterota > Desulfovibrionia > Desulfovibrionales > Desulfovibrionaceae > Humidesulfovibrio. The sequence goes on along the minus strand of MGTN01000065.1, from coordinate 2,754 downwards.
ATGGAAAATGTGGATTGCCTGATCGCTCAGCTCCAGCAGGGCCTGGACAGTGTCCGAGGCGTGGGCCTGGAAGAGGCGCTTGCAGATGTATTCCGGCGTGTGCACCTGGTCGATGTGCACATGATCATAATGCGACAGGGTTTCCAGGGTGCGCAGCTCATCGATGACGAGTTCATATGACGGGAAATAGACGAGGTCGGCCTCGGCGCATTGCTCCATGAACTCATAGACGGCTGCTCGCAGGATCGATTTCTGGACCACGTTATCCACATAGGGCGAGACACCTGGGAGATCGTCCGGCGGGAACAGGTAGCGTTGCGGGGAAATGGTCAGGATGATCTTTGGCATGTCGCCTGCGCGAATCTCTCTGACGGCATCGACAATGCGCTGTAGTTGCTGGACGTTCTGAGAGACGGAGAGCATCTCAAAATTGCACTCACAGACGGGGATGCCCTGGTTCAGCGTGATGACGCGGCCGTTGCGCTTGAGGCGCATGACCCGGCTCGTTCCCAGGGTAATGACGATGATGCTGGCGGTCTGAATGACCGTGCGGCATTCCTCCGTGGACTGCGCCATGATGTCGTGAAGCCGTTGCGGTGCATCCTCCCCGAAGTAATGCCGCTTCAAGAAATAGGTATAGGCATGAACCCGTTGCGGGTTGGCGAAATGGTACAGATCGTCGTCGCCTGGCGCGGCCTTTTGGGCGATGGCCTCCAGGCGGTTGGCAATGGATTCCGTGCTGTAATGGGCGCAGATATCGCGCTTGTACCAGTACCGGAAGCCATACCGGCGCATGGACTCCTGCATGTTTTGCGCAAAGCAGGAGCCAAACCCGACAACCACCTGGCCAAAGTCCTCTAACAGGATACGGCGTTCGATCTCGATGGAGATCGGGGTTGAGATCTGGGCATGGGGGAATATCTTCATCTGGTCCTCCTGCGCGAACAGTGAGCTGGATAATGGTCCGACTTTCTTGGCCGGAAGCCCTTCGGCCCTACCCGGAAATCTCGTGAGAGCCTGAGCCCATTGTGCCTATCGCACTGTTTCCTCAAAGCTTAATCCTGGGCCGCGAGGCGCTGGCTGGCTAGGCCTTTGTCGCGGACCGCTGATCGCCTGATCCCACGAGCTTGCGCAGGATCATCTTGCCGCCCACGCGGAGAAACCGCTGGAGCAGGTAGAAGAGGACGCGCAGCATGCTTAGGAGATATTTGCTCATGTACCAGCGTTTCGGCAGGTGCACGACGTTGCCCCCGGCCACGGACTTGGTGAAGAGCTTCCTGAGCCCTTGTGGCCGGAGGTAGAAGGCCAGATTGGCGAACATGGTGGTGAGGATGAGTTCGTACTTGTCCGTTCCGGGGGGCACGTACGGCAGATCATCGTTCTCCCACATGTACTGGACCGAAAAATTGATCCAGCCGGGCAGAACGGTCACCTTTTCGCCCCGCTCCATCAAGTCCTTGTAGAGGGGCGTGTCCGGGTAGGGCGTGAGGATGTTGAAGCGCGCGCTGTCCAGGGGCAGGGAGAAGACCAGCCGGATGGTGCGCCAGCGATCCTGGCGGGTTTCCGTGGGCAGGCCGAAGATCAGCGTCGTGCCCACGGTGATGCCCTTGGCCGCAGTCATGCGGATGGCGCGCACCACCTGGGCCACGGTCTCGCCCTTGTTGATGACCTTCATGAGCTGTTCGCTGCCGGTCTCAAGCCCGAAGGTTACGAGGCTGAAGTTGGCCGCCTTCAGCTTGTCGAGCAGCTCCTCGTCCAGGTTGTCGCCGCGCATGGGGGCCTCGAAGGAGACTCTGGTGTGGTACTTGCGGGCGACGATGGCCGAAAGCAGCGGCATGATGTGCTTCTTCGACGCGGCGATGTTGTCGTCGAGAAAACGGATGGTGGTGGCGCCGTACTTGTTTACCAGGAGGTCGATGTCGCCCAGGACGCGCTCCTGGCTGACCGTGCGGTAGCGCTTGCCCGTGAGGCTGCGCTGCGAGCAGAAAATGCAGGCGTGCGGGCAGCCGCGGGAGCTCTGGATGGATGAGAAACCAGAGTAATGCTGGCGGTTTTTTTCGAAAAGATGGTAGGCGAAGGGCGGCAGCGTGCTCAGGTCGCTGATGAGCTCGCGCGCAGGGTTGTGCACTGGGGCGGAGCCCTTCCGGTAGGAGATGCCGGCGATGCCCGAGACGTCGATCTCTGCCAGCTCGCCCTCCTGGCTCAGGGCCTGCAGCAGTTCCACGGTGGTCAGTTCGCCCTCGCCACGCACCACGAAGTCGATGACCCCGGTGTCCAGGCCCTCCTGGGGCAGGACCGAGGCGTGGATGCCCCCGGTCATGGTGGCTACGTCCGGATCTATCTCCTTGAACATGCGGGCCAGTTCATACACCCGACCGCTGGTGACGGTGAGCGTGGTGAGGCCCACGACGATGCGGGTGTCGGCCTGGCGCAGCCCGTTCAGTTGGCGGCGGATTTCCTCTGGCCCAAGGGGGGCGAGCTGCTCGTCGTGGATGCGCACCGGGTAGCCGTTGGCTTCGAGATAGCCCGCGATGTGCCCCAGGCTCATGGGGAAGCTGCAGCGGATGACCTCGGTGACAGCAGGATTTTGCGTCTTGCTGCTGATGGACGGATTGATGAGCAGAACTTGTATCTTCATGGAGCTTCAGCCTCTTGGGTGCAATATCTGCCTGGGTTGTCCAGCGGAACGTATGGGCTTTTCAGACCATGGCCGTGTCACATGGACTGCAAGCAAGACCCGCGCCGTTTTCACGG
>MGTN01000064.1:7254-9721 GCA_001799475.1 Desulfovibrionales bacterium GWA2_65_9 | reverse complement strand
GCCGCCGGGAACCCAACTGCCGATACATGGAAAATGATACTTTAGCGCGGCCTGGAATTTTCCAGGGATACGCGGAGCAAGTACGGTTTTGTTGTTCCCGCAAAGGCTGGAAGCCAGTTAATTCAACAGCTGGTCCTGCCTTCGCGGGAAGGACGGCTAATCAGTGCCGCTCCTAGAATATCTTTTGAAGAACCATATTGTTGCTCATTCCCGGCTCGGAATAGATCGCCGTTGCTGCTGACGCGGAACCAAAGCTGATACTCAACACCCCGCCTGTCACGGTCAGGTTATTCAGGGTGGCCGAGTTGCCCGCAATGGCGCCATGGAATGTGTCTGTCCAATGACCCGACAATGGGCCATTGGCAATTACTGAAGCGGTGCAGGACACCCCCTGGACAGGAGTTGTGCAAGTGGTAGGGATCCCGGCTGTATTGCTATCCACCGATGCCACAACCATAGTGCCGGCATTCTCAAAAACCAACAACATGCTGTTGCTGCCAGCAACCGACCAGACGCCATCATATATTCCAGCTGCAGATGCACTTACCGAGACAAACAGCAGAGACGAAGCCAACAATTTTTTGATCATTTTTTTACTCTTATTTAAAGTTGAAAAAATTTCTACTCATCAAGCCGCACAACCCTGCCATGCTACCTCAAGCAACAGGCTTGTAAAACTGCATTGCAATCCCCGTCCTTGAGAGTCAGAGGTTTCCCAATCGTAGCCGCATCGGCTTGAAGCCTGCCGTCGCAGCCCCCGACAGGAATCCGGCAATCGTGGCCGGATGAGGACGCATATCAATAATATTTTCGTGAAGCTCGGGGTTAACAACAAGGCAAGAAAAGCGGGTGAATTAAGCCAGATGTAAGTGCTCCGGCTTAGAGACGGCGCAAGTTACCGTCATGCTTCTAATCGAGGCCGGGGAGCGTCCTGATTCGCTACTCCCTCGTTCTGGACATGCGACAACGGAGGAGCAACCCCCTGCAAGCCGGATCGGCAAGCGTGGAGGCTGCGCCAGTCAACGGCGGAAGTTAACAGTTGGGATCGAAGGTCACTATGTGGTCAGGATCATCGCTGGCATTGATGCACTGCCAGACGGAGGCCGGGATGCTGAACGGCTGTCCGTTGAGGGTCGCACTGATCCCGCCTCCGGCATTGAGCATGCAGACACGCGTCGTGCTTGTGGTGCCGCTGAAGGTTGTCGTCGAGGCGAACTGCTGTAGCGGCGTGTCGACGGCATAAGTCGCGCCGTTCAATGTCACATTGAGGTTGTTGACGTCGATGTAATAGGTCGCATTGACCGTACCCGAGACGCTGCCTGTGCCTGGATTGTAGGTGACCGAACCGCTGGCATCGATATAGGATTGGACCGGCCCGCCATTGATGGTGAAGTTACCCGTGGAGCAGCCCGGAGTCGTTACGTTGTTATAAGTGACCCCCAGTGAGGCTTGCATGGTGTACGGAATGGCCCCCCCGTTCAATATGGCCATCGGGTCTGTCAGGGTCATGTTCACACAAAGTTGGGCGGGGTAATTGTTATAGCCCGTCAAGGGGGTCATCGTAATCGAGCCCGTGGAAGGGGCCGTCATATCGAACGTTGTCGGGGGAATCGCCGTGCAAGTCGCCGCCGCCTGAACGCTCGTTGCCCCTGCACACATCACTCCTGCCAGCAGAACCGCCAAATGAACCTGTTTCATTTTTCACTCCTTGTTGTTGACAATCAGTCTCCCGGCATGACATGGCTGTTGCCGCGCATCTCCATACCACCAGCACGGATTCTATCCGATATCCCCCCCCTGAAATCAAGCGCATTCCGCATTATTGGCGGGACGTGGATGTCTGCATCATGTAGTTGATCTTCCATGGGGATTTTGCGTCCTGCGGAGTCAGGGTGATCTCGTATTCGGTTTCGGCCGCGCCGCCTTCCAGGGCCTGGGTCACGCGGACGCTGTTGCCGGGAAACAGGATCATGGTGAAGAGCAGTTGCATGGGGTTCGCCCCGGTGAGCGCGCTGACTTCCTGGATGTTCACAAAGGGTTGTTGCTGCCTGCGCGCGACCATTTCCCTGGCCAATTCGGTCGAAACATTGGGGAATGCCTGAAGCACCTCCATCGGCGCGGTGTTGGGGTTGATCCCGGCACCCAGGCTCGCCGTACTGAGCCGGACCAGGCGCCCGTCGTGCCAGAGTGCCGGCACGTTACGCCAGCCGAGGATGCGCCTGGCCTCGAAAACCGTCGTCAACGGGCGGTTGGCCGGGGGAGGCAGACCGGATTCGAGATAGTCCTGCTTCTCTGCGCCATTGAGACGGCGAAGGTTGTCCGAATCGACGTAGTCCCTTAGCGCATCCACCAGCCGCCCCCGTTCGTCGGCGGGAACTTCCAGCCCCCCCAGGAAACGATGCAGACTGGCATCGTCGCCCTGGTTGAGGTTGAACAGCCCGCGCGTGTCCTGCAACCTGAAAACGAC
>MGTN01000064.1:0-7207 GCA_001799475.1 Desulfovibrionales bacterium GWA2_65_9 | reverse complement strand
TCTGGCGCGATTGCTCGGCCAGCCTGACGGACTGCGTCACTTGCTCGGAGAAATATCCGGCGGCAATGGCCACGATCACCAGCACCCAGAGCACCAGTATGAGCACGAATCCGGACTGGCTTGCCCGCTTCATCTCACCCCCCGGAAAATATCCTGCGGCCGGAGTTGCGTCGCGCGATCCCCCGGAGGCGCCGCCACTACATTGATCGCGGCGCCGCGATCGACCGCTTCGACGAGGATGACCTGGGGCAATGAATCCTGGCTCCCCATGACGGGAGGCCATGAATCATGCCGCTCCCTGCGCCTGTCCACGTAAACGAATTGCGCTTCGCCGCCTTGCCATGCCGTGATGTTCGAGCGGCGATCGCCTTCGTGGTAAATGAGGTGGGTAAGTCCGTCCGTCGGGTCGAATTCCAGCTCCCATTTGATCCGGGTCGGAATGCCGGCATCCTCGCTCAGCGGATTGATGGACAAACCCGACCACTCGCTCCCGCTCCCGGCGAATTTGAGTTCGGCATCGGAAGCATCGGAGACCAGGCCGCTCACTGTCAGGCGGAACCAGTCCATCGTCATGCCGCTTTGGTGCGCCTTGTCCAGCCCCTCGCCGAACCTTCCCTGCATCCTGTATACATTGTCCAGTGCCTGGAAGAGTATCGTGCTGGCAGCACCGGTTATGAGCAGCACGACCAGTATCTCCATCAGGGTGAATCCCCTGACGGATCTCCGCTGACGGCGTTGCATGCAACTGGATGGCGGGCGTCGCATCATCGGAACCCCGGCGTGGATTCCCGCACTTTCCTGTAGCCGACCTGGCGGAGCGAAATGTCAAACCACGGGATGCTCTCGTTCTCCCTGACATCGACATCGGTCCTGTACATTGCCAGCTGGTACGCGCCTGTCCCCGTCGGGTAACCGGAGCCGTCGACGATGTCTCCCGTCCTTTCCGAGCGCCAGTGGATTCGATACTCGCCAAACTGGACCGTCCCCTCGGGCTCCTGCATGGGATTGACCGATTTCATGTATTCAACGACATTCTTCGTGGCCTCGTTCTGCTGGTGGATCGCTTCCACCCGATTCAGGGCAATAAGGTTGGTGTTGATCCAGCCAAACAACGCAACGCCGACCGTGCCCACCAAGGCAAGTGCGACGATCGCTTCGATCAGGGTGAATCCATCCTGCGTGCGGTTAAGGTGTTTCATCGTCAGCCTGGCCTCGGGATCTCTTCTCTTGCCGTACATAGCGGATGCTGGAGATCGAGCCTCTCCCTGCTTCCATCCGGAGCCGTTATATGTACCACGCCCCCGCTGCAGACACCGGTATGACTGTAAAGAATGGGATTCGGGATTTCCAGCTTCCATCCGGGGGGGATCGTGAGGTCGGGGAGGGTTGTCTGACCGGCGGCGCCGGACAATTCGAAGGGAGTGCCGGTGGAATATGCACGGTAACCCAGCCCGTCGATTTGTGACCGCAGGGAATGCCGCTGGGCAGCCATCGTGTGTCTTTCAGACAGCCGTTGCATGTTTGGCACAACGAGTGCCGCAACCAGCGAAACGACCACCAGCACGACCAGCAACTCCATCAGCGTGAACCCGGACGAGTATCGCCGGCATGCTGCACGGCGTCCCCCACTCACGAATGATCTACTGGACGACAATTCAGCCTGCCATTCCGCTACCGGGCCGGGGGCAGAACTCCTATGTCCGCATCGATTTCCTGCCCACCGGCCTTGCCGTCCGCCCCGAGCGAGTACAGCGCATAAGGCTGTCCATTCGCTCCCGGCAGGCTGTACTGATAGGGATTGCCCCAGGCATCGAGGGGAACGTCCTGGTCCAGATAGGGGCCGTGCCAGCGCATGCGCGCCCGCTCTTCCGACGGCGTCTGATTCAGGACCAGGAGTCCTTCAGCCTGCTCCGGATATCGTCCCACGTCGAGACGGAATGTTTCCAGTGCGCCCCTGAACATCTTGATCTGGGCTTCTGTCGTTTTAACTTTCGACGTGTCGACCCGGCCAAAGAGCTTTGGTCCGACCAGCCCCGCCAGCATGCCCACAATGACCAGCACGACCAGCATTTCGATCAGGGTAAATCCGCGGCTCTTGTCGACGCCGTAGCAAGTATCCATCCGCAACATTTTCTCTCCTCTCAAACCACCGTATCGTTCAGGCTGGTCACCGCCAGCATGATGGCGACCATGATTATGCCGATTACCCCGCCCACCAGCAGGATCGCCACGGGCTCTAGCAGCAGCAGGAAGCGCCGCATCCTGTCGCGCCCCGCTTCCTCATGAAGCTTGGCCAATGCCTGCAACATCGGGGCCAGGGCCCCCGACCTCTCCCCGACCCTGACCAGGTTCACTCCGGTCGCACCAACGGCCCGGCTTGCCTCGAGCGCATCGGCAAGACGCACCCCGCTGCGGATATCCCGCTGCACTTGCATCAATTTGCTTCGCAACACCGGCAGCCTGAGCCCGCTTATGGACAAATCCATCGCCGTCACGATCGGCACCCGGCTTTCGAGCATGGCTCCCAGCATGGAGGCCCAGCGCCCTATCTCGGCCTGCAGTATCCATTGCCCCAGCAGCGGAACCGAGGCCAGCTTCTCGAACGCCCGCTCCCGGGTCCTGGGATTCTGCACGACGAGTATGACGCCCATCGCCATGGCCAATGCCAGGATCACTACGGCGGTGAGATTGTCCTTGACCAGCAGCCCGAACCCAATCACCCATCTGGATAAGGGAGGAATCAGCTCTGCCTGATTTCCCTGCAATAAATTCGCGAATTTCGGCACAACCACCAGGAAAACCACGACCACCGCAAGGATGCCAGAGACGACCAGCAGGGCGGGATATAGTAGTGCATTCCGCATTTCCTCGCGCACCCGCATTTCGTAATTCAATTGCGTCACGGCCGTGCGGATCGAACGGGCAAGTTGCCCGGTCTGTTCTCCTGCCGCCACGAGCTGGTGGCAGTATGCCGGCAGCGACATGGAGGACTTGCGAAGCGAGGACGAGAACGACTCCCCCTTGCGCAACGCGGAAAGGAATTCATTGAATATCCCGGCGGCCTGCGTTCCCGCCCGGGACGCCCCCAGCGACTCGATGGATTCGGCCAGCGGCACGCCGGCTTCCAGCAACGTAGCCAGCTCCTGCAACAACAACACCTTTTCCTGTTCCGTTATCCTGGCGTTGCGGTCCGAACGGACATGTCTTCCTTCGCCCGGCATGCCCAGGACCAGAGGCGCCAGGTTTTGCTGGCGCAGCATGCGCAAGGCCTCCCTCTCGTCTGTCGCATCCAGCTTGCCCGTTATTATTTCGGAGCGCTGATTGACGGCCTGGTATTCAAACTCCAACGCCGCCTCCCGTCTCTTCGATCCCCGTCACCCTGAATACTTCATCCGGGGTCGTATACCCCTTCCACGCCTTTATCAGGCCATCTTCGCGCAGGGTGCGGTATCCTTGCCGCTTCGCAATCTGCTGCATCGCCGGCGCGGAATCCAGTCTCAGGATCGATGCCTGCAATTCCTGATTGACCTCCAGTATTTCGAAAATGCCCAGCCTTCCGCTGTAACCCGTTCCCCGGCAATGCTCGCATCCGACAGCCTGTTTCCAGCCTGGGCTGCCGGCCAGCAGTTCCGGGTAGCGCAGCCGCAAACCTTCCGCCGCCTTCAGCACCTCGTCATGCGGTTGTGCCGGGATGCCGCACCGGGAGCATAATTTGCGAACCAGCCGCTGGGCCTGGACTGCCCGAACGGCAGAGCCCACCAGGAAAGGCTCGATTCCCATATCCGTCAGCCTGGTGAATGTGCTCAGGCAATCGTTGGTATGCAGCGTCGAAAACACCATATGGCCGGTCAGGGCCGATTGAATCGCGATTTCGGCCGTTTCCAGATCCCGGATTTCCCCGATCATGATGATGTCCGGGTCCTGCCTCAGGATTGCGCGTAGCGCGCGCGCGAAGGTGTACCCGATCTCTTCCTGGGCCTGTATCTGGATGACGCCGGGCATCCTGTATTCGACCGGGTCTTCGACGGTGATTATCTTGCGCGTCCCGTCGTTGACGATTTCCAGCCCCGCATAAAGGGTCGTGCTCTTGCCCGAGCCTGTCGGCCCGGTCACCAGCAGGATTCCGTGGGGTTCGTTGACCAATCGCGTGAATTGCCGGACCTGATCCGCTTCCATTCCCATGATCGAGAGGTCGAGGTTCGCCCGCTCCTTCGGCAGCAAACGCAACACGATGGATTCGCCATGCACACTCGGCACGCAGGAGACCCGGATATCCATCTCCTTGCCGCTGGCGCGAGTCGATATGCGGCCATCCTGCGGCAACCGGCGCTCGGCGATGTCGGCGCCCGAGATGAGCTTGATTCGCGATGCAACCGCATCGAACCGGTCTCGCGGCAAGGTTGTGCGCTGATGCAACACGCCATCGATACGGTAACGGACGACAAAAGTGCGTTCTTCCGGCTCCAGGTGGATGTCCGACGCGTTCTCGTCGATGGCCTGCGAGAGCAGATTGTTGACCAGTTCGATAACCGGCGCCTCTTCTGCAAGTTCGCGCAGGTGACTCGCATCGCCAGGTTCGTCGCCGCGCAGGCTGGCATTCGCCATCTTCAGCACGAAGTCGACATCCTGGGTGCGGGCTATTCCCCAGACCAGCCGATGCCCCGGAAACGAAGCCGTCAATGTCTCCTGCAGACAGCTATCGATCGGATTGCGGGAAACGCACTGGATATTCCCATCCGTCAGTTCCCACACCACCGCCTTCTGGTCCATGAACCAGTCTATCGGCAGCCCGCTGGATTGCATGGTGGCCAGGATTCCCGCTCCTTGCGAGGGAAATTCGCCCTGCAGCAGGAAACGGACGCCCAATTGTTCGGCAAGAACCGGCAGTAACGCATCTTCCGAGATTGCCCCGGTGCGCACCAGGATTGCGCCTATCCTGGAGTGATATTGCTCCTGGATTACGAGGGACCTTTCGATGTCGTTCTGCTCAACCAGCCCCCGCTCAAGCAAGAGGACGCCTATCGGTTGAACCGAACTGTTATTGGCCGAGCGTATACTCACGATTGCAAACCCTGTTCATCACCGTCTAGCCCCAAAATTTCACCGCGGCCGCTTCCGTTCCGGAGGCGGGCAATATCAATCGATCCCAGTCAACAATAACGCTGCCGGCGACAGCATATATCGACACGGGTCAATTGCCACCTTCATGGCCGCGGTGTTCCATGTATTCGTCGAGACAGCGGGCCAGGGCGTCCCGCCAGGAAGGCTGGGTAATTCCGAAACGCCGGTGCAGTTTATCGCCGGCCAGCCGGGAATTTTTCGGTCGCGGCGCCGGCAAGGGATAGGCTTCCGTCGGGATGGGATGCAGCTGCGGCAGCCGCTCCGGACTCAGCAGGCCGCGCTGGGCCGCGCCATCGAGGATGGCGCGGGTGAAGCCGTGCCAGCTCGTCTCTCCGGCCGAGGCCAGATTGAAGACGCCGGAATCGAAATTGTGCTGCTGCCGTTCCTGCTGCGCCTGCCGGATGATGTGCGCCGTCGCATCGGCGATGTTGCGGGCCCAGGTCGGCGCACCGATCTGGTCGTCGATCACGCGCAGTTCTTTCCGCTCCTGTGCAAGGCGCAACATAGTCCTGACGAAGTTGTGTCCGCGCGAAGCGAACACCCAGGAGGTGCGCAGAATGAGGTGATCGCAGCCGCTCTGCCGGATCGCCTGCTCGCCTGCCAGCTTGCTGCGCCCGTAGGCGCCAGCCGGGCAGGGTTCATCCGATTCCGTATAAGCCGCGGCCTTGGTGCCGTCGAATACATAGTCGGTGGAGTAATGAATCAGCAGGGCATCGGCCTTCTTCGCGGCCTCGGCCAGCATGCTGACCGCCGTGCCGTTGACCAGCGTCGCCTGCTCCTCGTCCGCCTCGGCCTTGTCCACGGCGGTGTAGGCGGCGGCGTTGACGATGATGTCCGGGCGTATCCTCTCGATCAGCGCCGGAATATCCTGGGGACGCGCAAGATCGCATTCGTTACGGTCGACGGCAACCACTTCGCCCAGCGGCATGAGGCTGCGCGCCAGCTCCCAGCCGACCTGTCCGGATGCGCCCGTCACCAGCAGCCTCACTCAAACACCTCCGCCCCGGCGAAAGCCTGTCCGGCCTGGTCCTTGGCCGAAAGCGCGGGATTCTGCAGCGGCCAGTCGATCCCGATGTCCGGGTCGTTCCAGATGATGCAGCGCTCATGCTCCGGCGCGTAATAGTCGGTAGTCTTGTACAGGAAGTCGGCGCTCTCCGACAGCACCACGAAACCATGCGCGAAACCGGGCGGCACCCAGAACTGGCGCTGGTTTTCTTCGCTCAATTCAACGCCTATCCATTGGCCGAAGGTCGGCGACGACTTGCGCAGGTCGACCGCCACGTCGAATACGGCGCCGCGCACCACCCGCACCAGCTTTCCTTGCGGCTGCCTGATCTGGTAGTGCAAGCCGCGCAGCACCCCCTTGGCCGAACGGGAATGGTTATCCTGCACGAAGCAGGTCTCCGTTCCCGTGGCTTCGGCAAAGGCCCTGTGGTTGAAGCTCTCGAAGAAAAAGCCTCTGCTGTCTCCGAACACTTTGGGTTCAAGCACGAATGCCCCGGACAGTTTCGTGGGGGTCACTTTCATATACCGGGTTCCGTTTCCTGCATGATCTGCAACAGATAACGGCCATAGCCGTTTTTACTCAGGGGACGAGCCAGTTTTTCGAGCTGCGCGGCGTCGATGAAGCGCTTGCGGAAGGCAATTTCCTCCGGGCAGGCGATCTTCAGGCCCTGGCGGTGCTCTATGGTCTGGATGAAATTGGAGGCCTCGATCAGCGATTCATGTGTTCCCGTATCGAGCCAGGCGAAACCGCGCCCCATGATTTCCACCGAGAGCTTGCCGCTGTCGAGGTACATCCGGTTCACATCGGTGATTTCGAGCTCGCCGCGCGCCGATGGCTTGATCGACTTGGCGATACTCACGACATCGTTGTCGTAAAAATAAAGGCCGGTCACCGCATAGTGCGACTTGGGTTTGGCCGGCTTTTCTTCCAGACTGATTGCCCTGCCTTCCTTATCGAATTCGACCACGCCGTATCGTTCCGGGTCGTTCACGCGATAGGCAAAAACCGTCCCGCCCTCCGGCTTGACGGCAGCCGAGTTGAGCAGCGCTTCGAAACCGTCGCCGTAGAAGATGTTGTCGC
>MGTN01000063.1:10025-13360 GCA_001799475.1 Desulfovibrionales bacterium GWA2_65_9 | reverse complement strand
CACACCCTTGCGGGCCGTTCGTTGCGGCGAGGGGTGGTTCTAGGGAAACCAGCGGCCAAGGTCAACCTGTTTTTCGAGAATCGCTGAAGTTTTCTTAACAATTCCATTATTTCAGTGTGTTGCGAGCATGTCCAACCAGGATGACTTCGGGATGACGAGGTCGGCTTACCTATAGTATGCTGTTGTGAGGAGGCTGCCATGTCCGACACCAGCGAACTGCTCCGCGCCCTGCGCGCCGACCTGCTCTCGAAAGCCGATCCAACGCACCGCGATGGCTCACGCAGCTTCTTCAAGGAGACCATCCGGCCGCTCGGCGTGCGCTCACGTGATCTGAACGCCCTCATCGCTCGGCACTGGCGCGAGACCAAGAACCTCCCCCCGGACGAGCTTACCGCCCTGTGCGACCAGCTCTGGGATTCCGGTGTGTTCGAGGAGGCCAGCGTGGCCTGCAAGTGGTGCGCGCGCGCCCTGCCCGCCCTTGGCCTCCCCGCCTTCGGCACCTTTGAACGCTGGCTGTCCACGCGCGTGGACAACTGGGCGCACTGCGATGACCTCTCCTGCCATTGCCTGGGCGGACTGCTGGCCCTGTATCCGGAGACCATCGAGCGCACCGTGCCCTGGCTGGTCAGCCCGAACCGCTGGCTCAGGCGCGCCGGGGCCGTGAGCTTCGTCCTCCCGGCCAGGCATGGCTTGTACCTGCACCACGTGTTCCGCGTGGCCGACGTGCTCCTGGACGACGAGGACGACCTGGTGCGCAAAGGCTACGGCTGGCTGCTCAAGGAGGCCTCCCGCTCCTGGCCACGCGAGGTGCTGGAGTTCATCCTGCCCAGGCGCGGACGCATGCCCCGCGTGGCCCTGCGCTACGCCATCGAGTTCCTGCCGCAGGATTGGCGCAGGCAGGCCATGTCACCCATGCCCTCAGAAAAATGAGACTTTTGGTCAGGCAAACCGGACGTCGCCCTGCTAGGACAGCCTCCGAAGGAGCTATTGATGAAGGCAACAACGCAAAAGGATTACGCGGAGCGGATGCTGCAAGTGCTCCGGCACGTGCAGCGGCACCTGGATGAGCCTCTGGACCTCTCCGGTCTGGCTGGCCAGGCCTGCTTTTCGGTGTCGCACTTCCACCGCGTTTTCAAAGGTATGCTGGGCGAAACCATCATGGACCACGTGCGGCGCATTCGCCTGGAGCGTGCCTACGTGCAACTCACCAAAGGCAGCACCTCCGTGACGGACATTGCCCTGGATGCTGGCTATGACGCCCAGGAAGCCTTCAGCCGCGCCTTCCGCAAGACCTTTGGCCTCTCGCCGACGGCCTGCCGGAAACAGGGCGGGCGCCCACGCTTCCCGGCAGTACCATCGGGCGTGCACTACGCCGCTGGCGAGCTATTGGAGATCATCATGAACACCACAGGAGAAGCCTGCATGAACGTCCGCCTCGAAACCCTGCCCGAACGCCGGGTGGCCATGGTCCGCGCCACCGGCCCGTACATGGAGTCCGCGCACAAGGCCTGGGGGGCGCTGTGCGCCTATGCCCAGCAGAAGAACCTCTTCGGCCCGCAGACCCTGCTCATCGGCATCAGCCACGACGACCCCTCAGTCACCGCGCCCGAGGACATCCGCTATGATGCGGCCATCCCCGTGGGCAACGACGTGACCGTGGAAGCGCCAGCAACCATCGGCACCCTGCCCGGCGGCGAATACGCGGTCATCACCCACCAGGGGCCTTACGACGGGTTGGAGGAAGCCTACGGCATCATCATGGGCCAGTGGCTGCCCCAGAGCGGGCGCGAGATGCGCGACAGCCCGAACTTTGAGATCTACCGCAACGACCCGGCCACCACTCCACCGGAGCAACTGCTCACGGACATCCACATCCCCCTGAAATAGCGCAAAAACAAAGGGCGCCCCTGGAATCTTGCCTGGGGCGCCCTTTCGCCAAGCCGATGTCCTCAAATATTGTCCAAACGTCTGCCCTTTCCTAGAGCCCGTCTCTCTTCACTTCGCTGTCGAGAGAGCAAGCGACGAAAGATGGGGGGCGCGTCGCTAGAACTCCAGATTGCGCGGGGTGCGCGGGAAGGCGATGACGTCACGGATGTTGGCGATGCCCGTGACCAGCATGAGCAGGCGCTCGAAGCCCAGGCCAAAGCCCGCGTGCGGCACGCTGCCGTAGCGCCGGGAGTCCAGGTACCACCAGTACGGCTCCGCTGGCAGGCCGGCCGCAGCCATGCGCGACTGCAGCACGTCCAGGCGCTCCTCGCGCTGGCTGCCGCCCACCAGTTCGCCAATGCGCGGCACGAGCAGATCCATGGCCGCCACCGTGGCCCCGTCGTCGTTGAGGCGCATGTAGAAGGCTTTGATTTCCTTGGGGTAGTCATACACGATGACCGGGCGTTTGAAGTGCTCCTCGCAGAGAAAGCGCTCATGCTCGGTCTGCAGGTCAGAGTCTGCATGCACCGGGAACTCGAAATGTTTGCCCGAGGACTGGAGCACGCGGATGGCCTCGGCATGGGGCAGGCGCACAAAGGGCTTGTCCAGGATGCCGGTGAGCGTCGCCATGAGCGTTTTGTCCACGAAGTTGCCGAACAGGGCCAGGTCCTCGGCGCAGTGCGAGAGAGCGTGGCGCACCAGGGCGCAGACCAGCTCCTCGGCCAGGTCCATGTCCTCGGCCAGATCGGCAAAGGCCATCTCCGGCTCGACCATCCAGAACTCCGCCGCGTGCTTGGGCGTGTTGGAGTTCTCCGCCCGGAAGGTGGGGCCGAAGGTGTACACGTTGCCCAGGGCCAGGGCCAGCATCTCGGCCTCCAACTGGCCGGACACGGTGAGGTTGGCCGGGCGGCCGAAGAACTCCGCCGCTTCGCGGTCAGCAGGGGACAACGCCGCCGCCGTCGCAGGCTCCAGGTTGCTTACGCGGAACATCTCGCCCGCGCCCTCGCAGTCCGACCCGGTGAGGATGGGCGCGTGGATGTGCGCGAAGCCGCGCCCGTGGAAGAAGTCGTGCACGGCCAGGGCCATCTCCGAGCGCACGCGCAGCATGGCACCATACTTGTTGGTGCGCGGGCGCAGGTGCGCGATGGTCCGCAGGAACTCGTCGGAATGGCGCTTCTTCTGCAGCGGATAGGTCTCGGGGTCGGCCTCGCCATACACGGTGAGGGCAGCCGCGCGCACCTCCCACTTCTGCCCGGCCGCTGGCGAGGCCACCACCTCGCCCTCAACCGCGCAGGCCGCGCCCGTGCTCAGGCGCTCCAGAAGCGGCAGCAACTCCGGGGTGTGGTCCACCAGCACCTGCACGTTGGCCAGGCACGAGCCGTCGTTCAACTCCAGAAACGAAAAGTCCT
>MGTN01000063.1:8762-10008 GCA_001799475.1 Desulfovibrionales bacterium GWA2_65_9 | reverse complement strand
GTCGCCCCCTTCTAGTGCCGATCCGCCGGGATTTCAACAGAGTTGCGTCACTCCCGGTCCTGGGGTAGAACGCCGCCACACAGTAGCAAGGGAGAGCGCATGGGATTTTTCAGCAAGGTCAAGAAGCTCTGGGGCTTTGATGCCGCCACCACAACGCCTGCCGAGGCCCAGACCCAGGCTGAACAAGCTGTTGAAGCTCAGGACTCCGCCCAGGCGGAAGCCGCTGTCCAGCCCAAGCCCGAGCCGCTGCCCGAGCCGGTTGTCAAGCCGGTTGTCGAGCCGGGAGCCGTCACCAAGGCCGAGCCCAAATCTGAACCGGCGGAACTCTCCCAGGCCTGGCGCGATGCCCTGGCCGCCTCGCTGACCTCTGGCCGCGCCAAGATCTCGGAATGGCTCGGCATCCTGCTGACAGACAGCAACAGCGCCGGGCCGGAGCTGTGGGCCCGCCTGCGTTTTCTCTTCGCCACCCTGGGCGCGCCCGAGGCCGAGGCCGAAGCCTTCATCACGGAATTCGAGGCCTGGGCCAGGGCCATGAACCTGCAAAGGCCCGAGGACATCCGCTCCGAGCTGCGCTACCGCCTCATCCTGGCCCTGGACCTGGAGCAGGAGCAGGAGGAGCGCACCAGCATCTTCCAGAAGTTCACTCAGGGCCTGGCCAAGACCAAGGCCCGCTTCGCCACCGGTCTGGGCGCGCTGTTCGGCCGCTCCGGCGGTCTGGACGACGCCTTCTGGGAGGAGTTGGAAGAGATCTTCATCATGGCCGACATGGGCTCCGAGGCCACCCAGAAGCTGCTCGGCAACCTCAAGGCGCGCGCGCGCAGCATGGGCGTCACCGAGGCCGCGCGCTTCCGCGAGGTGCTGGGCCGCGAACTGGAGGACATCTTCCCCCTGCCCAAGAAGCCCAAGGTGGCCAGCGCGCCCGAGGTGGTCATGATGGTCGGCGTGAACGGGGTGGGCAAGACCACCACCATCGCCAAGCTGGCCTACCGCGCCAGGCTCCAGGGCCGCAAAGTGCTCATCGCAGCGGGCGACACCTTCCGCGCCGCGGCCATCGGGCAGCTGGAGATCTGGGCGGACCGCGTGGGCGCAGGCATCTTCTCCAAGGCCGAGGGCTCGGACCCTGCAGCCGTGGCCTTCGAGGCCGTGGACAAGGCCCAGCGCGAGGGCTTCGACCTGGTGCTCCTGGACACCGCCGGGCGTCTGCACACCCAGGTCAACCTCATGGAGGAGCTGCGCAAGATCAAGC
>MGTN01000063.1:7335-8675 GCA_001799475.1 Desulfovibrionales bacterium GWA2_65_9 | reverse complement strand
CGAGAAGATGGAGGACCTGCGGCCCTTCGTGGGCGAGGACTTCGCCAAGGCGCTGCTGAGCGACTAGTCCGGAAATACCGGCACGGTCCAGTTCTCCGGCGCCTCGGCCTCGAAGCGCGGGAACGCGATGCGCCGGTGGTGCAGAAACAGTCGCGCGGCCTCAGCGTTGCCCTCCCCGTACAGCGGATCGCCCAGGATGGGCAGCATGGCCGCGGCCAGGTGCGCGCGGATCTGGTGCCTGGCCCCGGCGTAGATCTGCACGCGGACCTTGGTCAACGGGCCGAGGGGGCCGCCAGGGAGCTCTTCCACGGGCCAGACAAAGGTCCAGTTGCGCCTCTCCGGGTCGAGCTTGGCCAGCACGCGCGTGCGCCTGCGGTCATCGCTGTCCAGGCTGCGCCGCAGCTCCAGCGCCTCGTCCAGCTGCCCCACCACAATGGCCACATATTCCTTGGTCACCTTCATGGCGTCCATCAGCGCATAGTCCTTTTGCGCCTGCGGCTTGAGCGCCACCAGCAGCAGGCCTGAGGTCAGGTTGTCCAGGCGGTTCAACAGCACGGGCTGGGAGTCGGGGAACAGCCCCGGCAACAGCGCCTCCACGCAGGGCTCGCTCATCCCGGCAATGGCTGAGCTGTGCATCCCGGCGGGCTTCAACAAGGCGGCAAAGCTCAGGGTGCGCTTGACGATGGGGATCTTTACCTTGGTTATCGGGGCCACCTCGTCCGCCAGCAGGTCGATGCGCCAGCCCTCAAGCACCTTGAGGCTTGGCGCTGCCGGCCGCCCCTGCACGTGCACCCGGCCCAGTTCGATGAGCCGCCGCCGCAGGCGCAGGCCAGAGCCCGGCATGAGCTGTTCCAGGGCCTTGTCCAAACGCTGGCCGTGCCTGGCCTGATCCACCGTTGCGCTTTGCGCCATGACTTGATCTTCGTTGTGTTCCATGAGCGCACCATACCCTGTGCGCCCGCGCCCGGCAACCGCCATGCACGTGCCTGCGGCAACAGCCCTGTGAGCGTCCGCTTTTGACGCGGGGGCCAAAACATCCTAGAAGGTTGTGGCCCCGTCAACCACCAACCTCTGGAGCAAAAAGCCCATGCCCTTCGACGTTCTCTGGCTGTCCCAGGCAGATATCGATTCCCTCGGCATCACCATGCTGGAGATCATGGACGAGGTGGAGCGCGGCTTCGTCGCCCAGGGACGCGGCGAGGTGGAAATGCCGGCCAAGATCGGCATCCACACGCGCAAGGACTGCTTCAACCATTCCATGCCCTGCTTTGTCGGCGGCGACCTGGACATGGCGGGGGTGAAGGTCGTTTCCGGCTATCCGCCGAACCAGAAGAAGGGCC
>MGTN01000063.1:3787-7321 GCA_001799475.1 Desulfovibrionales bacterium GWA2_65_9 | reverse complement strand
GTGGCTGTCATCGGCCTGGGCGTGCAGGGCCGCATGAACCTGCGGGCCATGATCGAGGTCTTCCCCCAGATTTCCGAGGTGCGCATGTATGACCCCATCCCAGGCCAGAGCGCCCGCTACCGGGCCGACATGCAGCCCCTGCTGCCCGCTGCCGCCTTCGTCGACTGCGCCACACCCAAGGACTGCGTGACTGGAGCCGATGTGGTCATCACCTGCTCGCCCATCGTGGAAAGCCCGGAACGCTTCGTGAAAGCCGAGTGGCTTAAAGCCGACTGCCTGGCCATCGCCGTGGACTATGACTCGGCCTTTGACGCCGAGACCATGAGCGCTGCCGCCAGCTTCACCACGGACAACGCCGGGCAGTACCTCTGGACCCAGGAGCACGGCGTGTATTTCCAGAACGGCTACCCGGACAAGGCGGGCCTGCACTCGGACCTGGGCGAGATCTGCGCCGGGAAAAAGTCCGGGGGGCGCACGGGCCGCCGCTCGGCCGTGCTCATGGGCATCGCGCTCGACGACGTCATGACCGGGCACCTGATCTATCAAAAAGCACTGGGGCAGAAAGCACTGGGGCACAAGGTCGGCACCTGGGTGCAGCTCTAGGAGCCCCATGCAGGTGCGCGGCTACCTCTTTGTCCTCTGCGCCGCCGCGCTCTGGGCGCTCATCGGCCCGCTGTCCAAGCAAGCCATCGCCTTTGGGGTGGCCCCGCTGGAGGCCGCCTTCTGGCGCTCGGCCCTGGGCTGGTCCCTGTTCGCCGCGCACGCGCTCGCAACGCGCTCCTGGAAACTCCAGCGCGCAGACGCCCCCGCCGTGGCGGCCTTTGGCGTGTTCGGCGTGGCCACGCTCTTTGGCGCGTACATCCTGTCCATCCATTACGTTGGCGCGGCCCTGGCCTCGGTGCTGTTGTACACGGCCCCGGCCTGGGTGGCGGTGCTGGCCTGGCTCATGCTCGGCGAGTCCATGACCGGGAGCAAGGTCCTGGCTCTGTGCATGACGCTCCTCGGCGTGGCCTGCGTAAGCCTCGGCCCGTCGCTGCTGAGCGGCCAGGGCCTGGGCGCGGTGAACCTGCCCGGCATCCTGCTGGGCCTGCTGTCGGGCTTAAGCTACGCCACGTACTACATCTTCGGCAAACGCTACCTGGGCCGCTACGCCACGCCCACCCTGTTCCTCTACGCCCTGCCCGTGGGCTGCCTGTGCCTGCTGCCTTTCGTTTCCTTCAGTTCCCACACCTGGCAGGCCTGGCTGACCTTGGCCGCCCTGGCCCTCACCACCACCTACGGCGCATACAGCGTGTACTACGCTGGCCTGCGCCGCCTGGAGGCCACGCGCACGGCTATCGTGGCCTCCCTTGAACCGGTGCTGGCCGCAGCCCTGGCCTATGTCTGGTGGGACGAGCGCTTCGACATCTCCGGCTACATTGGCAGCGCGCTCATCCTCGGCGCCGTCGCCTGCACCATCCTGGGCAGCTCCGGCAAAAGCGCGGCCACAGAGCCGGACCCCGCCATTGAGGCCAGCACATGAGTCAGCACATGAACCCCGCGCCGTTCCGGCAGGTCAAGGCCTCGGCGGGCTCGGGCAAGACCTTTGCCCTGACCCGACGCTTTCTGGAGCTGCTCACCGGCGCGGACGCCGACAACGGGCGCTTTGCCTGCGCCGGTTCTTCCGAGCGGCCCTTCGGCTACTCCTGGCCGGAGATCCTGGCCGTGACCTTCACCAACAAGGCCGCAGCGGAGATGAAGGAGCGCGTGCTCCAGGCCCTCAAGCGCCGCGCCCTGAACCTGCCCGAAGCTGCGGACGAGCAGATGGCTCCGGAGCGCGCCGAGACCCTGCTCCAGGACATCCTGCGCCACGCCCAGCACCTGGGCATCCGCACCATCGACAGCCTGCTGAACCTGCTGGTGCGGCTCTTCGCCCTGGACCTGGGCATGCGCCCGGACTTCGAGACCGTGTTCGACGAGGGCCCGGCCATGCAGGCCCTGCTGGAACGCTTCCTGGCCCGCTGCGAAGAGGGCGGCGCAAACGGCGATGAGGGCGGCGAAGAGGCCGAAGCCTTGTACGCGCAGGCCGTGCGCACGCTCATCGAGCACGAGAACAAGGACGGCTTCTGGCTCCAGGACACCCTGCGCCAGCGCCTGCTGGACATGGCCAGCCTGCTGCGCACCCTGCCCGGCGGCTTCACCACGGACCAGAGGCGCCTGGCCGACCTCTTGACTCTGTCCTACGGCGCCATGCAGCAGGCCGCCCAGACGCTTTCGGACATCATTGAGGCCGAGGGGCTGGCAATGAACGCGCATTTCGCCAAGCTGCTCGCCCGCTGCGCCCAGGGGAAACTCTTCGACGGCCTGCCGGACTCGGCCTACCTGGGCAAGGACGACCTGGACGAGTGCCTGCTGGCCAAGAGCAAGGGCAAACGCCCGGACACGGCCCAGGCGCTCTTTGCGGCCTTCCGCGTGGCCTGCGCCGAGTATGTCCACGACCAGGCCGTGCTCGCCCCGGCCTATGCCCTGGCCCCTTGCGCGGCCATCGGCGGGCAGCTGCTGGCGGAACTGGAAGCCCTCCAGCGCGAGCAGGGCTTCCTGTTCGGCAATGAACTGGCGGGCAAGGTCTGCGTCTTGCTGGACAAGGGCGCTGGCGTGCCCGACGCCTTCTGCCGTTTGGGCGACCGCCTGCACCACCTGCTGGTGGACGAGTTCCAGGACACCAGCCGCGACCAGTGGAGCGCCACCCTGCCCCTGGCTTCGGAATGCCTGGCCAAGGGCGGCAGCCTGTTCTGCGTGGGCGACGTGAAGCAGGCCATCTACGGCTGGCGCGGCGGCGAGGCCCGGCTCTTCGACGAGGTCGCGGCTGACGAGGAACTGAATGCCATGTCCGGGGGCGTCCGGCGCGACAGCCTGCCCTACAACTGGCGCAGCGCGCCTAAGATTGTAGCCTTCAACAACCGCGTCTTCGGCGCGCTGGAGAACGCGGACACGGTACGCGACATCGCCAGCGCCCACCTGTCCGGCGCTCCCCTGGACATTACCGAGGCCTTCCACCGCGACCTGCGCGCGGCCTTTGCCGGCTCACGCCAGGAAGTGCCGCCCCCTGCACAGGACGCCCCACCGCGCGAACCGGGGCTGGTGCAGGTGCGTCTGCTGCCGCCCGGCAAGGCCGCGGACATCGAGGCCCAGAGCATGGACGCGCTGGTGGAGACCCTGCGCGAGCAGCTTTTGCCGCGCCGCAGGCTGGGCGACATCGCCGTGCTCGTGCGCACGGGCAAGCACGCGGACCTGGTCTGCGAACGCCTGGTGCGCGAGGGCCTGCCCATCATCACCGAGAACAGCCTGTTGCTCTCCCGGCACCCGCTGGTGCGCCAGTTGACCTCGCTCCTGCGCGTGCTCGACTGCCCATCCGACGACACCGCGTTCTTCGAGCTCATCAGCGGGCGCGAGCTGTTCCTGCCCGAGAGCGGGCTTGACCTCCTGGCCGTGCACGACTGGGCCAGCGCCGACTCCAGGCCCGGCCTCTTGTCGCGCTTCCGCAATGACTTCCCG
>MGTN01000063.1:0-3758 GCA_001799475.1 Desulfovibrionales bacterium GWA2_65_9 | reverse complement strand
CATGAAGCGCGCCGCGCTCATGCGGCCCTACGATCTGGCCCAGGCGGCGCTCGACACCTTCCAGGTCATGAAACGGCACCCAAGCGCGGAACTCTACGTGCGGCGCTTCCTGGAGGTCATCCACCTGGCCGAGAGCAAGGGCCTGGGCTCTTTGGCCCGGTTCCTGGAGTTCTGGGCCGAGGCTGGCGCAGAGGAAAAGGTTCCCCTGCCCGAGGCCGCCGACGCCATCCGCATCCTGACCATCCACAAGGCCAAGGGCCTGCAGTTCCCGGTGACCATCATCCCGCTGCACAACTGGTCCGCCGGGCGCATGGCCGAGTACCGGCCCGTGGAACTGCACGGCCACCGCGTGCTGACCCGCCTGACCAAGGCCCTTGGTCGGCCCTACCACCAGCGCAACGCCGCGCTCCTGCTGGAACAGCTGAACCTGCTCTACGTGGCCTGGACCCGGGCCGAAGAAGAGCTCTACGTCTTCCTGCCCAGCAATGGGGTACCCGGCACCGGCGGCCGCAGCAATGCCGGGCCGATCCCGGCCATCCTCAAGCTCTTGCTGGATATTCCGGCAGAGGAAGCGGAAGTGACCCTGGGCCAGCCCCCGGCCTGCAAAACACCGCTCGAATGCGCCGCAAAGACCGAGCCGACA
This sequence comes from Desulfovibrionales bacterium GWA2_65_9, assembly GCA_001799475.1. Lineage (GTDB taxonomy): Bacteria > Desulfobacterota > Desulfovibrionia > Desulfovibrionales > Desulfovibrionaceae > Humidesulfovibrio. The sequence goes on along the minus strand of MGTN01000063.1, from coordinate 3,115 downwards.
CCCCCGCCCAGCGTCCCGCCCCTGGCCGCGCCGCCGGAGTTCCAAGCCTGGCTGCCGCGCCTGCGCGTGTTCCGTCATGCCGTGGAGGACGCCGCCTTTGACGGCCGCGCACGCGGCAAGGTGGCGCACAAGGCGGTCGAGCTGCTCCGCGCCCCCAAAGGGAACGGGAGCGATGACGCTGCCAACGCTGAGCGCACCGCCGCCCTGGCCCTGGAGGAATTCCCGGAGCTGCGCGCCCTGTCCGCTGCTGAGCGCCAGACCCTCGTGCTTGAGGTCACGGACATGCTGCGCTGGCTGCTCACCCGGCCCGAGGCCCGGCCGCACCTGGGCCAGGGCCAAGGCGAGCTGACCATCCTCACTGCAGACGGCGCGTTCCAGCGGCCCGACCTGCTGCACTTCACCCCGGACGGCCCGGTAGTGCTGGAGTTCAAGACCGGCCAGGCCAAGCCGGAGCACGCCAAGCAGCTCCGCGCGTACCTCACTTTGGCGCGCCAGCTGCCCCAGGCCCTGGGCAAGGTCCCGCGCGGGCTGCTCGTGTACCTGGACCGCCGCGTGATGGAGCCTGTTGAATTGAAGGGAGAGGTGCGGCCATGAACCCCGTGCGCATCGTGCCCTGGAGCGCGGACTTCATCGAGGCCCTGGCCGACCGGCTAGTGGCCGAGGCTGGCAGCCTCGACCTGTCGCGCACGCGCATCGTCTTTCCCCACAACCGCCCGGCCCGGCACCTGCGCGCGGCCCTGGCCGCCCGCGCCGACCTGCCCCGGCCCGTGCTGCTGCCGCGCATGCAGGCCCTGGACGAGTTCCTGCGCGGCCTGCGCCAGAATCTCTGTGAACTCCCCCCCAGGCGCGCCGGAAAGCTCGACCGCATCGGGCTGCTGCACGGCGTGGTGCGCAAGCTTGGCCTGGCCGACGGACCCTTTGCACGGCTCGATGACACGGCCCGGGCCTTCTTCCCCTGGGGCGCGCGGTTGGCCTCACTGCTGGAAGAGCTGGCCCGCCACGCCATCACGCCGCAGGACCTGGGGCACCTGGAGGGCACCGTACTGCCCTGGGCCGAGGCCCTGCTCAGCCAGCTCGGCGGCATCGACGCGGCCTACAAGGCTGAAATGCAGCAGCGCGGCTGGACCACCTCGGGCCTGGACGCTCTGTGGCTGTCCACGCGGCTGGACGAGATCGAGGCCAGCCTGAGCGGCGAACGCCTGATCTTCGCCGGGTTCCACGCCCTCTCGCCCACCGAGGAGGCCGTGCTGCGCAGACTTTGGGAGCGCTCCGGGGCGCTCATGCTCTGGCACTCGGACCCGGCCCTGGCCCAATCCGGAAAGAACGGCGAGGTCGCCTGGCCCGCGCGCGAGCACGCACGCGTCCTGCGCTCCTGGCACGCCAGAGCCGTGCTGGAAGTCGAAGCACCCGAGAACCCCCTGCCCCAGGTGCGCCGCTTTTACGAAGGCTTTGACCTGCACTCGCAGCTCTACGCGCTTGAGCGGGAGCTTGCCGCGCTCAAGGACACCCAGTCCACAGCCATCGTCTTGCCCGACCCTGGCGCGCTGATCCCGGTGATGCACCACCTGCCGGCCGACGAGGTCAATATCAGCATGGGCTACCCGCTCACGCGCTCGGCCCTGGCCCAACTGCTGGAGACCATTCTCGTCTTGCACGAAAACGGCGACAACGCGGGCCGGTTCCTCTGGCGCGACCTCATCGCGCTGTCCCGCCAGCCGCTGTTGCGCATGCTTCGCGCAGGCGCCGAAACCCCGCTGAAGAGCGCCTACCCGTCCTGGGAACGCCACATCCGCTCGTCCAGCGCCCTGCAATCGCCCTTTGAGTGGGCCCTGGCCTTTGACCCGGACGAGACAAAGGTCCAGGAAGAGGAGCTGCGCGCGCTGCACCAGGCAGTCCTGGACGCCTGCTTCACGCGCTTTGCGGGCCTCTCGACCCTGCGCCAGACCGGACAGGCCGTGGCCGGGCTCTGCGACCTGCTGCGCCGCCGGGGCGGCGACTCCTGGCAGCACCTGCTCATCGACGCCGAATGCCTGCTGCGCCTGTGGCAGTCCGTGGTGCCGGAGTTGACCGGCAGCATCCTGGCCGACGAGGAGTACGACCAGGGCCTCTTGTTCCTCATCCTGCGGCACCTGCTGGAGGCCGAACGCGTGTCCTTCGAGCCCGAGCCGCTGGCTGGCATGCAGGTGCTGGGCATGCTCGAAACGCGCCTGCTCCGGTTCAAGCGGCTGTTCATCCTCGACGCCACCGAGGAGAACCTGCCCGGCACCTCGGCCCCGGACCCGCTTTTGCCCGACCCGCTGCGGCTGGCCCTGGGCCTGCCCGGCGCGCGGGAGCGCGACAACGTGGCCGCGCACAACTTCTTCCGGCTGCTCATGGGTGCGCAGGAGGTCTGCGTGCTGTATCAGGCCGGGGTGCGGCCCGGCGCGCTGGAGGGCAAGAGCGTGCGCAGCCGCTACGTGGAGCAGATGCTCTGGGAGCTGGAGCAGGCCACGGGCACACTGGTGAAGCCGCAGCCGGAAAGCGTCACCAGCGCCCCCTTGAAAGCCGTGAGCTTCCCGGTGGCGGCCAGCCAGCCAAGCCGCCCGGCCATCCGCGTGACCGACGCCATCCGCCAGCGGCTGGCCGAGCGCCTGCGCGACAAGGGCGTGACCCCCTCGGCCCTGGAGGACTGGCTGACCTGCCCCAAGCAGGCCTTCTACCGGCGCGTCTTGAACCTGCGCCCCATGCAGGAGGTGGCCGAAGACGGCGACCGCGCCCTGTTCGGCGAGACGGTGCACCGCGTGCTGCGCGACTTCTTCACCCCCCTGCAGGGCCAGGCCCTCACACCGGAACGGCTCGACGAGAAGGCCCTCTACGCCCTGCTGGAAGCGGCCCTGGCAGCAGAGGCCGAGGCTCTCAGCCTGCCCTACGACGCCCGGGTGGCCCTGTTTGCCGCTGCGCGCGAACGCCTGCACCGCTTCATCACAGCCACGCCCGCCACCACCGTGGTCGAGCTGGAGTACCGCGTGGAAACGCAGCTCTGCGCGGCGGGCCTGGACATCCGCCTGCACGGCCAGATCGACCGCATAGACCTGCGCCAAGCCGGGCACGTGGTGCTGGACTATAAGACCGGCAC
>MGTN01000062.1:10861-11539 GCA_001799475.1 Desulfovibrionales bacterium GWA2_65_9 | reverse complement strand
CGTCGAGCGTCAGAGGCCGGATGGCTGCGGTGGGGCAGACGTGCCCGCAGGCCACGCAGTGCACTTGGCAGCCGCTGGAGCCCAGGCGGTAGTTCAGGACCGGGGTCCACAGGCCCTCCAGCCCGGCCTCGCCAAAGGCAGGCTGGATGACGTTGGTCGGGCAGACGCGCATGCACTGGCCGCAGCGCAGGCAGCGCGACAGGAAGCGGGCCTCGTCGAGTGCGCCGGGCGGGCGGATCAAGAGCGGGTTCTTGCCCGTGTCGGCCAGGCCGCCGATGGTCCACAGGGGCGCGGACAGCGCGCCAGCGGCCGCGGCGAACAGGAAGCCCCGGCGCGAGGGCTCGGGCAGATGCTCCTCACCCCCGGCAGAGGGCAGTCCGGCAAAGGTCATGCGCCCCTGCGGGCAGGCGTCCAGGCAGTTCATGCACATCAGGCACTCGCTGGTCACCAGCGTGCCGGACGGGCGGCAGGCGCCCTCGCAATAGGTGTCGCACAGGGTGCAGTTGCCGCACTCGCCGTGGGCCGAGTCATCGACTTTGCCCATGCGCCAGGGCGCGAAGCGGTTCAAAAGCCCGAACAGCGCGCCCAGCGGGCAGACGTAGCGGCAGAAGAACCGGGGCCGCAGGAAGTTCAGGCCGAGGATGGCGGCGAACACGGCCAAGAGCAGCCAGGCCGAGG
>MGTN01000062.1:9374-10731 GCA_001799475.1 Desulfovibrionales bacterium GWA2_65_9 | reverse complement strand
CCAGCCAGCCCAAAGCCTGGTTGAGCGCGCCCAGCGGGCAGGCAAAGCCGCAGAAGACCCGGCCCAGGAAGGCTGTCAGGATGATGACGGGCACGGCCCAGAGCAGCGGCTGGTACCAGGAATGCGTGGACAGGAGCGTGCCCAGGGCGGTCAGCGGCGAGAGCTGCAGGATGAAGTTCACCGGCCAGCCGGACAGCCGCCAGAACGAGGCGCCGAGGGTGGTCACGGCGCAGAGCCAGAGGGTCAGCAGCACGAAGAAGACCTGGCTGATGCGGCGGGCAATGACGATGCGCATGTCAAAACGCATGGCTCAGGCCCCCAGGTCCAGGAACTGCGGATTCAGGGCCTTGTAGTCCGCGCTGCCCGCGCCTGCGGTCTGGGCCAGCTGGATGTACGGGGCCTCGGTGAGGGCGCGGCCCAGGAGCTCCATGCCAAAGGCGTCGGCAGCCACAGGGTCGGTGGTCACGGCCAGGACGTTCATGGCCTTCAAGTCCGAGAGCGAGCCGCCTGTGGGGCCGTTGGCCAGCATCACGGTCACGCCGTCCAGGATGCACAGGGTGGGCCGGGTGAGCAGCGCCAGTTCGGCGATGATCCCGTTGATGTCCTGGTGGAACACGTTCCTGCGCCCGCCCAGGAAGCCGTAGAAATTCTTGAGGGTCATGGAGGCCCCGGCCCGGTGGTGGTCCTTCACCGGCGAGAGCGCGATGAGCTTGGTCACGCCCTTGAAGGCCCCGGTGAGCGCGGGCCAGTCGCGGATGAGGCGGCCGCCGATATTGCCGGATGGGGGCACGCTCACGGGCGCGAACAGGGCCTCATTGGGCAGAATGACCTTTGCTCCGCTTTGCGCTGCGGCCTCGGCAATGCCGGTGAGCGCGAAGCAGCTCTCCGGGCTGTGGATGGGGTTGTCGGTCAGCGCCACCGAGGCCGCCCCGGCGGACAGGCACAGGCTGGTCACCGCCGCGACCAGGTCCGGGTGCGTGGTGGCCCCGAGCAGCGGCGAGGTGGCGAAGGCCGCGTTGACCTTGAGCAGCACGCGGTCGCCGGGCTTGATGAAGGCGCCGAGGCCCCCCAGGGCAGTGAGCGCGCGCTCCAGCATGGCCCTGCGGTCCGGACTGCCCGCCTGCTTGGGGTTCCCCCGGACAATGACCATGCGCCCAGGCTTGCCGCGCAGCTCGGGCAGGGAGAAGTCGCCCAGGCCCCTGGCCGAGGTGGCCGCGCCGGACGGATCAGAGGCCGGAGGCCCGCTTGTGTCCAGCAAGGCGGCAGCCAGGCCAGCGCCGGTCAGGGCCAGGGCCGAGGCCCCGGCCGCGCGCCAGAGGAACTCGCGACGGGGGAAGTCCCGGCGGGAAAGCTCCTG
>MGTN01000062.1:7462-9354 GCA_001799475.1 Desulfovibrionales bacterium GWA2_65_9 | reverse complement strand
GCGTGAACAGCAGCTCCACGCCGATGCCCTCCAGGGCCAACACCACTGCCCCGGCTGGCGCGCCAGGGGCAGACTGCGCGGCAAAGCCGTTGTCCGTGAGAAAACGCTGGTAGAGCTTCAACTGGGCAGCGGCCTCGGCCGGGTTCTTGCGGCGCGAGAGCAGGGCTGCGGCCCCGGACCGGCTGGAGTCGTACTCCGCCGTGTACACGCTGGTCAGCCCCTGGCAGCCGAAGGCGTCGGCCACGGCCAGGCGCAGGCTGTCGGCCTTGAGCCCGGCCTTGGGGAACAGGTCCGGGGGCTGGAGGTCGGCGGCGGGTTTGGCACCGGGCTTCACATCGGACTTCACCTCGGATTTCACATCGGACTGGGCGCCGGGTTTCTCGCCGGATTTGGCGTTCCCGGCAACGCTCTGGGCAGGCTCCAGCGCGGCCAGCACGGCCTTGGCCAGGGCCTCCAGGGCCGGGCGCGTGCCAGCGCGGTCGGCGATGACCTCCAGGTAGTTGGGGCCGCTGGTCAGGAACAGCGCGTTCTCGGTGAGGTAGCCGTTCTTAGCCAGCCCGCTCTGGGCCGAGCCGGGCCTGCGCTGGCCGCTGAACACGGCAAAGGCCGCGTCCAGGGACTTCATGCGGTACAGGTACAGCTCGATGCGCACTGGCGTCTGCCCTGATGGGCTGCCCTGGGCCTGATAACTGCGGCAGCTCATGGCCGCGAACCCGGCGGCCAGGTACATCTCGGCCTTGCCGTCGATCTTGTCCGAAAGGGTGGCCGGGGTGAAGGACTCCGCAGCGGCCAGGGCCTTGACGCCGGGCGCAACGTCCGGAAGCAGGCTGGCCAGGGTGGCGACCGGTCCGCGACCAGCGGCATTGGGCGTCGCTGCCGCGTCCTCCGGCGCAGGAGCAGTTGTCTCGGCACCCCCGGCGGCTGTCCCGGCTGTCGCCCCAGCGACTGCGGCAACGCCAGCCTTGGGCGCGGGTGCGCGCAGGGATACCTCCACGGCCGGGTTCAGGCGCGGCTGCCGGACCAGCAGGAAGGCGGCGATGGCGCAAAGCAGCGCCAGCACGGCCAGCGAGGCCAGGCCCTGCCCGCTGCTGGCGCTCCCCCTGTTTTCGATCCGTGGGCGTCCGGCCATGGCTGCATCGTCCTTTGCGGGGAGGCTACTTGCCTGTGCGCGCGCCCTTTTCCAGGTCGAACACGGGCGCAAGCCTGCCCTCGGCGCGCAGCACGTCCTCAAGATTTTGCATCAGCAACTCGCCATTCACGGCCAAGAAGCGCAGCTCCGCCGTGGGGGCCAGCCCGGCGGCCTCGGCCTTCTTCAGGTTCTCCAGGGCCGCGCCATAGTGGCGGGCGGCCTTGCGGCCGTGGAACTGGCTGCGCCACTTGAGCCAGGCCTCGGGCGTGCTGCCGGGCGAGGTCACGAACACCGCGTGCGTCACCTTGCCCGGGCAGTCCTCTTCGAGCGTCAGGCTGAACTCGTAGGGCGGAATGCCCTTGCGGGCGGCCAATTCCTCGATGCGCGTCCGTTCGCCCTTTTCGATGAGCCAAGTGGTGGGGCAGGCGCGGGTTTTCACGTAGGCCGAGACAGGGCCATAGACGCCCCTGGGCGCGTCCTCGTCGGCGCTGAACAGGGCTTTCAGCACGGCCTGGGGCGGAGCGTAGGGCACGAGGTCGCCCGCTGCGCGCAGCTCCCGTGCTTGCTTACTGGGCGCCTGTTTGCTCTCGGCCAGGGCGGGCAGGGCCAGGGCGCACAGGACGCAGACAGTCAACAGGGGGGTCATCAGGGGCATGGCGGCGCGGCGGGGCATGGTCCCTCCGGAGGTTGGCGATGGGGGACGGGTTTCGAGCTTTGCGGAGAATACGTAATCAGGCAGGGCAGGTCAAGGACGGACAGGAAT
>MGTN01000062.1:0-7437 GCA_001799475.1 Desulfovibrionales bacterium GWA2_65_9 | reverse complement strand
TCCGGGAAGGTGGGCCTGGCGGACGCAATGCGCATAGGCCCAGAACTGCAACCCGCTGGGGGGGTTCGGGGGGAATCATTCCCCCCGGCCGCCGGAGGCCTTCCGGCTCGGCCTAACCCCAGAGGGCGTAGCCCAGTGTCACCAGCAGGATGCTGGCCACGCGCAGGGCCTGGTTGGAGAGGATCAGGTTCATGGCCAGGCCGGGCTTGAAGATGCCCGCGTAGTACGGGAACTGGTGGCGCACCGCGCGCACCGGCGAGGACAAAATGTTGCCCACCAGCAGCGCCAGCACCAGCTCCTTCAGCGTCAGCCCGCCGGTCTGCACCAGCGCGCCCGCTGCGGCGTAGCCTGCCGTGGTCTCCGCCGCCATGTGGAAGCCGATGATGCCCATGGCCTGGGGCGGCAACCAGGACAGGAAGGACACATGCTCGGCCATGTACGTCTCCATGGCGTCGAACACGCCCCAGCGCTTGAGGAAGAAGAAGGCCACGTAGATGGGGATGGTGTAGTAGACCATGCGCGGCAGGCGGCGCTTAAAGCGCTGCCAGGTCTTGCTAAGCGCCGCGCGCCAGTCCCATTTCGGGTCCTCGGCCAGCAGGCAGGGCACGCAGCCCTCGGCCAGGGGCGGCAGGGTCAGTCTGCCCAGGAGCACGATGCCCAGCGTGCGCAGCAGCGCCGCGGCAACGGTCAGGCTCACATAGAGCACCGCGGCCTGGCCGATGAACGGCGCGGCGATGAAGAACAGCGTGGGCAGGTGCAGAAAGTACGTGGGCAGGCTGTTGAAGAGATTCGAGAGCATGACCTCGCGCCGGGTCATGTCGCCCTTCTCGTGGGCCTCGGCCAGCATGGCGTTGGCCGCGGCGCCGGAAAAGAACGCCAGCGAGAAGCTGGCCCCGGCCACGTCGCTCAGGCGGCCCAGGCGCACCAGCGGCTGGGCGATCCTGGCCACGGCGCGCGTCCAGCGCAGGGCCTCGATGAGCGTGCCGATGAACAGGCCCACGCTGACGGACAAGAGCAGGCGCGACAAGGGCACGGCCAGCCCGTGCCAGAGCGCGGTCAGAGTCAAGGTATCGGAAACGGCGGGCATGGGCATGGGCGGGCTTACGCGTCCCCGTATTCCGAGGCGGCCTGGAATTCCGCCAGCTCGTCTGCGGCCATGCGCCGGGTCTGCGGAGCGCCGGGGAAGGTTCCGGCGCGCACCTCGGCGCAATAGGCGCTGAGCGCCTCGCGGGCCGGGGTCCAGAGGTCGGCGTACTGCTTGACGAAGCTCGGCCGCAGGCCCGGGCACAGGCCGACGATGTCGTGGAACACCAGCACCTGGCCGTCGCAGTCCGGCCCGGCCCCGATGCCGATGGTCGGGATGTCGATCTCGCTCGTGATGCGCGCGGCGACCTCGGCGGGCACGGCCTCCAGCACCAGGGAGAAGCACCCGGCCTCGGCCAGGGCGTGCGCGGCCTCCACGAGCTTCTTGGCGGCGCGGGCGGTCTTGCCCTGGGCCTTGAACCCGCCAAGCACCGCCACCTGCTGCGGGGTCAGCCCGATGTGGCCCATGACCGGGATGCCAGCGGCCAGCATGGCCTTGATGTGCCCCGCGAACTCGGCCCCGCCCTCGACCTTCACGGCGCGCGCGCCGGACTCCTGCACAAAGCGCCCGGCATTGGCCACGGCCGTCTCGATGCCGGTCTGGTAGGACAAAAAGGGCATGTCGGCCACGAGCAGCGCGCTCTTGACGGCGCGGGCAGTGGCCTTGGTGTGGTGCAGCATGTCGGCCATGGTCACGCCGAGGGTGTCCGGCAGACCCAGGCAGACCATGCCGAGCGAGTCGCCCACGAGGATGACGTCCGCCCCGGCCTCGTCTGCGAGCAAGCCGGTGGGATAGTCGTAGGCCGTGAGCACGGCGAGCTTGCGCTCACCCTTGGCGGCCAGGATGTCCGGGGCGGTGCGCTGTTTCTGCGGCATGGCGTTCCTCACAGTAGGGCTTGGGCATTGCGTCTTGGGCAGTATGTCGAGAACGGGCCACTCCAATCCCTGGATCGGGGGGCAGGGGGGAAGGTAGGGCTGCGCAGCCTTGCAGTCAAGGCGTGCGCCGTTTGTCACAATCCCCTTCAGGGCGTGTATCCCCTTCGGGCGCTTCCGGGCTGGGACAAAGACAGCCAGCTCCGCCCAGCCGGGCCAGCCAAGCCAATACGATCAATCCGTTCAGCCCGCTCTCGCCAGCCAGGCGAAGCAGACCGTTCCGATCAGTCGGCCCGGTCGGTCCGACCGGGCCGGCCAGACCAGCCCGGCCTGACCAGCCAGTCCAGCCCGCCTAATCCTTACGGTTCCGGCAAGAACACCCAGAATGGCCTGAACGCCGTCGGCGCGGCTCCGAGATGAACGCGGGCGCGACTACAACGGGAACACGGGCGCCAGCGCGCCCTTGTACAGCCCCTCGGCGTTGGCAGGCACGGCGATGAGCCCGTCGGCGTCGAGCAGGGTCTTGAGCAGGCCGGACTTGCCGAGCACCGGATGCGCCAGCGGCACGGCGCCGGGCCGGGCCTCCAGGCGCACGCGCACGAAGTCCTCGCGTCCGGGGCGGCTGGCGATGTTGCGCGAGAGTTCGGCCACAAATGCCGGCGGGGCTGCGGACAGGGCCGAGCCATCGCCCGCCAGGTGCCGCAAAAAGGGCTTGATGAGCACGGACATGACCACCTGGGCCGAGGTCACCTGGCCCGGCAGCCCGATGATCGTCTTGCCCCCGGCCCTGGCCCCGACCCTGGCCAGTATCGTCGGCTTGCCCGGGCTCATGGCGATGCCGTGGGCCAGGATGGTGGCGCCGGGCTGGGCCAGCATGGCGGCATTGGTGTGGTCGCGCGCGCCCAGCGAGCTGCCGCCGGACAAAAGCACCACGTCGCACTGTGCCAGCGCTGCGGCCAGGGCTTCCGTAAGCTGCGGCAGGTCGTCGGGGATGATGCCGAGCGCCACGGCCTCCGCGCCAGCCTCCTCCGCCAGGCAGCACAGCGCGCAGGAGTTCACGTCGCGGATCTGGCCGGGGCGCGGCGTGGCGCTGGCCGGCACGAGCTCGTCGCCGGTGGACAGGACGCCCACGCGGGGCCTTCGGCCCGTTTTTATGTGTGTCACTCCCAGCGCGGCCAGCAGCCCGATGTCCTGGGCGCGCAGGGTGCGGCCCTGGGGCAGGGCGATGTCGCCTTGGCGCATGTCCTCGCCCGGGAGCATGACGTTCTCGCCAGGCGCAGGGCTCTTGCGCACTTCTATTGTTTCGCTGGTCCCGGCGGTTTCGACAGTTTCGGCGGTCCCGGCGTCCAGTTGGTCATTGCCGAGCTGTCCGGCCAGTCTGCCGGTATATTCGACCATGACCACGGCGTCGGCGCCCTCGGGCAGGCTGCCGCCGGTGGGGATGCGCGCGGCCTGGCCCGGGCTGAGGCGGATGTCCCGGCCTGCGCCGGAGTCCTGCCCGCCCTGGTGCCCAGCCTGATGCCCGCCCTCGTGAGGGCCCTGATGCCCCCCCTGATGCCAGTCGATGCGCAGGTCGGCCACGCAGTCCACATAGGCCGGGTTGGTCTCGCTGGCGCCGAACACGTCGCGGGCGGTGAGCGCGTAGCCGTCCATGCAGGCCCGCGCGGTCTGGGGCAGGTCCTCCGGCGAAAGCACGGCGCAGGCCAGCACGCGGCCCAGGGCCTGCTCCACGGCCACGTCCTCGGTCGCCAACGGTGCTACAGAGGCCAAGAGCGCGGCGAACTCCGCGCGGCTGACAACGCTCAAAAATCCGTGTCCGTCCAGGGTTTTGGCAGCTTTGTTCATGGGCTCCCGGTGGTTTTGGCCCAAGCCTGTTGGTCCAATGGTGTTGGTTCGGTCCGGCTCGACCGGCCAGACGGGCCTGTTAGACCGTCCGGCCAGGCGGTCCAGGCAAATCGGCCCGGCTTGGCTGGCCTTGGCAGGTGGTCCGCGCATGCCCAACCGATCAGATGGTCCGGTCAGATGGTCCGGTCAGGTTGTCCGATCAGGTTGTCCGGCGGCGGATCTCTCAAATCGGTCCGGCCAGGCCTTGCGCCGAAGCCTCAGCCCAGGTGGATGTCCACAGGGCCGGGGCCGAAGCCCTTGAGCTCGCGCAGCATGCCCAGGATGCCGCCGCGCAGCATGCGCTCGATGAACGGGTTGAGCGCCAGGGGCTGGCCGTTGATGTTGATTTTAAGCTCGCCGTTCATGGCCACGCAGTCGGCCTCGCTGGCCTCCCCGGCCACGATCTGCACGGCCAGGGCGCGGCAGTTCTCGCGGCCGCAGCCGCCGCAGTCGAGCCCCGGCAGCAGGAAGCCGCCGTTGGCCGCGATGCGCGCCAGACCACTGATGTCGCGGGTGGCCATGACCCCTTCCAGGGCCACGTCGCCGTAAGCGGCCAGGGCCAGTTCCGGGTCCAGGTCGGCTGCCGTGGCCTCGTCGGGCGCAATGATAATACGCGGCATGACGCCCAGGGTCTTGCCGCCCTCAAGCACCAGGATGTCGGTGCTGACCAGGGGGATGAGGTCGGAGAGCGGGCGCTCGCCGGGCCAGGACACGAAGCTGCCACCGGGCGAGAAGCCCATGACCATGTCCGCGCTCTCGCGGAAGCGCGCGGTGTCGGTGTCCGGCTTCTCGTCAAAGCCGTGGTGCGAGTGCTTGACCAGGGTCACGGTGAGGCCCTGCGCTTTCAGGGCCTGGGCCAGCTCCATGGCCAGGGTGGTCTTGCCGGATTTCTTGTAGCCGACGACGGCGATGGCGCGCATGGGGGGGAACTCCTTATTCTTCTTAGCGGGTGATTTCGGTGCCGATGCCGCAGGGGGTGAACATCTCCAGCAGCACGCAGTTCTCCACGCGGCCGTCGATGATGTGGACCTTGTCCACGCCGCCAAGCACCGCCTCCAGGCAGCACTGCAGCTTGGGGATCATGCCGCCCACCACCACGCCGCGCTCAATGGCCTCGAAGGCCTGGGTGCTGGTCATGGAGGGGATGAGCTTCTTGTCGCAGTCCAGCACGCCGGGCACGTCCGTCAAGAGGTGCAGGCGCTTGGCGCGGATGGCCGCAGCCACGGCCCCGGCCACGGAGTCGGCGTTGATGTTGTAGGTCCGGCCCTCGTCGTCCACGCCCACGGGCGCGATGACCGGGATGATGCCCACGCCCATGAGCGACTTGAGCACGCCGGTCTCGATGCTGACCACCTCGCCGACCATGCCCAGGTCGATGATCTCGGGCGGGGCGTCGGCGCTCTCGATGGCCAGCTCCTTCTTCTCCGCGCGGATGAGCATGCCGTCCTTGCCGGACAGACCCACAGCGCGGCCCCCGGCCAGGTTGATGAGGTTCACGATCTCCTTGTTGACCTTGCCCACGAGGACCATCTCCACCACGTCCATGGTGGGTCCGTCCGTCACGCGCAGGCCCTGGCGGAAATGCGACTGGATGTTCAGGGCTTTGAGCATCTGCCCGATCTGCGGGCCGCCGCCGTGCACGATGATCGGGTTGACCCCGACGTATTTCAGCAGCACCACGCTTTTGGCGAAGCTCTGCTTCAGGTTCTCGTCGATCATGGCGTTGCCGCCGTACTTGATGACCACGGTCTGCCCGGCGAACTCGCGGATGTAGGGCAGGGTCTCGATGATCATGCGTGCGCGCTCGGCCTCGTGCTTCAGGTCGCGCGGGTTCTGCGTCGGGCAGGCGGGGGCCTCGGCGTGCGGGTCGGCGTGCGGGTTGACGAGCGGATTGGCGGGCTTGCAGGCGAAATCCGCCTTGGGTGCGTCGTGCTTGGACATGTTGGTCCTCCGTGGGCGAAGCGGGTGGCTGGCACAAGGCGGTTGCGGGGCCAGGCCCGGCAGACTCACTCGTGTACGGATATTCGCCCCAGGCGGCGGTTATGTCAAGGCGGGCAGAGGAATCGGCGTGGCGAAAACGCGAGAACGGCCCGGCTTCCCGCATGTGGGGAGGCCGGGCCGGTTGTTTTAGTCAGGTTCCGGTCAGGGTTTGGGCACGTACTTGATCTTCGTCTCGCCCGAATTGGGTTCCCAGGACTCGCTTGTAAGATCATACTCCAGTCCGCGTTCCAGGGGGTTGATGTCCATGTCATGCAGGCTGATGCTGACGCGGTAGCGTGCGCCATGCCGCATCAGTCCTCCCTGTCCGTGCGGGGCGAGGTATGGGGCCAGCATCCGCAGCACGAAGGTGCCGTTTGCATTATTCTGGGCAGGCTGGGCCAGTACCTTCTCCATCGTCCAGCCATCAGGCCGCACCGGCAGAAAATGCAACATAGCCTGACCGGGATCGGCTTTGCTTGATATGGCAAGAAGGTGCGGCTCCAGGGTCGCATACCAGGCACGGGAGTTCATCCTGTCAATAAACGCACAGCTTCCCAAGCGTACCTCATAGGAACGCAAGCACAACGTGTCAGTCTGAATGACTTGCTGTTTATACAAGCGGACGAGCAGCTCCAGGGAGTCGTTCATGGGCAGCTCCTCCAGGGGCTGCGAGTCCAGGTATTTGGGCTGGCCCGGCCCGCCGCCCACCTGGAGCAGGAGCGCCGACTGGGCCTCCAGGTTGATCTCCATGACGGAGGTCTGCATGCGGTCGCCCGGCAGCGCGGTCAGGCGGTCGATCCTATAGCGCTTCGGGTTGGGCACGACGTTCGAGGAGCGGTATTCAGGCACACTCCGTAGGTTTTTCCAGCGCATGGCCACTGGACCGCGCCAAAGGTACCACTCCGACCGGCTGTCCAGGAGGTCGGCCACGAAACCCACGAACAGGCGCTCGCCGCTGCCGTCGGGTTCCGGCACGGAGAACATGGACACGTGGGCGTACTGCGGTCCGAGCGCTCGCGGCGCCTCATGAGCGGCTGTGCAGACGATTCGCCGGGCCAGGGGGTCGCTCATGCCATACTCCTCGACGACTTCGGCGGTTTCACTCGCCAGAACTGGCGAGGCGAGGCTGAGAAGGATGAGACCCAGCGCGAAAATGCTGTTCATGTTTGGCCCCTTGCGTCATTTCCTGTATACGTTGATATGGTAGTGGTCCTTGTGGCCATTGATCAGGCCTTGATCTCTCGGAATTTCTGGATCGAGTTGCCTCCACCTTCTATTCTCGTCCCTTTCCCAACACCCGGTCGGCCCGAGAACTTGGTTGACATTGCCGTCCTTCTTCGCCTGCTCTTCCATGTTCTTCGCCGCCTCTTGCGCCCGTTTGCCGTCCTCGCCTTGGGCTTTCCCCAACTCCTTCACCGGAATGCCGTTCACCTTGTTGATGTCCACGGCGCGGCCATCGGCGTGGGGGTCTTTGTTGGGATCGCCGTCCCGCTTGCCGCTGTTCACGCTAATGGAGTCCAACGCTGGGTTGTTCGTCCGCAGGTTCTCCACGGTCTCCCGCGTCTGCGGCTTGACATCGTCCGGTTTCGGGTCCGGCTTGTTGGGGTCGTCGTTCTT
>MGTN01000061.1:5189-11975 GCA_001799475.1 Desulfovibrionales bacterium GWA2_65_9 | reverse complement strand
CCGTGCTCGCCGTGCTCGCCGTTTTGGTCAAGGGCCAGGCTTTGGCAGAGGTACATGAAGCCCCCGCACTCGGCGTAGATGGGCAACCCGTCTTGAGCCAGGGCGCGCACGCGGCTGCGCACGGCGGTGTTGGCGGAGAGCGCCTCGGCCTGGGTTTCGGGGAAGCCGCCGCCCAGGTACAGGCCGTGGATTTCCGGCCAGGGTTCGGGGTCGAGCAGACTCAGGCGCTGGAGTTTCGCTCCGGCGCGGGTCAGGGCCTCGAGATTTTCCGGGTAATAGAACCACAGGGCCGCGTCGAACACGTAGCCGATGACCGGGGCTTCGCCAGAGACCACGGAGGTCGGCCAGGGCACGGGCGGGGCTGCGGCCGGAGCGGGCGCGCTGCGGGCGATCTCCAGCAGGCGCTCCATGTCCACGCAGGCCGCGACGGTGTCGGCGATGGCGTCCAGCGCCTGTTCGCGTCCGGAGTGCTCCTGGTCGGACACGAGGCCCATGTGCCGTTCGGGGATGGGGTTCTGGGCCGACTTGGGCAGTGCGCCCAGCACCGGCACCCCGGCTAGGCCCTCGATGCACTCCTTGAGGATGTTGCGGTGGCGCTCGCCTGCGGTGCGGTTCAGGATGACCCCGGCCAGGTTCAGTCCGGGCTCGAAGGCGCGGCATCCGGCCACGATGGCGGCAGCGGTGCGGGTCATCTTGGTGGCGTCGAGGACGAGGATGACCGGGGCGGAAAGTTGGCGCCCCAACTCGGCCGTGGAGCAGGTGCCCGCAAAGTCCTTGCCGTCGAACAGGCCGCGGTTGCCCTCGATGATGGAGATGTCGGCGCTGGCGGCCTTTTCCTGGAACAGGGCGGCGATGACGCCCGGCGTGAGCAGGAAGGGGTCAAGATTCGTGGCCGTGGTTTTGGCGGCGTGCGAGAGCCAGGAGGCGTCGATGTAGTCCGGGCCCTTTTTGAAGGGCATGACGGACAGGCCCCGGCGGGTGAGGGCGCGGCAGATTCCGGCGGAGACGAAGGTCTTGCCAGAGCCGCCGGAGAGTCCGGCCAGGATGATGCGGGGGAAGGCTGTCATGTCGCTTTGGCCTGGGCGGTCCGGGGGTGGCGCATTAAACGAGAAAAGCCTTGCCCATTGCCTGGGCAAGGCCCCTCGAACAAAGCTTTGAGGCGGGAGGAGTCTAGTCCTCGCCGTCCGCGTGCTTGCCGGCGCCAGCCAGGCCGTACATGGAGGTACTGCCGCTGGACCAGAACACGAGGGTTTCCTCGTTGATCATCTGGGTCAGGATCTTCTTGACGTCGCGGCCCTTCTCTTCGGGGAAGAGGGCGGTGAAGTCGTTGAAGTAGAACTTGCTCTTCATCTTGGCCTTCGAGGTGATGAACTCGATGATCTTGGCCTTGGCTTCTTCGAAAACGAGCGCCATGGTGTTGCCCCTTTTGTTGTGAGGGGCGCGAAGGTTGCCCTCCGCGCCCCGTTGTCAGTCGTCGGCTAGAACTTGAACTGGGTGGTCTGGCGCCAGGTGTAGTACGCCGGATCACGGAAGTCGTCGATCAGGTGGGCCGAGAACTCCAGGTCGCACTTCTCGAAGAAGCGCTCCCAGCCGATGCGGTTGGCCCAGTCGCCCAGGCGCTCGTACTTGCGGGCATCGCCAGCGTAGGTGTCCAGGATCTTCTTGATGACCTTGGTCATTTTCGGCCAACGCGGGGGCTCGTTGGGGATGAAGGGCACGACGACCTTGGAGAACTTGGGGGTCGTGATGCGGTTGCTGATCTTGCCGCCGACCATGATGGCGATGCCGTCACCGGTCTTGTCGGCAAGGGGCATGGCCGGGCACATGGTGTAGCAGTTGCCGCAGAACATGCAGCGCTCGTTCTTGACGGCAACGGTGTTGACCTGCTTGCCCTGGAACTCGATCTTGGTCGGGCGGATGGCGCCGGTGGGGCAGGCTGCGACGGCCAGGGGCACTTCGCAGATGTTGTCCACGCTCTCGTGGTCGATGATCGGAGGCTTGCGGTGGATGCCCAGGATGGCGATGTCGGAGCAGTGCACCGCGCCGCACATGTTCAGGCAGCAAGCCATGGAGATGCGCACGGGGGCGGGCAGACGCATGTTCTGGAACTCTTCGAAGACCACGTCCATGGTCGCCTTCACGGTGCCGGAGGCGTCCGTGGCGGGCGTGTGGCAGTGGACCCAGCCCTGGGTGTGCACGATGTTGGTGACGCCGGCGCCGGTGCCGCCAACGGGGAACTTGTAAGAACCGCCAGCGAACTTGCGGGCGTTCAGGTCAGCCTTGAGGGCCTTGGCATCTTCAACGGTGCCGACCATGAACTCGATGTTGTTGCGGGTGGTGAAGCGCAGGTGCCCGCCGCAGTACTTGTCGGCGATGTCGCAGATCTCGCGGATGTGGGTGACGCTCATGAGGCGAGCGCCGCCGCAACGCACGGTGTAGACCTTGTCGCCGGAGAGGCCGACGTGCAGAAGAACGCCGGGCTCCAGGATTTCGTGGTAGTCCCAGGCGCCTTTGTTCTTGGCCAGGACCGGGGGCAGGAAGTCGGTGAAGTGACGCGGTCCGATGTCGGTGATGCGTCCCTCCATCGGTTTCGCGGGATTGTATCCGGAAGAAATAAAAGCCATGATGTTTCCTCCTGTCCTACTTATTTCTGGTGTCTGGAGCGGTAATCGGAGATCTCACGCTGCCAGCCGCCTTCCACTTCTTCTTCCTTCCAGAAGATGTAGGGATTGTGGCGGGGTTCCTTGACGTGGCGCGGATCAGCCTTGGTGCCGGTCACTTCGAGGAGCTTGGCAAAGCCGAGGCGCTTCAGGGTCTCACCGATGCGCTCACGGTTCTTGCCTTCTTCCATCCACCAGTCCCAGGTGGCCTCGATGAATTCCTTGACCCCAGCGTAGTCGTCATCGACCTTGATGAAGGGGATGGCGAGCGAACCCATCTGCGGGCCGTCGAGGATCGGGGCCTTGGCGCCGACCAGGATGGAGCAGCCGCGGTCGTTGCCGATCTTGAGCGCGCGGGGCATGACGCAGATGCAGTGCATGCAGCGGACGCATTCTTTGTTGTTGATCTCCAGCTTGCCACCCTCAAAGCGGATGCACTGGCTGGGGCACAGGGCAACGACTTCCTTCTGGATGTCGAACTTGCCCCAGTCGCGACCGGAGTAAGCGCCGGCGTTGGGGGCGATTTCGCCACCGACGTAAGCGGCGACGACCTTCTGGTCAACGCGGATCTCGTCGCGCCAGGTGCCGATGAAGCTCATGTCGGAGCGGGCGATGGCGGCCACGCAGCCGAGCGAGCAGCCGTCGAACTTGAACTTGAACTTGTAGGGGAAGGCGGGGCGGTGCAGTTCGTCCTGGTACTCGTTGGTCAGCTGGAAGCACATTTCCTGCGAATCGTAGCAGGCGTACTCGCAGCGGCTCTCGCCGAGGCAGCAGGAGGGGGTGCGCAGGTTGGAGCCCGAGCCGCCCAGGTCGTTGTTCAGGTTGTGGGTCGCTTCCCAGAAGATCTCTTCCAGCTGGGGAGTGCTGGTGCCCAAAAGCACGATGTCGCCGGTGGCGCCGTGCATGTTGGTCAGGCCGGAGCCGCGCAGTTCCCACAGGTCGCAGATCTGACGCAGGAAGTCGGTCTTGTAGAACATGCCGGAGGGCTGGTTCAGACGCACGGTGTGGAAGTGGGCCACGCCGGGGAACTTCTCGGGCTGGTCGCAGTAACGACCGATGACGCCGCCGCCGTAACCGAACACGCCCACGATGCCGCCATGCTTCCAGTGGGTCTCACCTTCGACATAGGACAGCTCAAGGATACCCAGCAGGTCGTCCGGGCACTCCGCTGGGATCTGGAAGTCGATGCCCTTCGGATTCGCGTATCTGTGAGCTACTTCCTGCTTGATGTCGGACACAAAGCTGGGCCACGGGCCGCTTTCCAGCTGGTCCAACAAGGGGGTTTTGTGTTTCGCCATTCCCTTAACCTCCGTTGTTTGATTTAAGATGTTGCCACACTCCAAGAACCATCCAGCCCTTGCCCGCTGGCGCGCGGACCATTGGCCGGATGCCTTTCCTCCATCGTGCGAGACGCCTAGAGAACGAATTGGCGGGATAAATCCCGCCCCGTCCAAGTCCAGCGCATGATTGCTGTTCTGTTACGGAAAATCCACCGTCTTTGTCAACATAAATCCGGAAAAACACGCTCTCCGGCAAACAATACCCATTCCAGGGCGGCCTTCTCCTGCCGCCCCGGCGGGTTGCTTTCCGGCCCGCGCCAGGGTAAGCAGCTGTTCCCGATGACTGCCCGTTTGATAACCCAAAGACCGCAGCACAGGCAACCAAAATATTGAAAACCGAAGCCGAACCCACCAGCCCCGCCTGCCGCCGCTGCGGCACCTGCTGCCAGAAAGGCGGTCCGGCCCTGCACCTCCAGGACCTGCACCTGTTCGACGGCCCGGGCGCGCTCAGCCTGGCCATGGTGGTCACCCTGCGCGCGGGCGAGCCGGCCTTTGACCAGCCCAAGGGCCGCCTGCTGCCGCTGGCGGCCGAGCTGCTCAAGCTGCGCGGCGCAGAGTCCCCCAACAGTGAGCGCATCAGCGGCGGCAGCGGCTGGGCCTGCGCCCTGCTGATGCAGCCCGGCAACGCCTGCGCCCTGTACGAGCGCCGTCCCGCCGAGTGCCGCGTCCTGTCCTGCCAGGACACCACAGCCCTGGCGGCCATGTACGAGCTGGAGCGCCTGAGCCGCGCCGATTTCCTGCCCGCCGGGCACGGCCTGCTGGCCGTCATGGCCGAGCACGAGGCCCTGGTTGCGGTGGCGCGCGTCGCGCCCCTGGCCGTAGCGCTGCGCGCGGGCGGCCAAGAATCCCTGGACGCCCAGGAGGAGCTGACGCGCATGGCCCTGGCCGACCGCGCCTTCCGCACGGGCCTGGCCGAGCGCGCAGGCATCGGCCCGGAGTTCCACGAATTTTTCCTCGGCCGCGACGCAGCCACGCTGTTCGCCGTGGCTAGGCTGGCCCTGCGCCCCGACGCCCGCACCGGCCTGCGCGTACAGGCCGACCCGCTCGGCCAGCCCCTGCCGACGCCGGCGCCAGCACATCTGCCACCTCATCCGGAGAACCAGCCATGAAGGACCAGCTCGGCCTGTACTACTACCCCAACCCGCAGCACCCGGAGGCGCGCATGTACGTGCGCCGCTTCGGCGGGCGCATCGAGTTCCGCATGTGGCACCAGGGCGATGCGAGCGTCTGGGACAAGCACAACTGGCTGCCCTACGCGGTCATCGAGCAGGCTGCGGCCATGTTCAAGGCCAGCGGCAAGGAGAGCGACCCCACCTCCCTATACGACGTCAGCGTGGCCGAACGCCTGCTGGCCGACGAATAGCCCGGAACCCCGCCCGTCATGTTCAAGAAAGCCCTGCCGCTCATCCTGGCCGCGCTCATCACCCTGCCCGGCCTGTGGCTGGGGCTCTCCGGCACGCACCTGGCCCCGCCGCCAGCCGCGCTTTTGTCCGGCCTGGCCATCCTGGGCGCGTCGTTCCTGCTCCTGTGGGCCTGCGACGTGGCCCAGATGGACATCCCGCAGACGCTCGCGCTCGCCGTGGTCGCGCTCATCGCCGTGCTGCCGGAATACGCCGTGGACATGTACTTCACCTGGCAGGCGGGCAAGAACCCCGGCTCGGACTACGCGCACTATGCCATCGCCAACATGACCGGGGCCAACCGCCTGCTCATCGGCGTGGCCTGGACGAGCATCGCGGCCATCCACTGGTTCAAGACCCGCCGCCGCGTGTTTTTGAACCAGGACCAGCGCACCGAGGTGCTGTTTCTGGGCATGGCCACGGCCTACGCCTTCTTCATCCCCATCAAGGGCACGCTCGCCTGGTACGACGGGCTGGTGTTCTTCAGCATCTACGCCTGGTACCTGCGCCTGGCCAGCCAGCGCCCCTGCGAGGAGTGCGAGCTGGAAGGCCCGGCCGAGCTCATCGGCGCGCTGCCCAGGAACCGCCGCCGCTGGGCCACCCTGGGCCTGTTCCTGTTCGCCGCCGGGGTCATCCTGGCCAACGCCGAGCTGTTCAGCGAGAACCTGGTGGCTTCGGGCAAGGTCTTCGGCATCAACGAATTTCTGCTGGTGCAGTGGCTCGCGCCCATCGCCTCTGAGGCCCCGGAGTTCATCGTGGCCATCATGTTCGTGCTGCGCGGCCAGGCCGCCATAGCCATGGGCAGCCTGCTCTCCTCCAAGCTCAACCAGTGGACGCTGCTCGTGGGCATGATCCCGGCGGTGTACGGCGCGGCCAGCGGCAGCTTCGAGACGCCCCTGCCGCTCGGCCCGTACCAGCTGCACGAGCTCTTCCTGACGGCGGCGCAGTCGCTCCTGGCCGTGGCGCTGCTGGCCTCGCTGTCCCTTGGCCCTGGCGCGGCCATCCTGCTTTTCTTCATGTTCACCGGCCAGTTGGTCAGCCCGTATGTTCTGGACGCCCTGAACCTGGACCTGCCCTGGGGCAACGGCACGGACGGCGCGCACCAGCTCTTCAGCGCGGGCTACGTGGCGCTGTTCGCCTGCGTGGTCTGGATGAAGCGCCGGGACGTGTGGGACCTGCGGCGCGGCACGGCGGTGGAGCAGCGCATTATTTAGCCGCAGGGCCAGCCTCGGGGCCAGCCTCAGGGTCAGCCTCGGGGCCAGCCGCAGGGTCAGCCTCGGGGCCAGCCGCAGGGTCAGCCTCGGGGCCAGCCGCAGGGCCAGCCTCGGGGCGCCGCCCCCTTGCGCCTTTTTCACGCCCGGCATAAGAATGGACCCTTCCAACCCT
>MGTN01000061.1:0-5123 GCA_001799475.1 Desulfovibrionales bacterium GWA2_65_9 | reverse complement strand
CAGGCCGGATACGAGTTCCTCACCGGCTATCTCATCGAAAAGAGCCTGAGCATCGACAACATCTTCGTGTTCGTGCTCATCTTCGCCCACTTCCAGGTTCCGGCCAAATCGCAGCACACGGTGCTGTTCTGGGGCATCCTGGGGGCGCTGGTCATGCGCATGAGCCTCATCCTGGCGGGCTCGGCCATCCTGAGCGCCTTCCACTGGGTCATCTACATCTTTGGAGCCTTCCTCATCATCACGGGCATCAAGATGCTCCTGACCATCGACGACGAGCCTGACCTCTCCGGCAACCGCGTGACCACGTTCATGCGCAGGCACTTCCGCGTCACGGCGGACTACGTGGCCGAGCGGTTCGTCACGCGCCAGGCCGGGCAACTGTTCATCACCCCGCTCTTGATCGTGCTGGTGCTGGTGGAGGTCTCGGACGTGATCTTCGCGCTGGACTCCATCCCGGCCATCTTCGCCATCACCAAGGACCCGTTTCTGGTCTACACGTCGAACGTCTTCGCCATCCTGGGCCTGCGGGCGCTGTTCTTCGCGCTGGCGGGCATCATCCACCGCTTCCACTACCTCAAGTACGGGCTGTCCGTGGTGCTAGTGGTGGTGGGGCTCAAGATGGTCGTCAACGGCTACTTCGGCCCGGTGATTCCCACCGAGGCGGCGCTACTGCTGACGCTGTGCATCATCGGCGGCTCCGTGGTGCTGTCCCTGGTCCGCACGCGCGGGCTGCCGCCCGAGGTAGCGGCCGAGGACGCTTTCAAGGGCTGGGTGCCCTTGAGCCCGGCGAAGGAAAAGACGCCGAAGAAGGACGCCAGGACATAGCGTTCCCGGCGCTCGACACTCGACGCTCGACGCACCACGGCCCCGCTCGTCCTTGGCGACAGGCGGGGCCGTTTTGGCGGGCCGGGTGAGGTGCGCGGCGTGAGGTGCGCGCCTTACGCTTCCGGCTCTCCCGCCACCCTCAACCGCACCCAGGCCGTGAACAGCGCCAGCCCCAGCAGCACGGCATCGCGGCCGATGTAGAAGAGCATGGGCGTGGTTTCCGCGCCGGGCTCGGCGGGCTTGGTCGAAAAGCAGCCGCAGGTCACGTCGATGCCGCGCGCCCAGCTCACGATCAAAAGCAGCCAGAACACCGCGAACAACCCGGCAGTCAGCGTTGCCGCGCCCTCGCACCAATACCCGGACACCAGGCACAGGCCCAGCAGCAGCTCCAGCCACGGCAGCCAGACGGCCACGGGGTTGACGAGAGAGCCCGGCAGGACGTGGTAGCCCTTGACGATGGCCGCGAAGTCCTGCGGGTGCAGCAGCTTGTCCGCGCTGGCGTAGAACAGCACCAGGGCCAGGGCAAAGCGCAGCACGAAGTCCGCCGCGCGCGGCGGCAGGGGCATCAGTTGTCGCAGTCCGTGCACAGCTTTTCCTGACCCTTGGCCGGGCCCTTGGCCTTGGCGTCGTCCTTGCTCATCTTTGGGGCCTTGCTCATCTGGGGGGCCGGGGGCTTCGCGGGTGCAAGCGCCGCCTTGGCTGCGACCTGGGCTGCGACCTTGGACGCCGGAGCCACCTTGGCTGCCGGGGCTGGCTTGGGTGCCGGGGCCGCCTTGGACGCGGGGGCCGCCTGGCCCTGGGCCACGGGCAGCTTCTCGGCCTGCCACAGGCTCCAGCCGTTCTTCAGGACATAGACGTTTGTGATCCCGGCATCGCGCAGGTGCTTGGCCAGGGCCTGGCTCAAGGGGCAGCTCTCGCCGTCGCAATAGGCGATGACCGCGTCCTTGCCGGACAAAAGGGGCTTCAGGTCCTGGAAGTCCGAGGCGAAGTTGCGCGTGGGCAGGGAGAGGGCGCCCTGGATGTGCCCCAGCTCGAACTCGTACTGCGAGCGGGCGTCGAGGAACACGGCGCGACCGGACAAAAACAGCAGGGCCGCGTCCTTGAGGGCGATCTCGCCGCTGGCCTGGGCGGGCGGCACGGCGCTGGGCGCGGCCCCGGATGAGGTCTTGGCGGCCTGGGCCAGGGGCAGGCCGTCGGGCCGCACGGCGTTGACGGCAAAGGCGAACAGGGCCGACAGGGCCACAATGCCCAGGGACTGGCCGATGATTCTGGGGACAAGGCGCATGTGGGTCTCCGGTGCTGGTCAGGCCAATGCTGATAAGGCCGACGCTGGCATGATTGACGCGCGCGGCCCCGGACAACAGAGGGCAGGGCCGCAACTGCCCGCTTCCTACGCCAAGGTCCGGCGGAATGCAATTTCCGGCAGCCGCCGCCCCGAGCATCGGGTTGACCGCCGATGCTGTCTTTTTCTTCCTTTTTCGCCCCTTGACTACCTAGCACTACGTATTATTTTTCATGAAATTCTTTAGAGGAGGCCAAAATGGCCAAGAACACAGGCAATGGACATCGTCATGGTTCGGTCTGCGATCGGACCCAGAGTCAGAACCCGGTGAATGGCAATTGGACGAAGCGTGACGCAGATACTGGACGCTTTATGAATCAAAAACAGGGCGGAGACCCGTTCAAAGGTGTCGCCAAAGAGGTTGACGGCAGAAGGGACTAATCTCCATGGCATCCAAGACGACGGCGCGGCTCAAGCAACAGGCTTGATGCCGCGCCAGATTGCTGCTTTCTACCCCAGCAGGCTCCAGGCCGCGCCCAATGCGCCGCAGGCCAGCACCAGGTAATGCACCCCGGTATTCCAGCGCCACAGCGCGACCCCCGAGGCCACGGCCACGGCCAGGGCAAAGGCGTCGAACCCGCCTGCCGCAGGCCAGAAGGTGGCCTGGGCGAAGACCACGCCGAGCTTCAATATCACCCCCACCACCGCTGCGGTGATGCCCGTGAGCATGGCCTGGAGCCGGGAGTTGGCGGTGAGCGCCTCGATGAACGGCGCGCCCGCGAAGACCAGGAGAAAGCTCGGCAGAAACATGCCGAAGGTGGTCAACAGCCCGCCCAGGATGCCCGCCGTGAGCGGGTCCAGCCCGCCCGGATGGTTCCAGGCCGTGAGAAAGCCCACGTACTGCGTGACCATGATCAGCGGGCCGGGCGTGGTTTCGGCCAGGCCCAGGCCCAGCACCAGTTGCTCCTGCCCCACCCAGCCCAGGCGCATGGCCATGTCCGAGACGTAGGACAGGACCGCGTAGGCCCCGCCAAAGGTCACGAAGCTGGCCTTGGAATAGAAGCTCAGGAGCTTGGGCAGGATGGAGCCCGGCCCGGCAAGGAGGAACACCGGCAGGGCCACGGCCAGCCACAGGCCGGCGAAAATGGCCGCCATGCGGGCCACGTGGCGCAGGGGTGGGGGTGGGGGCGCGGGGATGTCGTCTTCCGGCTCGCAGACGCCCCGCAGGCCCTCATGATGACAGAAGATGTCCGGCCGGACGCTCCCCAGCCACAGGCCCATGAGCCCGGCCGCCACCACGATGCCCGGAAACTTGAGCTTCAGCGCATAGCCCATGAGAAAGCTGGCTGCGGCAAAGGCATAGAAGACCGGGTGCCGCAGGGCCTTTTGGGCGATGCGCCAGACAGCCTGCCCGACGATGGCCACCACCGCCCCGGCAATGCCCCGGAACACACCCTGGATGAGCGGCACGCCTCCGTGGGCCGCAGCCAGCCAGCTCAAGAAGAGCATCAGCCCCACCGAGGGCAGGAGAAAGAACAGCCCGGCGACAAGGCCGCCGGGGTAGCCGTGCAGGCGCCAGCCCAGGTACACGGCCAGCTGGTGCGCCTCCGGTCCGGGCAGGAGCATGCAGAAGTTGAGCGCGCGCAGGAAGAGCTTCTCCGGCACCCAGCGCCGCTCGTCCACCAAGTCCTTGTGCATCATGGCGATCTGGCCCGCTGGCCCGCCGAAGTTGATGAAGCCCAGGCGCAGCCAGTAGCGGAAGAACTCGCGGAAGGCCGGGCGGAAGGTTGGGCGAAGGCTGGGGGGTGAAGCGTCCATGGGCTCCCTGTGCGCGATAAGACCGGGTGCGTTCAAGATTGCCGGGCTGGCCGGGCGATTGCCGGCCGATGACCGGATAACTGCCGGATGACTGCCAGCCGACTGCCGAAGGACTGCTGGCCGACTGCCGGATGACTGCCGGGCTCAGGCCTTCTGCGCCGTGCCCCGCCAGGCGGCCAGCCCGCCCTCGACATAGCGCGCCTTGACCCCACGCTCGGTGAGCGCCGCCTGCACGCCCTGGCTCACGCCCCCGCCGCGCACGCAGTAGACCACCACCTCGGCCCCGGCCGGGATGCCGCCCGCCCAGTCCTCCAGCAGCGCCGGGGCGCGCCAGTCCGCGCCGGGAATGCCCTCGGGGCCGCCCTCGGGCGCGGCCTCGTGGTCCTCCGCCCGGCGCACGTCGATGACCAGGGGCGGTGTGGCCGAGGCCAGCTCGCGGCGCAATTCGTCGGGGGTCAGGGTCTTGTTCATCAGGTCGCTCCTAGGCGCGGGCCGCCCGGTCATTGGTGTTGGCATTGTCATTGTCGTTGTCATCAAGGCTCACCCCGGCCAGGAACACCGGGACTGCGGCCAGCAATACCACGGCCAGCACGGCAAAGGCCAGCCGGAAATCAAGCGCAGCCACGAGCACCCCGCCCAGGATGGGCCCGGAGGCGTGGCCCACGTCGAAGATGGTGCCAAAGGTGCCCATGGCCGCGCCATAGTGGCGCTTGCGGCAGAGATCGGCCACCAGCGCGGCCGAGGACGAGGTCACCAGCGCCTCGCCCAGGCCGAAGACCAGCGCCGCCACGGCCAGGGTCCAGAAGCTCGTGAGCCAGGGCACAGCGGCCAGGCCGAGGGCGCAGCAGACCAGCCCCGCAGTGATGGGCGCCTTGCGGCCGTGGGCGTCGCCCAGGCGGCCCAGAATGGGCTTGCTGACCATGGTCACGGCGATCTGCACGGCCCAGAGCAGCCCGGCCTCCAGCTCATTCAGCCCCGCGCGGGTCACGGCGTACACGGGCAGAAAGGCCTCCAGCGCGCCCATGCCCATGTTCTGCACGCCCTCCATGGCCGAGGTCAGCACCACGCGGCGGTCGCCCGCCACCTCGCGGATGCCCTGGCGGAACTTCGCCAGACGCTCGGAGAGGCTCACCCCGGAGTTTGCGTGGACCTCCGGCCCGCGCAGGAGCCACAGGCCGAGCAGCAGCGCTGCCATGCA
>MGTN01000060.1:4440-7427 GCA_001799475.1 Desulfovibrionales bacterium GWA2_65_9 | reverse complement strand
CGGCGGCGAACATGGTCGGCCACGAAGGCGACCTGTTCCGCTTCACCCTGAAGCACTCCATCGCCATGCTGCTGTTCGTCTGCGTGATCACCTACCTGCAGGCCTACACCCTGAGCTGGATGCTGCCGTAGCCTGAACCTTAGCGACTCCACGGAGCCGGGCTGTCCCATTCGGGCGGCCCGGCTCCACCTCAAAATTTCCGGTCCGTTCCAGTGTGGGCGGCCGAACCCGGCGGAACAAGGCCGCGCATGCGCCGCCGCCCAAGCCTGCAACTGCCCCTGAGCGAGGTGCCACCCATGAGCGACAACGCGCGATTGGCGGATCTGATGGCCGAAAAGGCCGGACTTGTCTCGGCCATCGTGGCCCGGGTCAAGACCCTGGACGAGGCCTACGCCTACACCCTGGACGTCTGTGACAAGAAGGAGGCCTGCCAGCTCCTGCCCTCGGGCTGCGGGGCGGACCTTTCCGCCGGGGCCGGGGCCTTGTGCGAGGCCAAGCTCGGCAAGATCATCGCCGCGCCGGGCCTTTCTGCCGAGGCCTCCAAAGCCTTTGGCGATGCTTGCGCCGAGCGCGGGGTCACGTTCATCACCAAGGGCATGCGCTCGCACCTGGCGGGCATCGACATCGGATTCACCGTGGCCCAGGCGGCCATCGCCGAGACCGGCACCTGCGTGCTCGACTCCAAGAGCGAGGAGTTGCGCCTAGCCACCATGATCTGCGAGGTGCACATCTGCGTGGTGCCCGTCTCGGCCATCCGCGAGACCAGTTTTGACGTCGAGAGCCTCCTGCGCGCGCTCTGCAAGGACGCGCCCGGCTATGTGGCCTTCATCACCGGCGCCTCGCGCACGGCGGACATCGAGCGCGTGCTGGCCATCGGCGTGCACGGTCCGCTTGAAATGCACATCCTGCTTCTGGAGGACTAGGGCCATGCAGAACGCACGCGATCTCAAAGAATACAGGGGCGAGATGCAGGGTGCCCTGGACAACGAATTCCTGCGCACCGCCATGGACAACTTCGCCGTGGCCTACCGCGCCAGCCGCGCCAAGGCCTTTGCGGGCATGGATGTGGACGGCCTGGTGCGCGAAATAGCGGCCGCCAAGGATCAGGCCATGGCCCACATGGACGAGCTCTTCGAGGAGTTCAAGAAGAACGCCGAGCGCATGGGCGTCACCGTGCACGTGGCCAAGACCGGCCAGGAGGCCAACGAGATCATTGGCCGCATCGCGGAGAAGGCGGGCGTCAAGCGCATCGTCAAGTCCAAGTCCATGACCGCCGAGGAGACGCTCTTAAACCACCACCTGGAGGCCCTGGGCCTGGAGGTGACGGAGACCGACCTCGGCGAATGGATCATCCAGCTCAGGCACGAGGGCCCGACGCACATGGTCATGCCCGCCATCCATCTCTCGCGTTACCAGGTGGCCGACCTGTTCAGCGAGGTCACCGGCACCAAGCAGGAGGGCGACATCCAGAAGCTGGTCAAGGTGGCCCGCCGCGAGCTGCGCGCCAAATACGTGCAGGCGGACATGGGCATCTCCGGCGGCAATTTCGCCATCGCCGAGACCGGCACCATCGCCATCTGCACCAACGAGGGCAACGGCCGCCTGGTGACGACCCTGCCGCGCGTGCATGTGGCGCTCGTCGGCCTGGACAAGCTCACCCCGACCATCACCGACGCCCTGCGCGTCATCAAGGCCCTGCCCAGGAACGCCACGGGCCAGGCCATCACCTCCTACGTCACCTGGATCACCGGGCCTGGCGAGTGCCAGGCCTCCCCCGACGGCAAGAAGGAAATGCACGTGGTCTTCCTGGACAACGGGCGGCGCGCCCTGGCCAAGGATCCCGTGTTCTCCCAGGTGCTCCGCTGCGTGCGCTGCGGCGCCTGCGCCAACGTCTGCCCGGTCTACCGCCTGGTTGGCGGGCACCAGTACGGCCATATCTACATCGGGGCCATCGGGCTGATCCTGACCTACTTCTACCACGGTCGCGAGAAGGCCAAGAACCTCGTGCAGAACTGCATCAACTGCGGGGCCTGCAAGGCCGTGTGCGTGGGGGGCATCGACCTGCCCCGGCTGATCAAGGAGGTCCATGCGCGCATCCAGGACGAGGAGGGGCACCCGCTCCCGAGCCAGCTGCTGGGCATGGTGCTGAAGAACCGCAAGATGTTCCATGCGCTGTTGCGCTCGGCCAAGGCCGTGCAGAAGCCCGTCACCGGCGGCACCCCCTACCTGCGCCACCTGCCCATGATCTTTGCGCGCGGGCAGGAGTTTAGAGCCCTTCCGGCCATCGCCGAGAAGGCCTTCCGCGACCAGTTCGAGGCCATCAAACCCCGTGTCGTGAACCCGAAGTACCGCGTGGCCCTGTTCTCCGGCTGCGTGCAGGACTTCGTGTACCCGGAACAGGCCGTGGCTGCGGTGAAGCTCCTGGCCAAGCACAACGTGGCCGTGGATTACCCCATGGACCAGTCCTGCTGCGGCCTGCCGGTCCAGATGATGGGCGAACGCGAAGCCACGCGCAGCGTGGCCGCGCAGAACGTGGTGGCCCTGGACCCGGCCAACTACGACTACATCCTGACCCTCTGCGCCTCCTGCGCCTCGCACCTGAAGCACGGCTACCCGAACATCCTGGGCAAGGACCCCAAGCTGGCGGTGAAGGTGCAGCAGTTCGCGGACCGCGTCATCGACTTCAGCTCCTTTGTGCACGACGTGCTGAAGGTCGAGGCTTCCGAGTTCCGCGCCGACGGCAAGAAGGTCACCTACCACTCTCCCTGCCATCTTTGCCGGGGGCTGGGCGTCACCGTGGCCCCGCGTGAGCTCATGGTCACCGGGGGCCTTGAGTACCTACCGGCCGAGGAGGAGGACGTGTGCTGCGGCTTTGGCGGCACTTACTCCATGAAGTTCCCGGAGTTGTCTGCGGAACTGCTGAAGAAAAAGCTTGCGAACGTGGAGAAGACCGGCGCAGAATTGCTGCTCACTGACTGCCCCGGCTG
>MGTN01000060.1:0-4428 GCA_001799475.1 Desulfovibrionales bacterium GWA2_65_9 | reverse complement strand
GCGCGGCGGGCTCACGGCCAAGGGCAGCCGCATGCAGGTCAAGCACATTGCCGAGGCCTTGGCCGAACGGCTTAAGTAACAGAAATCGCTGCATCTTGGAGGATTGGGACATGAAGGACGTGCGCAAGAAGGCCCGTGAATTCATGACAGGCTACTGCAAGGTGTGCCCCATATGTAACGGCAAGGCCTGTGCCGGGGAAGTCCCCGGCATGGGCGGCCTGGGCACGGGCTCGTCGTTCATGAACAACGTCTCTGCCTTGGCGAACGTCCGCTTCAACATGCGCCTCATCCATGGGGCCGAGATCCCGGACACCCAGACTACGCTCCTGGGCCGCAAGCTGTCCATGCCCGTGCTGGCCGCGCCCATCGGCGGCGTGTCCTTCAATATGGGCGGCAAGATCACGGAGCAGGAATACTGCGACGCGGTGCTTGGCGGCTGCGTGGACAAGGGCGTCATCGGCTGCTGCGGCGACGGCGTGCCCCCGTTCATCCACGAGTCCGGCTTCGCGACGCTCAAGGCCTTGAATGGTGCGGGCATTCCGTTCATCAAGCCCTGGGAGGACAAGGAACTCTTCGAGAAGCTCGACCGGGCCGTGGCCACCGGCGCGGGCATTGTAGGCATGGACATCGACGCCGCTGGCCTGGTGACCCTGCGCCTCCAGGGTCGGCCCGTTGGCCCCAAGCCGCTGGAGAAGCTCAAGGACATCATCAATCACGTGCCCGCCAAGTTTGTCCTGAAGGGCGTCATGACCCCGGACGACGCCAAGCGGGCGGTGGACGCCGGGGCTGCGGGCATCGTTGTCTCCAACCACGGCGGGCGCGTGCTGGACCACACCCCCGGCACTGCCGAGGCCCTGCCAGCCGTGGCCGCAGCGGTGAAGGGCCAGGTCGCCATCCTGGTGGACGGCGGCGTGCGCACCGGCGGCGATGTGCTCAAGATGCTGGCCCTGGGCGCGGACGCCGTGATGATCGGACGGCCCTTCTGCACTGCCGCCCTGGGCGGGCTGAAGGATGGCGTTGGCAAGTACCTGGACCAGGTGCGCAGTGAGCTGACGCAGGCCATGATTCTCACCGGCTGCGCCAGCGTGGCCGACGCGGGCCGGGACATTCTGTTTCCAACGTCCTAGGAGGCCGTATGGCGGAGCAAGGGACCATCGTGCTGGGTTCACGGGGCATTGCCATAACGGCGGCGGCCACATTCCTGGTGGCCCTCACCCTTGCCGCTGGCCTGGAGTTCTTTTGTTCAACCGATTCCTTCCGGCTGGGGCTGTCGCATCTTGTTACGGCCGTTCTTCTTTCCGGCCTGGCCGCCCTGGCTGTGGGCCTGCGGGAACGCGCCCTGGCCGTGCGTCTGGAGGCCCTGGACCGGCAGTCGGCGCAGACGGCCTCGGAACTGAAGCACCAGACCGGGCTGGCCCAGGGCATCCTGAGCGGTCTGCCTGTGCCCTTCCTGCTGGTGGATGAGCAGGAGCGCGCCGTATCCTCGAACATGGAATGCCTGCAGATGCTGGAGCTGGATGGCAAGCCCCAGGACTACTACGGCCAGACCCTGGCCCAGATCTTTTACAACGACCCGGCGCGCAAGACCGCCGTTGGCCGGAGCATCAAGGACGGCGAGGTGTTCCGCAATCTCGAGGTCGCCATCAAGGGCCACAAGGGCGGCACGCGCAATGTTCTGGCCAATGTCTTTCCGCTGTACGACACGGACAAGCGCTGCATTGGCGGCCTGTGCCTGTATCTGGACATGACCGCGCTCAAGCAGAATGAGCAGGTGATTTTGGAGAAGAACGAGAGCATCGGCAAGACGGCGGTCAACGCCAACGCCTTGTGCGCCCGCCTGCGCGACGCCTCGAACCAGCTTTCGGCCAGCATCGGCCAGACCACGCGCGGCAGCGAGGCCCAGAAGGTGCGCGTGGGCGAAATCGGCGTGTCCATGGACCAGATGAGCACCGCCGTGGTCGATGTGGCCAAGAACGCCTCCTCGGCCTCTCAGGGCGCGGATGCTGCCCGCCAGCAGGCGGAGCAGGGCGAGCGGGTGGTGGGCGAAGTCATCGCGGCCATCCGAAGCGTGTCCGAGCGCACCCAGGCCATGCAGGAGCGCCTGACGGAGCTGGGCGGCCAGGTGGAGGGCATCGGGCAGATATTAAGCGTCATCAATGACATCGCCGACCAGACCAACCTGCTGGCGCTGAATGCCGCCATTGAGGCCGCCCGCGCGGGCGACGCAGGACGAGGCTTCGCTGTTGTCGCTGATGAAGTGCGCAAACTGGCCGAGAAGACCGTGCAGGCCACCCAGCAGGTTGCCACGGCCATCCGCTCCGTGCAGGATGGTGCGCGCCGCGCCTCCGAGGGCATGACCGGCGCTGTCGAGGCCGTGGGCAGCAGCACCAGCCTGGCGGACAGCGCCGGGCGGGCCTTGCACGAGATCCTGCGCATCTCGCAGGGCTCGGCGGATCAGGTGCGCAACATCGCCACAGCCTCGGAAGAGCAGTCCGCCTCGGCGGAGGAGATCTCCCGGGCCGTGGAGCAGGTGCGCGCGGTGACCGACCAGACGGCCCAGGACATGGCCCAGGCCTCCCAGGCCGTGGAGGAGCTGGCGCGGCTGGCGGACGAATTGACGGACATCATCACCAAGATGCAGACCTGCTGAAAACGGGCCTGACACCACCAGGCAAGGAGCAAACGCCAATGATCAAGCACATTGTCATGTGGACCCTGAAGGACGAGGCCGAGGGCGCGGGCAAGGCCGCCAACGCGCAGAGGATGAAGGAGCTGCTCTCGGCCCTGACACCGCTCATCCCGGTCATCCGCGAGCTGGAGGTGGGCGTGGACGTGTTCGCAGCCAGCCCGGCCTGCGACGTGATCCTGTACACCGCCTTTGACACCCGCGCTGACCTCGACGCCTATCAGGCCCACCCGGAGCACCAGAAGGTGGTGGGCTTTGTGAAGCAGGTGGCGGCCTCGCGCAGCGTGGTCGACTACGAGATCTAAGCGCACAGCTTCTTGCGTTCCGGGCGCTGCGCTCTTGACGCCCCACAAACGGCCCGGTTTCCGGGCCGTTTGCTTTTGCTTGCTTTCAGGATGGAGTATTGTAATACTTACGACCTGGATAGGTATCATCAATGCGGAAGGGGGGTATATGGACCAGGAGAGCCGGGAGTGCAAGGTGCCGAAGGTGCCGAAGGTGCCGGAAGTGCTGGAGTTGTTGCGCCGGGCCGGCCTGAGCGAGAGCTCTCTGGGCAGTGATTTGGGCGAGGGCGAGCTGGCCTATGCGGACGCCTTGTATCTGCTCACCCGGATGCGCTTTACCCCGGACGAGTCGCGCTGCTATTGGAGCGAGATCACCCAGCACATGGAGGGCCTGAACCTGGCCCTGGGACGTGATGTGGGCCTGCGCGTGGCCGTGTGCGACTATTTCATGAACCTGCACCCCCGGATGCGTGAACCGGTCATCGTGGAGGTGCAGGTGCTCCTGCAAAAGGAGCGCGGCGCACTGGTGGATGAACTCACCGGGCTTTACAACCGCCGTTACTTCAACGACGCCATCCATCGCGAAGTGGAGCGCTTCAAGCGTTTTGGTCAGCGCTTCTCGCTGATCATGCTCGATGTGGACCACTTCAAGCGTTTCAACGACACCTATGGCCACTTGGCCGGAGATGACGCCTTGCAGGTTGTGTCCGGGGTCCTGCGCGACACGGCCCGGACCTTTGACCATGTGGTGCGCTACGGCGGCGAGGAGTTCGCCCTGATCCTGCCGCATACCGATGCCGACCAGGCCATGGCTGCGGCCGAGCGCCTGCGCCAAGCCGTGGAGAGACAGCCTGTTCAGGTGCAGGACAAGGCCGTGCACCTGACCGTGAGCCTGGGCGTGGCCACCTTCCCCGAAGATGCCATCAACGCCCGCGACCTTGTGGGCCGGGCCGATGATGCCCTGTACGAGGCCAAGCGCACCCGCAACCGCGCCTGCTCTTACACAGAGAAGAATCGCCAGTTCCCACGCTCGCCCCTGGGCCTGACGGTGCACTTCGACAGCCCGGAACATGAGACGGTGACGGTCAGGGTGCTGAATATCAGCTTCGGCGGCATGCTCTGCCAATCGCCTGCGGCCATCCTGCCCGGCACAAGGGTGGAGGTCATGCTGGACGGTGACCATCCCGGCGCGGCCGGCCTGCGTCTGGGGTGCCGCGTGGTGCGCCTGGAGCGCGAAGGCGAGGACGGACCCTACGAGCTCGCGCTGACCTTTGAGGGCATTGGGGACGAGGTTCGGCGTGCCCTGGTGCGGCTGGTCGAACTGGATCAGGGGATGGGCATCTAGCTTCGTCCGCTCCCCCCACGGGCAGCGCCTCAGCCCTGCCTTTTGCTACGATTTATGCCCGTTATTGTTGTCAGCGTGTCTCCCGGGTTCTACAGTTTTTTAACTGTGGCGGG
>MGTN01000059.1:3215-7334 GCA_001799475.1 Desulfovibrionales bacterium GWA2_65_9 | reverse complement strand
AGCGGTGTAGGTACAGTCATGATCCAGAGCGAAACCAATCTCGACGTCGCCGACAACTCCGGTGCCAAGCTGTTGTGCTGCATCAAGGTGCTCGGCGGCAGCAAGCGCCGCTACGCCTCGGTGGGCGACATCATAGTCGTATCCGTCAAGGAAGCCATGCCCCATTCCAAAGTGAAGAAGGGCGCTGTGATGAAGGCCGTTGTTGTCCGCACCAAGAAAGAAGTGGGCCGTCCTGACGGTTCCTTCATCCGGTTCGACAGCAACTCCGCCGTTCTGCTGAACAATGCAAACGAGCCGCTGGGAACCCGCATCTTCGGACCCGTTGCCCGCGAGTTGCGTTTGAAGAACTTCATGAAGATCGTCTCCCTGGCCCCGGAAGTCCTCTAGGACGACCGTAACAGGGACGTAAGGACACAGTCATGAACTGCAAGATTCGTAAAGAAGACAAGGTGATGATCCTTGCCGGCAAGGACAAGGGCAAGATCGGCAAGGTGCTCAAGATCCTTCGCAAGAAGGACCGTGTGCTTGTCGAGGGCGCCAACAAGGTCAGCCGCCACACCAAGGCTAACCCGTACGCCAATCAGCCCGGCGGCATCGTGGAAAAGGAAGCCCCCGTACATGTCTCCAACGTCGCCGTGGTTTGCAATGCTTGCACCAAGGCCACGCGCGTCGGCTACCGGGTGAATGAAGACGGCAAGAAAGTTCGCTTCTGCAAGAAGTGTAACGAAACCATCCAGTAGGTTGCGCCATGAGACGCCTTGAAACAGTTTATCAAGAGAAGATCGCAGGCGAACTCAAGAAAGAGTTCGGCTACAAGAGCAGCATGGAGATCCCCCGCATGGTGAAGATCTCCCTGAACATCGGCCTGGGTGAAGCCAGCCAGAACCCTAAGCTCATCGACGCAGCCGTCATTGAGTTGACCAAGCTTGCCGGGCAGAAGGCCGTCGTCACGAAGGCCAAGAAGTCCATCGCGGCCTTCAAGCTGCGCGAAGGCCAGCCCGTCGGCTGCCGCGTGACCCTGCGCGGGGAGCGCATGTGGGACTTCTACGACAAGCTCGTGAGCTTCGCCCTGCCCCGTGTGCGCGACTTCCGTGGCGTGCCGGACCGGGGCTTTGATGGCCGTGGCAATTTCACCATGGGCATCAAGGAGCACACGATCTTCTTTGAACTGGAGATCGACAAAGTGGAAAGGGTCAAGGGCATGAACGTCACCATCTCCACCACCGCGAAG
Source organism: Desulfovibrionales bacterium GWA2_65_9 (assembly GCA_001799475.1). Taxonomy (GTDB): domain Bacteria; phylum Desulfobacterota; class Desulfovibrionia; order Desulfovibrionales; family Desulfovibrionaceae; genus Humidesulfovibrio. The sequence continues at coordinate 6,103 of MGTN01000059.1, read as the reverse complement.
ACGGACAAGGAAGGCAAGCTGCTGCTCGACCTCCTTGGCATGCCTTTCAAAAAATAGGAGGAAACCGGTTTGGCCAGGACAAGTCTCAGGGTGAAAGCCCAACGCAAGCCGAAGTTTAAGGTCCGGGCTTACAATCGCTGCCCCATTTGTGGACGCTCCCGGGCATATTTGCGCAAGTTCGGATGCTGCCGCATCTGCTTCCGCAACAAGTCCCTGGCCGGTGAACTCCCCGGCGTGCGTAAATCCAGCTGGTAAGTCCAAGGAGATCTGATTATGTCTGTTTCTGATCCCATTGCCGACATGCTCGCTCGCATCCGCAACGCGCACGGCGCCTTCCACTCCACAGTGGAGATGCCCGCGTCCAAGATGAAAGCGGCCATTGCCGAAATCCTCAAGGCTGAGGGTTACATTTCCGAGTGCGCCAGTGCGGAGGGCAAGCTGAAGCTGACCCTCAAGTACGCCTCTGGCAAGTCCGCCATCCGCGGGCTCAAGAAGGTCAGCACCCCCGGGCGTCGCGTTTACGTGGGCGTAGAGGACATTCCCAAGGTCCAGAATGGACTGGGAATCTGCATCCTCTCCACCTCGCGCGGCCTGCTCCCGGGTGCCCAGGCCACCGCCGATAAGATCGGCGGCGAACTCCTTTGTGAAATCTGGTAGAAGAGGTAAACATGTCTCGTATCGGGAAAAAACCTGTTCCCATCCCTGCCGGGGTGGAGGTGAAAGTCGGCGCTGACGCCGTGCAGATCAAGGGGCCCAAGGGCGCCTTGTCCACCCCCGTGCATCCGTCCGTCACCTACGTGATGGAAGGAAACGAAATGTTGGTGTCCCGGGTCGATGAGTCCCGCGTTGCCTGCGCTCAGCACGGACTGCGCCGCACACTTTTGGCCAACTGCGTCGAGGGTGTGACTGCGGGCTTCAAGAAGACCCTTGAGGTCATCGGCGTCGGCTACAAGGTCGTTGTGCAGGGCAAGAGCGTTGTGCTCACCGTCGGCTTCTCCCACCCGGTGGAGTATCCTCTGCCCCAGGGAATTGAAGCCGTGGTTGAGGGCAACAAACTGCACTTGACCGGCATCGACAAGCAGCTTTTGGGTGAAGTGGCCGCGCAGATCCGACGTGTGCGTCCGCCCGAGCCTTACAAGGGCAAGGGCATCAAGTACATTGAAGAACACATCAGGCGTAAGGCCGGCAAGTCCGGTTCTAAAAAATAGCGGAGTGCGGCGATGAAGATGACCAAAGAACAGGCGCGGCATCGCAGGAAGCTGCGCATCCGCAAGAAGGTAAACGGAACCGAGAACAAGCCCCGGCTTGTGGTGTTCCGCTCCAACGTGCACATTTACGCCCAGCTCGTGGACGACGAGACCGGCTGCACCCTTGTCAGCTCTTCCACGCTGACCATGACTCGTGGCGGCACCGCTGTCCGGGCCAACCGCGAGGGCGCTGCCAGTGTGGGCAAGGACATAGCGGAGAAGGCCAAGGCCAAGAATATCTTGACCGTCGTCTTTGACCGCAACGGGTACTTGTACCATGGCCGAATCAAGGCCCTTGCCGACGGCGCCCGCGAGGGCGGCCTCAAATTCTAGGGGTGGGTCTAAAAATGGAACAGAATGATTCTGGCTTCATCGAGAAGATTGTGTATCTCAACCGCGTGGCCAAGGTCGTCAAGGGCGGCCGCCGGTTCAGCTTCAGCTGCCTGGTCGTCGTGGGCGATGGACAGGGCAAGGTCGGCTTCGGCCTGGGCAAGGCCAATGAAGTGCCTGAGGCCATCCGCAAGGCCACGGACCGCGCCCGCAAGGACATGATCGTCGTGCCCGTGCTGGACGGCACCCTGCCTTACGAGGTTCTGGGCCGCTTCGGCGCCGGCCGCGTCATGCTCAAGCCCGCCAGCCGCGGCACCGGCATCATCGCCGGCGGCCCCGTGCGTGCGGTCATGGAGGCCGTGGGCGTCCACGACATCCTGACCAAGGCCATCGGCACCTGCAATCCGCACAACGTCCTGCGCGCCACCATGTGTGGCCTGGCCTCTCTGCGCAGCGCTGAAAGCGTGTCCGCGGTGCTTGGCAAGACGGTCTCCACCCCCAGGAAGTAGGCCCTTTCCGGGTCTGATAAGCGAGGTCCACCGTGTTTAAGATTAAACTCGTCCGCAGCCGCATCGGTTGTACGCCCAAGCAGCGCCAGACCCTGGACGCACTGGGCCTCAAGCGCATCCGGCAGGAAAAGTCCTTTGAGGAAGCCCCCGCCGTCGCGGGCATGATCGCGAAAGTGAATCACCTGATTGAGGTTACCAAGTCATGAGACTGCACGAACTGTATCCCTTCCCGGAAGAGTACGCCCAGCGCAAGCGCGTTGGCCGTGGCCCCGGCTCCGGCACCGGCTGCACCTCTGGTCGCGGCAACAAGGGCCAGAACTCCCGCTCCGGCGGTGGTCGTCCGGCCTGGTTCGAAGGCGGCCAGATGCCGCTGGCCCGCCGTCTGCCCAAGCGCGGCTTCAAGAACCCGCACCGCGTGATCTATGAGGCCATCAACCTGGATCAGCTGCTGGCGGCCTTCCCCGGCGCGAGCGAGATCACCATGGAAGCCGTGTACGAACGCGGCCTGTGCAAGGGCGGCATGCCGCTCAAGGTGCTCTCCCGTGGTGACGTCACCGTCAAGGTGAGCATCGAGGCCCACCGCTTCAGCGCCGCTGCAGCGGAGAAGATCACCAAGGCTGGCGGAACCGTCAAAGCTCTGGAAGGGTAGCATCTGTGGCACTCTCCGGTGTAGAAAACCTCGCCCGACTGCCTGAGCTGAAGAAGAAGCTCATCTGGACCTTCGTTCTTCTGGCCGTTTACCGCCTCGGGATCCACATCCCGGTGCCGGGCGTGGACAGCCACGCGCTGACGGAGTTCTTCA
>MGTN01000059.1:2635-3193 GCA_001799475.1 Desulfovibrionales bacterium GWA2_65_9 | reverse complement strand
CGGACTGTTCGACATGTTCTCCGGCGGCGTCTTGAAGAAGCTGTCCATTTTCGCACTGGGCATCATGCCGTATATCTCGGCCTCCATCATCCTCCAGCTGCTGACCGTCGTGAGCCCTGAGCTCAAGCGGCTGAGCAAGGAGGAGGGGGCCGAGGGCCGCAAGAAGATCACGCAGTACACCCGGTACGGCACGGTGCTCATCACCTGCATCCAGGGTCTGGGCGTGGCCGTCGGCCTGGAGAGCATGTCCAGCCCCACCGGCGCGTCCCTCGTGCTTTTCTCGGGCTGGGGCTTCCGCCTGGTGACCATGGTCACCCTCACGGCGGGCACCGTGTTCCTCATGTGGCTGGGCGAGCAGATGACCGAGAAGGGCATCGGCAACGGCATCTCCATGATCATCTTTGCGGGTATCGTGGCCGGGTTGCCCTCGGCCGTGATGAACACCGTGCGGCTGATGACGGCTGGCGAGCTTTCGCTCATCATCCTGCTGCTCATCGGCGTGCTCATGGCCGCCACCCTGGGCTTCATCGTGTTCGTGGAGCGTGGCCAGCGCCGCAT
>MGTN01000059.1:0-2608 GCA_001799475.1 Desulfovibrionales bacterium GWA2_65_9 | reverse complement strand
TGGCCGGAAGATGGTCGGCGGCCAGACCACGCACCTGCCCCTGCGCATCAACGTTGCAGGCGTCATTCCGCCGATCTTCGCCTCGAGCATCCTGCTGTTCCCGGCCACGCTGGCGAACTTCTCCAGCGTCGAGTGGTTGCAGAAGATGTCGCAGTACATGAGCCCCGCATCGGTGCTGTACAACCTGGCCTTCATCGGACTGATCCTGTTCTTCTCCTACTTCTACACGGCGATTCTCTTTGATCCCAAGGGCATCTCGGAGAACATCCAGAAACAGGGCGGGTTCATTCCCGGCATCCGGCCCGGGGCCAAGACCCGCGAGTACATCGATCGCGTCCTGTCGCGCATCACCCTGTGGGGCGCGCTGTACATGTCTCTCATCTGCGTGCTGCCCACTATGCTCATCAGCCAGTTCAACATTCCCTTCTACTTTGGCGGCACCAGCCTGCTCATCGTGGTGGGCGTGGCCATGGACTTCATGGGCAAGATCGAGTCTTATCTGATCTCGCGTCAGTACGAAGGACTCATGGGCGGCAACAAGGCCCGCGTCAAGGGCAGGTAGCGGCTTGAAAAAAGCCAGAGGGATCTTTCTCAAGAACGAGAACGAGATTGGGCTCATGCGTGAGGCCGGTCGCATTGTTTCCCTGATTTTGGACGAGATTGGTCAGGCCGTGAAACCCGGCGTTTCAACCATGCTCTTTGAAGACATTGCCCGCAGGATGTGCGATCAGTTCAAGGTGCGCCCGGCGTTTCTGGGCTACCTGGGCTTCCCTTTCGCCATCTGCTGTTCGGTAAACGAGGTCATTGTGCACGGCTTTCCCTCCACGGAGCATTTCCTGAAGGAAGGGGACATCGTGAGCATTGATATGGGCGTTGTTGCCGGCGGGTTCCACGGTGACTCTGCGCGAACCTTCGCCGTAGGCGAGATCAGCCAGACCGCCAGACGGCTCATGGACGTGACCAGGGAGTCCCTTGACCGGGGCATTGCCCAGGCCAAGAGCGGCAAGAACCTTTACGAGATCAGCGCTGCGGTGCAGGACTGCGTAGAGGAGGCCGGGTTCGGAGTCGTGCGCCGCTTTGTGGGGCATGGCATTGGGGTGAAGCTGCACGAAAAGCCGGAGATTCCGAATTTCGTGCCGAAGGGGTTGTCCGGGGTAACGCTCAAGCCCGGAATGGTTTTGGCCATCGAACCCATGGTCACCGAGGGCAGCTTTGATGTGGAGGTTCTTGCGGACCGCTGGACAGCGGTGACCAAGGACCGCAAGTTGGCGGCCCATTTTGAGCATACTGTGGCGGTGACGACGGACGGTCCGGTTATTCTGACCCTGAGTGGTTAGAAAAAGCTTGCCTTTCTCCGGCAAGGCATATATTTTCCTCCGTCTCAAGTTTGTGTGTAAAACGCTTGGCCCAAGGCCTGGCATAATGCTGAAGAATGGCGCTGGTTCTCAGTGCCGAGCAAAGTGGAGTAGGGCATGAAAGTTCGGCCTTCCGTGAAGAAGATGTGTCCCAAGTGTAAAATCATCCGTCGACGCGGCGTATTGCGGGTTATCTGCGAGGATCCCCGGCACAAGCAGCGTCAGGGTTAAGAGAGGGGTACGAGAGTGGCTCGCATTGCTGGCGTTGATCTGCCCAGAAACAAGCGGCTGGACATCGCGCTGACGTACATTTATGGCATTGGCCATACGACGGCGCTTAAGATCCTCGACACTGTCGGGATCGATTGGACAAAGAATTCTGACAATCTCTCCAATGAGGACGTGAACCTCATTCGCGTGGAGATCGAGGCCAACCACAAGGTCGAAGGTGACCTGCGCCGCGATGTGACGCAGAACATCAAGCGCCTGATGGACATTGGCTGCTACCGTGGCCTGCGCCACCGCAAGGGCTTGCCCGTGCGCGGACAGCGCAGCCACACCAATGCCCGCACCCGCAAGGGCCCGCGGCGCACCGTGATGGGTAAGAAAAAGCCCACCAAGTAGTCACGGCCTCGGCCTGGGCTACGCCGGATGACGCCATGAGCGATCATGGCGCATCGGCATTTCCTGAATGACACACCGTCGCCTGCGGGCGAAGCGAGGACAGACATGGCTAAACCCCGTCGCACTGGGAAGAAGAAAGAGAAGAAAAGCATTCCGGTGGGCCTGGCCCACGTGCATGCCAGCTTCAACAACACGATCATCACCTTCACCGACCTGAAGGGGAATGTGGTCAGCTGGGCAAGTGCCGGCGCCGCCTTCAAGGGCTCCCGCAAAAGCACGCCCTTCGCCGCTCAGATCGCCGCCGAGACTGCCGCCCGCAAGGCGCAGGATTGTGGCATGCGTCTGGTCGGTGTCTTCGTCAAGGGACCCGGTTCCGGTCGTGAGGCTGCCATGCGCGCCATCAATAACGTTGGCTTCAAAGTGAGCTTTATCCGCGACGTGACCCCCATCCCGCACAACGGCTGCCGGCCTCCCAAGCGCCGTCGCGTCTAAAGATCAAGGAGGAATCAACTTGGCTCGTTACACTGAAGCAAAATGCAGGCTCTGCCGCCGCGAAGGCCAGAAGCTTTTCCTCAAGGGTGACCGCTGCTTCACCGACAAGTGCGCCTATGAGCGTCGTCCGTATGCCC
>MGTN01000058.1:9295-13483 GCA_001799475.1 Desulfovibrionales bacterium GWA2_65_9 | reverse complement strand
TGGTTCGTGTCCTTCTCGGAGATGATGTTCTGGGACATCTGGGTGTCCATCTTGGACATGTCCATGCCCTGGCCCATGCTGGCCTGGAGCATGCCCATCTGGCCGCTCTGCATCATCTCGCTCTGCATGGACGACTGCATCTTCTCGCGCTTGGCCTTGAGTGCGGCCTGGAGTTCGGAGGAGCTGATCTGGCCATCGCCGTCGGTGTCGTACTCCGCCAGCTTTTCCGCGCTGGTGCCCAGCTCCGAGACGGAGAGGCTGCCGCTCTTGTCGGTGTCCTTGGAGGACATGATGTCCGTGGCGAACTTGGCGTCCATCTCGTCCATGTTCTTCGAACCATAGGCCGCGCTCGTCGCGTTGTAACCGCTGATGCTGCTCAGTGAGGAATTGATCTGCATAGCCACTCCTGAAGACCGCCGCGGTGGTCACCATACGGCGGGATATCGATATGCCGAAAACATTGCCTGCAACGGAATGTCGTAAACGGGCGGCCCTTGGCCGCAAGGGGGTCATGGCATGGCGTCCTCCATCGCCTCCCCTCCCGAGGGACACGAAAGAGTCCTTACACACCAGGACGCACGGAACGCCGAGGTGGTTACGCATTTTGTGTGAAATACTTTTCGCAGGCCTGAATGCGTGCAGCCCTCCGGCGGGCTTGCCTGACCCTGCGCACGGGTGCTACATCATATATGGACTGGACATGCGCCCGCGTACCCGGTTCAATCCACCGTGTTAGGAGCAGACATGACCCCAACCAAGCCTGTTCGCACAGATTTCGACGTGATCATCGTGGGCGGCGGCCCGGCCGGCCTCTTCGCCTCGGCCTGGCTGGGCGAGAACACCGACCTCTCCGTGCTGGTCATCGAACGCGGCAAACCTGCCCCCAAGCGCGACTGCCCGGTGGGCCGCCTGGGCTGCATCCACTGCAAGCCCTGCAACATCCTCTCAGGCATCGGCGGGGCCGGGCTGTTCTCCGACGGCAAGCTCAACTTCATCCACAAGCTCGGCAAGACCGACCTGACCCAGTTCATGAACGAGAGCGAGGCGCGCGCGCTCATCGACGAGACCGAGGCCATGTTCAACCGCTTCGGCATGGACGGCCCCGTGTACCCCACGAACATGGAACAGGCCCAGCGCATCCGCACCCAGGCCAAAAAATGCGGCATCGACCTCTTGATCATCCGCCAGAAGCACCTGGGCAGCGACAAGCTGCCCGGCCTCATCACCGACATGACCGAGTACGTGAAATCGCGCGGCGTCACCTTCCACACCTCCGAGGAGGTCAAAAGCGTGCTCACCGAGAACGGGGTGCTCAAGGGCGTCGAGACCAACCGCGCCGAATACTCCGCCCGCGCCGTGATCCTGGCCCCAGGCCGGGTGGGCGCGGAGTGGGTGGGCAACCAGGCCCGGGAACTGGGGCTCGGACTGTCGCAGCGCGGCATCGAGGTCGGCGTGCGCGTGGAGGTGCCCCGGGAGGTCATGCAGGAACTCTGCGAGGTCATCTACGACCCGACCTTCTTCATCCGCACCAGCAAGTACGACGACCAGACGCGCACCTTCTGCACCAACGACGGCGGCTATGTGGCGCTGGAGAATTACCAGGACTTCGTCTGCGTCAACGGGCACGCCTACCTGGACAGGAAGAGCGCCAACACCAACTTCGCCTTCCTGTCCAAGGTGGTGCTGAACGATCCGGTGACCAACAACCAGGCCTACGGCGAGCACATCGGGCGGCTGGCCTCGCTCATCGGCGACGGCAAACCCATCCTGCAGCGCTTCGGCGACCTGAAGCGCGGACGGCGCAGCACTTGGTCGCGCATCAAGAACAGCTCGATTGAGCCCACGCTGAAGAACGTGGTCTGCGGCGACATCGCCATGGCCCTGCCCGAGCGCATCCTGACCAACATCGTGGAGGGGCTGGAGAAGCTCGGCCAGGTGGTGCCGGGCGTGGCCAATGACGAGACCCTGCTCTACGCGCCGGAGATCAAGTTCTTCGCCACCCAGGTGGAGACCAGCCCGCACCTGGAGACCGCCGTGGCCGGGCTCTTCGTGGCCGGAGACGGACCGGGCGTGGCCGGCAACATCGTCTCCGCCGCCGCCACGGGGCTGATTCCGAGCAAGGAAATCGCCAGAAGGCTGGCCGGCTAGCCGGACCCCGGCGTGAGCAGGCCCCGCGCGAGACGACCATGAGCGCCGGGGCCCTGCGCTACAGCCGCGTGCGCCAAGCCCCCATAGAGAAAGGACCCCCCAATGCTCCGAGACACGCTGAAATACGACGCCGGCCAGTCGCCGCCCCTGCACCTGGCCGTCTGCCTGGCCTTCATGCACGTGCTGCTGGTTTTCGACGCCATCATCTTCATCCCCAACGTGCTGGGCAAGACGGCCAACGTCGAGCCCCAGGCCTTGGCCTTCATCACCTTCGGCACCATCATCCTCTCGGCCGTGTTCACCTTCCTGCAAAGCCGGACCAGCCGCGGCATCGGCGCGGGCTTCCTGCTGTTCACCGGCTCCTACAGCGCGTTTCTGCTCTGCTCCGTGGACGCGGTGAAGATGGGCGGGCTGCCCCTGCTGGCGTCCATGTCCCTGCTCAGCGTGCCCGTTGTGTTCCTGTACACCTTCTTCATCCGCTTCTTCCGGCACATCATCACCCCGGCCGTGGGCGGCGTGGTGGTGCTGCTCATCGCCATGTCCATGGTGCCCATCGGCCTGGGGCTGTGGGCCGGCGACCTGACGTCCGGCGCATCGGTCTCCCTGGCCCGCGTGGGCACCGGCGCGGTGACCGTGCTCAGCCTGGCGCTGCTCATGCTCTTCGGGCGGCCCGCCCTGCGCCTGTGGAGCCCGCTCATCGCCATGGCCTGCGGCTACGCCACGGCCTTCGCCTGCGGCGAGGTCTCCTTTGCGAACACCCTGCGCGGCGCCTGGTTCGGCCTGCCGCTGCTGAGCGCCTGGCCGGGGCTGGAGCTGGACATCCACAGCGCCCACCTCCCGCTGCTCCTGACCTTCGGCATGGGCATGATCGCCAGCATGATCGAGAGCACCGGCAACATCATGCTCGTGCAGCAGATCTCCACGCGCGACTTCCGCCGCGTGTCCTACGACCAGGTGCAGAGCGGCCTCTACTGCGACGGCCTGAGCAAGGTCGCCGCCGGGCTGATGGGCACCGCGGTGCCCTCCCTCTACTGCGACAACCTGCCGCTCATCGAGATGACCGGCGTGGCGTCCCGGCGCATCGGCAGCATCGGGGCCCTGATGCTGCTCGTGCTGGCCTTCATGCCCAAGGTCAGCGGCGTGATTCTGGACATGCCCGGCCCGGTCATCGGCGGGTTCCTCATCGTCATCGCCGCCCTGCTCTTCCACGCGGGCTTCGGCCTGGTGTCCATGAACAAGCTGAGCAACCAGCACGGCCTGATCCTCGGTCTGTCGCTGGTGGTGGGCCTGGTGGCCGGGGGCAAGGCCTTCTTCCCCGGCGTGGTGCCCGCCAGCCTAAGCCCGCTTCTGCAAAACAGCGTGGCCGTGGGCGGCTTCACGGCCTTCCTGCTGAGCATCCTGGCCTACATCGCGCCCAGGCGCGGCATCGGCGGCGTGTTCCAGGCCAAGGCCTCGGAACTGGCGGGGCTGCACAGCCTGCTGGCCGCCAACCAGGAAAAACTGAAGCTCTCCGGGGAGCAGTTCCACATCCTCTCGCTCTGCTGCGAGGAGGCCTTCATCCACATGGTCTCCGGAAAGTCCGTGAACAGCGAGCACAGCCTGACCCTCCGCGTCTCGCTCACCGAGGAGGGCTGCTTCACGGAAATGGTCTGCGGGCACAAGATGGACGACATCAACAACTTCGCCCTGCCGGAATCCCTGCTCCAGGCCAGCCCGGACGAACTGGACCAGATCGGGCTGGTGCTCTTTTCCCGCTATGCGCGCAACGTGAAGCACCTGGAGATCTCCGGCTACTCCTACATCTCCTTCCTGGTCTGAGCGCGCCTGCCCCCTGGCCGCCCGCGCCGAACCACGTGTTGTATAAATAATTTCTAGAAAACGGTTGACTTTGCGTCATTTCATTGACAGTAGGTGGAACACGCCTCGCGGGCGTCTCTAGGTGCGTCCGCGATCTGGGGAGGCTATCCGGGGAGGAGCAATGGCGCTCAACATCGACGGCATGATCGGCAACAGCCCGGCCCTTCGCGAGGTCTACAAGAT
>MGTN01000058.1:0-9285 GCA_001799475.1 Desulfovibrionales bacterium GWA2_65_9 | reverse complement strand
GCAAACCCTTCGTGCCCATCAACTGCGGGGCCATCCCCAGGGAGCTTCTGGAGAGCGAACTCTTCGGCCACGAAAAGGGCGCCTTCACCCACGCCATCCGCTCACGCCCCGGCCGCTTCGAGCTGGCCGACGGCGGCACCATCTTCCTCGACGAAATCGGCGAGATGGACCTGAGCCTGCAGGTGAAGATCCTGCGCGCCCTCCAGGAAAAAGAGATCGAACGCGTGGGCGGCACCCAGACCAAGAAGGTCGACGTGCGCGTGGTGGCCGCCACCAACCGCGACCTGGAGATCGAAGTGGCCGAAGGCCGCTTCCGCGAGGATCTGTTCTACCGCCTGAACGTCATCCCCATGCAGCTGCCGCCCCTGCGCGAGCGCGGGGAGGACGTCCTGGTTCTGGCCGAGTATTTCCTGCGCAGCTTCTGCTTCGAGAAGGACCGCCCGAACATGAAGGTCAGCCCCAAGGCCAGGGCCATGCTCGTGGCCTATTCCTGGCCGGGCAACGTGCGCGAGTTGGAAAACTTCATGGAGCGCCTGTCCATCCTCTGTGAAGGCCAGACCGTCGAGCCCGAAGACCTGCCGGAGAAGATCCAGCGCAACGCGGGCATGCCCGAGCAGGAGAAGGTCCAGCAGATCATCGTGAACGCTGGCGTGAGCGCCGGGTTCGCCTGGCCGGAACTCAAGGACCTGCGCGACAAGGGCCTGGGGCTCAAGGAATTTCTGGACGAGACCGAGGAGCGCCTGCTGACCGAGGCCCTGAAAGAGTCTGGCGGCGTCAAGAACCAGGCTGCGGAGATCCTCGGCATCAAGCGCACGACGCTCATCGAGAAGCTCAAGAAACGCAACCTCCTCGACTCCTGAGGCCCGCCAGGCGGGTGTTTAAGGATGCGGGGACCGAGCAGGCCCATGCCATGACCTGGAGACGACTGACAGCGCCCCTCTGGCTCGTGGCGGCCCTGGCCGCCGGGGGAGTCCTGTATCCGTTGTCCGGGGTGGCCTTGCAGACCGGCTTTCAGGCCGGAGCAAGCGCGGACACCCTCACCGTCACCGCCGAATCCGGCACGCTCCCGAAATACACCGTGCACCGCACCGGCCCCCAGGAGCTCACCGTGCTCATCCAGGCCGCGCCCGGCGAAAAGGCCGCCGCCGCGCCCAGCGTGGGCGGCTCCAAGCTTGTGAGCGGAGTGCGCGCCATCCCCGGCGGCTTCAAGATCCAGATGCGCACCAGCGGCTTCGGCTACGTGAACTTCCCGGTGTCCGGCAAAGGGCAGCTCCAGATCCAGGTTTTTACCGACCCCATCGGAGCCCGTTGGGACGCAGGCAAGACCAAGCCCGAAACCAAACCCGAAGCCAAGCCTGGTGCCAAACCAGAGGCCAAGCCCGAAACCAAACCCGAAGCCAAGCAGGACACAGCGGCCAAGACCAGGCCGGAGGCTGTGAACAAGGCGACCACGGACAAGAAGGCCGAGGACGGGAAAAAATCCGCCCTGGACGTGCAGGCCGAAAAGCTGGCCGAAAAAAAGCGCCAGCAGGAAGCCAAGGCCGAGGAGGCCCAGCGCCAGAAGGCCGAGGCCGAGGCCAAACGCGAGCAGCAGGCAGCGGCCAAGCGCGAGAAACAAGCCGCAGCCGCACAGGCCAAGGCCCCTGCTCTGCCTCCGCCCGCAACGCCAGCGCCCGTGCCCGCAGCACAGGCCCCGGCCCCCCAAGCTGCCCCGGCCCCCCAACCTGCTCTGGCCGCCCAGTCTGCCCAGGTCGCCCCGGCCAAGACCGACACGGCAACGGGCCAACCCTATTTTTCCGTGCCCTATTCCATGCGCGCGCCGGTGAACAAGACCGTGCTCGGCCTGCCCAGCGGAAGCACCGCCTCCCTGCCCCAGGTTGCTGGCCAGCCAGCTGTGCCCACGGCCACGGACAAGCCCGCCGCTCCTTCGAAGTCCCCGGAAAAGGCTGTTGGCGGCAAGTTGCCCCAGGGCGTGACCGAGAAGCCGATCCTGCAGGACCAGCAGGCAACCCAGCCGACCATGCAGCCCCCCCCGCGTCCGCCCGAGTCCGCCCTGCCCGCCCCTGCCCAGACCGCGCCCGTGGATGTGCAGCCGGAAAAGGGCAAGGGCGAGGTGCGCTTCCGGGCCGACCACCGCAGCCCCGAGGAGTCCCGCCTGGCCGAGATCATCTCCGGCACGGCGGCAGCGCCCAAGGCTGCAGCCACCGCTCCGGCCAGGATCGCCCCGGCCCAGGCCCAGGGGGCGCGGCCCTGGGAGGTGCGCCAGCAGGTGCAGAAGAACGTGCCGCCCACCGGCGGCGCGGCCAACGCCACCCTGCCGCCCGTGGCCCAGGCCCCCATGGCGGAACAACCGGCGCCTGCGGCCGACAGCCATGCCCCGCAGCCCCCCCCGGCCCCCCCCCAGACTTCAGGCACGGCCAACGCCTCGGACCACGGCCAGCCCAAGGAGACCGCCAAGGAGGTCGCCAAGGACGGAGCCAAGGACGCCCACGCCGCCCCGGCCAAGGAGGGCGGCAAGGACAAGGCCGCCGAGGGGCCGCACACGGAGCAGCAGATCAAGGACAAGCTGCTCACCGCCCAGTCGAACATGTCCAGCGGCCAGTGGAAGCAGGCCGTCACCGCGCTGGAGGAACTCCTGCGCGAGCCGAACCTCAAAGGTGATCTGCGCGAAGATGTGCTCTATAATCTGGCCGACGCCTACATGCAGTTCTACAAAGACAGCATGACCGGCAACTACGACAGGATCGCCGGGGCGCAGCAGACGGCCATGAACGCCAACCAGAAGTCCAGGCGCGTGCCCCGCGCCCTGCTCAACCTCGGCCTGCTGAACCTCAAGGTGGGCAACCTGGGCGAGGCCAAGGCCTATTTCAACATCATCAAGAGGAAGTACAAGCTCGACCAGAATGCGGCCCTGGTGCCCTTTTCCCTGGGTGAATACTACCGCAGCAAAGGGGACCTGAAAAAGGCCGCCGAGCACTACCAGGAGCTCATCCAGGACTACCCGGACAGCAAGCTGGCCAAGGAGACCGCGTACATCCTGGCCCAGACCCTGCGCAAGATTGGCGACTTCGAGAAGGCCTACAAGATAGTGGACTACATCGACAAGCGCTGGCCGGTCTTCTACATGGATGCCCCGGACTTCCTCCGGCTGGCGGCCGAGATTGAGGAGAAGGTGGGCAAGCTGGCCCAGGCCAAGGACCCCTACTGGACCTATTTCAACCTGAATCCTGCCGCCGAGTTCGCGGACGTGACCCTGGTGCGCATCGGCGACATCTACCTGCGCCAGAACAAACGCCCCGCCGCCAGGGAAGTCTACCAGAAGGCCGTGCACGACTTCCCAGGCAGCGAGGGCGGGCTTGTGGCGCGCATGCGCATCGCCGAGGAAGGCGTGTACGACGACCCGACCATGTCCGAGATGGTCTCCGTGTTCGGCAAGCCCCAGGCGCTCAAGCCCAACGAGACGTACGAACTCATCATCAGCAAGTATCCGCAGAGCCCGCTGGCGCCCCTGGCCCTGATCAAGCTCGGCATGTGGCAGTTCTACAGCAAGGCCTACCTCGACGCCATCAACACGGCCAACTCCTTCCTGGAGAAGTACCCCAAGAGCCCGCTCACGGGCAAGGCCAAGGAGCTGGGCTTCCAGTCCTTCCTCATGGCCCTGCCGCAGCTCGTGCAGGAGGGCAACTACCAGCGGGTGATGCAGCTCTTCGACTCGGCCAGCTACGTCAAGGAGAACCATGACCTGCTGGGCGATGATGCGCGCATGGCCGTCGCCGTGAGCGCCTGGAAACGCGGCGAGCCGGAACGCGCGCTCAAGCTCGCGGGCAAGTTCCTGGGCAAGACGCAGGTGCCCAAGTACTCGGAGATGGCGCTGGACATGGCCATGAACATCTTCATGGAGCGCAAGGAATGGAGCCGCATTTCCGACCTGGCGGCCAAGGCCTCGAAGGCCTGGAAGCTCTCGCCCCGGCAGATGGCCCAGTTCGAGCAGGCCCGGGCCATGGCCCTGGAGAACCAGGGCTTCACCGAGAAGAGCATTCCCCTGTGGACGCGCATCGCCTCGGACCCGGGCACAGACCTGCCCACCCGCGCCTTCGCCACCTACACCCTGGCCAAGGACGCGGCCCGCAAGCAGGACATGCACCGCCTCTTCGCCCTGTCGCAGGAGGCCCTGGCCCTGCTCCTGGAGGCGCATGGCGACAAGGACAAGATCAAGGACTGCCTGCTCATGTCCATCACCGCCACGGAGCGCTCCGGCCGCTACACCGAGACCCTCAAGTGGGCCAAGGAGTTCGACCGCATCATCCCGGACAGCGACCCGGACTGGGCGCCGGTGCGCCTGCGCCTGGCCGGCATCTACCGCCAGGGTGGCAAGATTGACGAATGGAAGGACCTGCTTTCCGACATCGTGAAGAGAAAGCCGGGCACGGTCTACGCCCGCATGGCCGCACAGGAGCTGGCGAGCAGCGCCCTGGACCAGCGGCTCCAGAAATATCTGCTGAACAACAACGGGCGCTGATAGCGCCAAGGGACCAGGAGAAGAGCCATGCCCATGCCCTTTGCCGCCAGCCTGGACCGCCAGCCCGCTGTGGCCGGCCAGTTCTACACCAACGACCCCGAGGCCCTGCGTCTTGAGGTGCGCGGCTACCTGAGTCAGGTCGAGCGCAAGTCAAGCGTGCACTCCATCCTGACCATGGCCCCGCACGCGGGCTACTATTTCTCCGGCGCCGTTGCCGGGGCCACCCTGGGCCGCGCCAATCTGGCCGAAACCGTGCTGCTCCTCGGCCCCAACCACACCGGCCTGGGCAAGCCTCTTGCCGTGTGGCCCTCGGGCCGCTGGCAGTATCCAGGCGGAACGCTTGCCGTGGACACCGAGCTCGTGGAGCACCTCTGCGCCCAGGAGAGCCGCCTCACGCCCGACACCCTGGCCCACCAGCGCGAGCACTCCCTGGAGGTCATGCTGCCCTTCCTGGCCGAGCTCAACCCGGACACACGCATCGTGCCCATCGCCGTGTCCCAGCCGGACCTGGCCACCCTGCTCGCCGTGGGCAAGGCCATCGGCCGCGCCCTGCGCGCCTTCGAGCGCCCGGTGAGCATGGTCGTCAGCTCGGACATGAGCCACTTCGTGACCCACGAGATGGCCCAGGAGTTGGACGCCAAGGCCCTGGACCCGGTCCTGGCCCTGAACCCGACCCAGTTTTACGAGACCGTGCGCGGCGAGGGCATCAGCATGTGCGGCGTGCTGCCCATGACCCTGGCCCTGGCCGCAGCCCAGGAGCTGGGCGCGAGCCAGAGCGAGATCACGGCCTACGCCACGTCCGGGGAAATCAACGGCGAAATGCGCCGCGTGGTGGGCTACGCCGGGCTGATCATCAGCTAGGCAACCCGTTCAAACGACACAAAAAAGGCCCGGAGCAGTTCTGTCCCGGGCCTTTTTGCGTGCCTTCGCGCAACCGCAACCGGCGTCTAGTAGCCCCTGAGGCCGTCCGTGCGGACCATGCGTCCGGTCTCCTTCTGGGGCGTCCCCTGGGATCTGGCCAAGTCATCCACGCGCTCGCAGACCAGCGGAATCACCCCGCCCTGGGAATCGCTCAGATTGCCCACGCATTCCACGGTCCTGACCGGAGCAGGCCCACGCGTCGGCCGCTGGTTGCGCGACTGCTCCTGGCCACGCACGACATTGCGCAGGCGGTGGACCAAGTCGGCCTGCTCCTGGGCAGGCCGTCTGATGTCCATGCGCACATGCAGGTTGCCGTCCTCCACGGCCAGGCCGGAGAGTTCCACGCGGTCCACCAGGCGCTGGTCCCCCACCAGGGTTCCGTAGAGGGTGTCGCCGCCGGGCTTGAGCTGGAGCATGGGATAATTCCTGTTGCCTTCGGTCTCAAACCGCCAGACCCCGGCCAGGCGATTCAAGACCGTGGCGCGGTCGTCGGCACGCGGCCGAGGGCGCTGTGCTGGCGGCGATTGCTGCGACGATTGCCAGGGCTTGGGCGACCCGACCGAGGCCTGCGGCCCGACCCCAGGACCTGCGCCAGGACCGGCTACCGTCACGCTGGGCGCTGCGCTGGCCGTCGGCGCCGACTTGGCCTGCTGCTTGGCCTGGGCGGCGTGCTCGGCCTGCATGCGCTCGGTCTCCCGGCGCGCGGCCTCCAGCGCAAGGCGCTCCTGCTCAAGCCGGCGGCGCTCGGTCTCAAGCACGGAGAGCTGCTCGCGCAGGCGCTTCTCCTGGGGAGCCTGGGACTCGGCGAGCTTCTTGGCGGCCTCCTGATCCAGCTGCTGCCTGCGGCGCGCAAGCTCGGCGCGCTCCTGCTCCAACTGCCGCTTCTCGGCCTCCAGCCCGGCGATATACGCATTGAGCTTCTGCTCCTGCTGGCGCTGTTGGACCGTGGACTGCGGGGGATTGATGGACAGGGCCTGCTGGGGCTGCCCGGCCAGATAGAAATACCCGGCGATGGACGAAGACTCCCAGGGCACCTGCTTCTTGGCCGACTCGCCCATGACGCTGATGCGCACGCGCTTGAAGACCTCCTCGATGGGGATGCCCGGAGTGGTCATGTTCTGCAGCAGGTACTTGGTGTACATGCCGTTCTGGCCCTTGCCGTCCGAGGCCACGGCGTTGGGGGCCGTGGCGTAGGCCACGATGGAGCCCGTGGGCGCGTCCATGCGCGCCAGGCCCTGGTCCGCGCTGCGGAAGCTGCGGGCAAAGGGGTTGTTGCGGCAGGCGTCGAGGATGATGATGTTCAGCTCGTTGCCCGCGTCCTCCATCTTGCCCAGCACGCGGCCAGCGTCCACGCACTCGAACTTGGCGTCGGATTCGCTGGCGACCTTGGACCCGACGGGCACCAGATAGTTGACGCCCTGCACCTGCACCCCGTGCCCGGCAAAGTAGAACAGGCCCACACCGCCACGCTTGAGCCGCACGCCGAACTCGCGGATGGCCTCCTCCATGTCGCGCAGGCCCGCGTCGGTCTTGAGCTGCACGTCAAACCCCAGGCGCTGCAGCGTCCGGGCCATGTCCTTGGCGTCGTTGGCCGGGTTCTTCAGCGGCTTGTCCTTGTAGGCCGAGTTGCCGATGACCAGGGCGTAGCGCCCCTCGGCGGCCAGGGCCTGCGAGGTGAGCAAAATGAGCGCAGCGAGCGCAAGAATGAGTCTGGTGGTGGTGCGCATAGAAAGCTCCTGAACTCGGCGTGTTCCCTACACTGCTACCCGACAACGCCCGTGCTGGCAACGGCTGCAGAGGCAAATGCCCTGCGTCTGGACAACCTGCGGGCGGAAGGGTAAGCATGTGGACATGGTTCCCTCTGTCCTCACAGCAATTTCAAGGCCAACCGCGTGATCGCAGGACGCATCCGGGGCTGGTTCCGCCACCATCACAAGCCGCGCTTCACCGGACTTGAGATCCTCAAGTACATCGGGCCGGGCATGCTGGTCACCGTCGGCTTCATCGACCCCGGCAACTGGGCCGCCAACGTGGCCGCCGGGGCCGGGTTCGGCTACTCCCTGCTGTGGATGGTCACGCTGGCCACCCTCATGCTCATCGTGCTCCAGCACAACGCCGCGCACCTGGGGATAGCCACGGGCCTGTGCCTGTCCGAGGCCGCGGTGAAGCACATGCGGCCCGCCGCCTCGCGCACGCTCCTTGGCTCGGCCATGATTGCCGCCGTGGCCACGGCCCTGGCCGAGCTACTCGGCGCGGCCATCGCCCTGAACATGCTCTTCGGCCTGCCCATCTGGCTGGGCGCCTTTCTGACCACAGGCTTCGTGGCCTGGATGCTCTACTCCAACGCCTACAGGCGCGTAGAGAAGGTCATCATCAGCTTCGTCTCGCTCATCGGCCTGGCGTTCATCTACGAGCTGACCCTGGTGAAGATTCCCTGGAGCGAGGCAGCCGTGGCCTGGGTCACGCCCAGCCTGCCCCACGGCTCCATCCCCATCGTCATGAGCGTGCTTGGCGCGGTGGTCATGCCGCACAACCTGTTCCTGCACTCCGAGGTCATCCAAAGCCGCCAGTGGAACCTTGAGGACAAGGACGTCATCCGCTGCCAGCTACGCTACGAATTCGTGGACACCCTGTTCTCCATGCTTGTTGGCTGGGGCATCAACAGCGCCATGATCCTGGTGGCTGCGGCCACTTTTTTCGCCCAGGGCACGCCCGTGGACCAGCTGGAGCAGGCCCAGGCCATGCTGCGGCCCATCCTGGGCGACGCCGCAGCCGTGGTCTTCGCCCTGGCCCTGCTCATGGCCGGCCTGTCCTCCAGCGTCACGGCGGGCATGGCCGGCGGCAGCATCTTCTCAGGACTCTTCTCCGAGCCCTTTGACATCAAGGACCCGCACAGCCGCCTGGGCGTGGGCCTGACCCTGGTGCCCGCGGCCCTTTGCATCCTGTTCATCTCCTCGCCCTTCCAGGGGCTGGTGGTCTCGCAGATCCTGCTCAGCATCCAGCTCCCGCTGACCATCTACCTGCAATTCCGCCTCACGGCCTCGCGCGCGGTCATGGGCGAATTCGTCAACAGCGCCTGGCACAACATCGTCCTGGGCGGCATCTCCCTCGTGGTGGTGGGCTTGAACATCCTGCTGCTCTGGGACACCCTCGCCGGTTGAATGTCGAGGGGTTGATTCGGCCGGATTCATTGTGCCAGGAGCTGATCTGTCCTGGGACTGTTGATTTCCCCCGCTGGAACGCATACCTTTCTGGAAGGAAAAAGAGAGGTCCCATGCCCGAGTCCTTCCCCTTCGAGATCACCGAATACGGCCCAAACGGACCGGAACGAAAGCACATCGAGGCCATCCGCGAGGTGCCGCTGACCATCTACCTGAACGACCGCGAGGTGGTCACCCTGCTCTGCACCGGGAAATATCCCCGGCACCTGGCCGTGGGCTTCCTCAAGTCCGACGCACTGTTGACCGACCCGGCGCAGTTGCTGGGCGTCGACATCAAGGACGAGGACGGGCGCATCACCGCACGCGTGCACGTGAGCCACGACCCCTTTGCCGGGGGCCGGGAGATCCAGCGCTCCATCACCTCGGGCTGCGGCAAGGGCACGAACTTCGACCGCAACGTGGCGACCATCTCCAGGCGCCGCGTGACCTCGGACCTCAAGGTCACGCCCCGGCAGATCCTGGCCCTGGCCGGAGAGCTGAAACGCCGCAGCACCCTCTATGGCCGCACGCGCGGCTGCCACAATTCGTCCCTGTGCACGCCGACGGAGATGCTCCTCTTCCGCGAGGACATCGGTCGTCCCTGTGCACGCCGACGGAGATGCTCCTCTTCCGCGAGGACATCGG
>MGTN01000057.1:8716-10195 GCA_001799475.1 Desulfovibrionales bacterium GWA2_65_9 | reverse complement strand
CAAGCGCAACGGCGGCAGCCTGGCTCGCGCGCTGACGGCCCTGGTGCGCAAGGGCGGGCTCCCCCGCGCCGCGATCTTCCTGAACCACGACGACCCGGAACACGGCCTGGGCTTAAGCCTGTTCGCCGAGGCCCAGGGCAACGGCTGTGCGCCTCTGAGGAACCCCGCACCGGGGCAGCCGGTCAGCTATACCGCCCTCGGCCTGGGCCGACTGGCGCAGGACCTGTTCAAGGGCAGCGCCCTGCATGGCGCGAGCACGGACTTCCCCGAGTCCGAGCGTCCCTTCCTGGAGCAGGATGGGGCCGTGACCACGGCGCTTCTGCCCATGCGCCACGACGGCGCCTGGCTGGGCTTTTTGCGCGTCGATGCGGCGGCCTCGCGCCGCTGGACCCTGGAGGATCTGGCGCTCATGCGGGTGCTGGCTGATCTTCTGGGCGACCGGGTGGGCCGCGAGCGCGCCGAGGCTTCGCTCCTGGCCGGAGCCCAGGCCCTGCGCGGCATGGTGGAGAACATGCCGGTGCTTGTGGTGGCCTTTGACGCCCACGGCGCGATCGTTTTCTGGAACCGCGAGTGCGAGCGCGTCTCGGGCTTTGCCGCAAACGAGGTGCTGCACGACCGCACGACCCCGGAGCGTCTGTTTCCGGACGAAGCCTTCCGCCGCAGCCTGCGCGGCCGGGGCCAGGACCACCGCGACCTGGAGAGCCGTCTGGTCTGCAAGGACGGAGGCGAGCGCGTCATCGCCTGGTCCGACATCTCGCGTCAGTACCCGCTGCCGGGCTGGAAGGCCTGGCGCATCGGCGTAGACATGAGCCAGCGTCTGCTGGTGGAGCAGGCCGTGATCCAGGCCAAGCAGGAGTGGGAGAGCACCTTTGACTCCGTGCCCGACCCCATCCTCATCCTGGATGGGGACATGCGCGTGCGCCGGTTGAACATGGCCCTGGGCAGCCGGTTGGGCGTCCATCCGCGCAGTCTGGTGGGGAAATTTCTGGTCGAGGTGGCCGAAGAGGCCGGCTCAAGCGAGGTCACCGAGCGCATCCAGGCTCTGGCGACATGTTCGTCCTGCTCGTCCGAGGAATTGACCATCCCGCGCTGGGGCGGACATTTCCTGGTGGCCGTGTCGCCCTTCCACGACCGCGATGCGGCGCGCACCGGCACCATCGTTGTGGCTCATGATATTTCGCATTGGAAAGAGCTGGAGCGGCAGCTCGAACAGTCGCGCCGCCTGGAGGCCCTGGGCACCCTGGCCGGGGGCATCGCGCATGACTTCAACAACATCCTGGGCGTCATGCTGGGCTACGCGGAGATGCTCGAAGTGGCGGTCCGGGGCGGGACGCAGGAGCGCCGCGTGGAGGAGATCCTGCGCGCCGGGACGCGCGCCAAGGAGCTCATCGCCCAGATTCTGACCTTCAGCCGCCAGGGCGAAGGCACCCTGGTGCCCCTGCGTCTGACCCCGCTGGTCAAGGAGGTGCTCCAGCACCT
>MGTN01000057.1:1229-8694 GCA_001799475.1 Desulfovibrionales bacterium GWA2_65_9 | reverse complement strand
TCCGGCGGCATCCTCGAGGTCGCCGTGGACGAGCTGTACCTGGGCGCGGACCGCGCGCCGGATCTCTCGCCCCTGGCCCCGGGCACCTACGTGCGCCTGCGCGTACGCGACACCGGTCCGGGCATCCCGGCGGCCATCGTCGAGCGCATCTTCGACCCCTTCTTCACCACCAAGCGGCCCGGCGAGGGCACGGGCATGGGCCTTGCGGTAGTCCATGGCATTGTCCACAAGCTTGGCGGGTCCATCGGCGTGGAGAGCGTGGCCGGGCTGGGCACCACCATGCGCGTGCTGCTGCCGCGTGTGCGCAGCGAAGCTGGGCAGGCCCAGCCGGAGGCCCAGGCCATGCTCCCGGGCCAGGCGCGCATCCTGCTCGTGGATGACGAAGCGTCCCTGCTGGCGGTCTGGCGCGAGGCGCTGACCAGTCTGGGCTACCAGATCACCACCGCCGCCAGCGGAGAGGAGGCCCTGACAATCTTTGCCGGGACCCCGGATGGCTTTGACCTGGTGCTCACGGACCAGATCATGCCGGGCCTGTCCGGCACGGATTTCGTCGGGGGAGTGCGGGCGCTCAGGCCCGGCCTGCCGGTGATCGTGTGGACGGGCTACAGTGACGCCGCCGCGCGGGAGGCCGCAGCGGGCCTTGGCGTCTTTGACATTTTGTCCAAGCCCGTGCGCCAGGCCGACCTGGTCCGCAGCCTGGAGCGTGCGCTCAGCTCCGGGAACGCCCGCCAGGAGCCGACGCCCGCCTAGGTCCTGTTTTCCAACGGATGGGGATTTTGTCTCCCGGCGGGGAGAGCGCCTCTTTGGGGCCAGGGAGAGCACTCATGCGGTGCTGCCCTGGGGCCAAAGAGGTTCGCGACGGCATCCAGGGGGCAAAAGATCCTTTTGGAGACAGCCCTAGAGGGCCTGCCGCAGCAGGGGCAGGCGGCGCAGCACGAAGTGCGTCAGCGGGAAGGTCAGGGCGATGCCCAGGGCCGTCACCGCGAAGAACGATTCCAGCGGCCCCAGGCTGGAACCGGAGAGCGCGTACTGGAGCAGCGTCACCACGGGCACATGGAAGATGTACACCGCGAACGCGTTGTCGGACAGAATCTTCATCAGCCGCGTCTGCTGCGGCAGGCGCTCCCTGGTCAGGGTCAAGATCCCCGCGCAGAAGCCTACGCAGAGCACGCTCTCCCACAGCGCGCGGTTGGCTGCGGCGAGCGTGAACCCGCCGATCCAGAAGGGGATGCTCAGTCCTGCGCCGCGCGCCATCCACACGGCCACGCAGGCCACGCCGATTCCCAGCCAGGTGAAGCCCGCGCGGGCCGGGAAGCGCTCGAACCAGTTGCGCCGCGCGGCCAGGATGCCCAGCGTGAACATGGTCACGTACTGCGGCACGTGGGCGAATTCGATCTCCCAGATGCCGAGCAGCACCTTCCAGTCGTCCACGTTCTTCCAGATGCGGATCAGAAATGTCGTGACAAAGAGCCAGAGCACCAGACTGATGAGCGCCCGGTGCGCCGTGGCCGGGGCGATGGGCTCCGTAGGCTGCACGGCGGGCTTCTGGTCGCGCCCGCCCGCAAGCAGGCGGTACAGCGCATAAACGCCGCCGTAGAGGAACAGGTTCTCGATGAACCAGAGGTGGATGAACTCGGTATGGATGCCGGGGTCGCCGGGCCAGCCGAGCGGCCTGTCGGCAAGGCCCAGGTACGCGCCCGAAAAGAAGTCCCAGTAGGGGATGGCGGGCAGGTGCTTGAAGAGCACTTCGTGGAAGTAGATGAAGACCGGGGTGATGCCCAGCACCATGACCACGATGGGCACGCCGAAGCGCCACAGGCGGTCCAGAACGAAGCGGCCCGGCCCCTTGCGGTCCACGCTGCCGGGGTGGAAGTACCCGGCCATGAGGAAGAACAGGCCCATGAAGAAGGCCTCGTTGACGCCGAAAAACAGTCCGATCCAGTGGGAGCGCAGGGGCGACTGGAACAGCCACCAGCCGTCGCTGCCGTAGGGCTGGCCCGCGTGGTGCGCCACCACGAGCAGGGACAGAAAGATGCGCACGTTGTCGATGTAAGCCAGGCGGCTGACCGGCTTGGCGGGCGGGGTCACGGTGGGTGCGCTCACGAGATGCTCCTCAAGGTGCGCGGGGCTACTGTTGCGCCGGGTTATTGCTGAGTGGAAACGCCCGCCCCACGCAGGATGGCCAGGGCGATCTGCTCGTATTCCTTGTTGAAATGGTGCCCGCCGGGCAGGATCAGGTTCTTGACGTTGGGGGCCTGGTAGTTCTGGCACAGGGTGCCCTCTTCCTCGCTGCCGCAGACCAGCAGCACCGGGGTCTTGTCGAGCTTTGGCATCTCCGGGATCATGGCGTGGCCCTCGGGCCGGTTCTCCTCGGTGAGCCAGTTGGACAGGCGGAACTCGAACTCCGTGTGCGTACCCGGTCCGAGCATGGCCACCAGGGCCAGCTTTTCGCGCGTGGGTGCGCTCATGCGCCCGGCCATAAAGGGCATGACGTCCGCCCCGATGGAGTAGCCGACCACGATGAAGCGCTCGGCCCCCCACTTGGCGGCGTAGTGCGTGAGCGTGCGCTCCAGGTCGCGGGCCATCTCGTCGGCCTCGCGTTTGTTCCAGAAATATTTCAATGAATTGAAGCCAATTACGGAGACCCCATGATTGGCCAGAATGGCCCCGATCTGCTGGTCGATGCCAGCCCAGCCGCCGTCGCCGGTGACGATGACGGCCAGCGTCTTGCCGGGACGCGCGGCCGGCAGCTCCACCAGGGGCAGGTCGCTGGCGTCTGCCTGGGCGGCGTTCTTGTCGCCGGATGTATTGGCCGGGGCCTTGGCCGGGGCGATGGCGTTCAGGGCCTCCAGGAAGGCCGCGCGCCACAGGCCGGGCTCGGCGAGGCCCTGGCCCGCTCCGTCCAGGGCGACCACGCGCGCGCCGGGCATCTTGCTGGCGAAGACCCGGGCCTGATCCGGGCTGAAGGTCTCGTCCTTGGCTCCCTGGAGCAGCGCCAGCGCGCCAAAGGGCTTTTCCACAGGCTTCATGACCACGCCTGGAACCTGGCCCGTGGCGTTGTCGAAGGCGTAGCCGTTGGCCGCGCAGAAGGGCTTGCCGATGGCCAGGCGCGGCGAGAAGCCCAGGGTGATGGCCCCGGCAAAGGTCTCCTTGGGGGCCTGGGCAAAGGTGGCGTAGGCCACGGCCGCGCCTTCGCCAAATCCAGCCAGCACGGGCAGGTGGTAGCCCTTGAAGCCCAGCGTCTTCTGCACGATCTTGCTGAGTCCCTCGAACTCCCAGGCCTGGTAGAAGCAACCTTCGGCGCGGGCGCGCAGGGGGGTGATGAGCCGGGCCGTGTCGATGCCCACCACGGTGGCGTCCATGGCCGCGATGGTGCGCGCGGCGCGGTCCATCTTCGCGTCCCAGGCGCCCTCGGAGAGCAGCAGCACGGTGCGGCCGGGCTCGCCCCCGTTGCGATCAAGGTCGCGGTAGATGAGCACCTCGCCGAACACGCCGAAGCTGAGCTTTTCCGGGGCCTTTTCCGGTTTGGCGCAGGCCGGGGTCACAAGGCACAGGGCCAGCAGCAGCAGGGCGAAGGTGGACGCAAGGGAGGAACGTTTCATTTGACGATGACTCCGCGCATGCCGCCCGAAACCAGGGTGGCAATGTTGGCCAGCACGCGCGGCGGCACGGTGCCGCCTGGGCAGGCCAGGTATTTGGATTCCCACACGGGATCGAACTTGTCCTTGAAACGCCGCAGACCCTGGAAATTATAGAGTGTGCCGCCGTAGCTGTAAAGCATTCCGCCCAGGCGCGTCCAGGTGGGCGCAAGGAAGTGCCGCTCCAGGCCGGAGAAGGGCGCCATGCCCAGGTTGAACCACTGGTAGCCCTTTTCCCGGCCCCAGAGCATGAGCATGATGTAGAGGTATTCCATGACGCTGGTGGGCGCGTCCGGGGCGTAGCGCATGAGGTCCACGGAGAGTTCCTCGCGGCCCTCGCATTCCCACAGGTTGGCGAAGGCGACGATTCGGCCCTCCCGGCGCACCAGGGCCATGGCGCAGCCGCTCAAGTATTCCTCGTGGAAGAAGCCCAGGGAGAATTTCTTTTCGCGCGCGTGTTTGGAGGCCAGCCAGGAGTCGGAAACCGCGCGCAGCTCGGGCAGCAGCTCCGGGGTGGCGCTGGCTGGCGCGACCTCGAAGACGCAGCCTTCCTTCTCGATCATGTTGCGCGTGTAGCGCAGGCCCTTGCGCGCCTGCCCGGCCAGGGAGAACTCCTGCAAGGGCACGCGCGCCTCCTCGCCGATTTTCACGATGGCCAGGCCCAGGTCCAGGTATAGCGGCAGGTTGTCCTTGCCCGCCTGATAAAAGGCGGTCCAGCCGGCGTAGAGGTCCACCATCTCGCGGAAGCGCCAGGCCAGCTCCGCGCGTGCGGCCGGCGGACCCACGGGGTCGCCCATGCAGACCCAGCTGCGGCCGGCCACGGCGTACATGAGGAAGCCCTTGCCGTCCTGGCTTACCAGGAAGCTCTTGTCGCGCAGCATGGCCAGGTGGGCGAAGGTGTTGGGCGATTTGGCCACCAGCGCGCGTACGGTCAGCAGGTCGCCCTCGTTGGCTGGCGCGTAGCGCGGCCGGGCCGAGCGCATGAGGCGCAAGCCCGCCACGAAAACGATGCCCACCAGGATGCCCACCGTGGCGCGCATGAAGCGGCTGGCCTCGTCCTCAAAGGTGAACTGCCACCACAGGTCGCGGTCCAGCGCGGCATCGCCGTAGGCCATGACGCCCAGAAGCACGGAGCAGCCGAGCGCCAGCACGATGGCCGTGATCCAGCCCAGGGTGAAGCCCTCGGACAAAAGTGAGGCCTTGCGGTAAAAGAACTTGTGGCAGGGCAAAAGCGCCAGCAGGAGCAGCGTGAGGAAGAAGGCCTCCTCGTAGTCCAGGCCTTTCAGCAGGCTGGCGATGATGCCCATGAAGAGCACCAGGGCGGTGACGTAATAGGCCGCGTCCAGGCGTTTCAGCAGGCCGCGCGCCAGGATCAAGAGACCCACACCCGCCAGGCTGCCCATGAAGTGCGAGGCCTCCAGCACCCCCAGGGGCAGGAAGTTCTCAAGCCAGTCCAGGCGCGAGGACACCGCTGGCGTTGCGCCGGAGAAGAGCAGGATCGCCCCGGCCAGGAAGGTGGTCACGGCCAGGGCGCGCGGGGCCACCACCGGCAGCCAGTCGCCCAGGAAGGCCAGAATGCCGTTGAGGGTCTTGCGGGCGGCGATGGTTTCGCGGATGCCCAAAAGCGCGGTGGCCACGGCCAGGGGCGCGGCGTAGTACACCAGGCGGTAGGCCACCAGGGTGGCGAAGAGCGTGGGCGCGGGGATGCGCGGGGTCAGAAGGAAGATCAGGCAGGACTCGAACACGCCAAGTCCGCCGGGCACCTGGCTGATGAGGCCCGCGATCTGCCCCAGCAAAAAGGCCCCCAGCACCAGCGGGAAGTTCACGTTGGCCGTGGGCGGCAGCAGGGCGTAGAGCACTGCCGCAGCCAGCGCCCAATCCAGGGAGGCGATGACCACCTGGAGCAGCGCGCTCTTGAACTCCGGCAGCAGCAGCTCGAATTTGCCGATGCGCCAGGTCGGCTCCTTCCTGGATGCGGCCAGGAGGTAGAGCAAGGGCGGCAGGAGCAGGAGGAAGCCGAGCGGGCGGGTGGTGTGGAAGGGCAAGGGGACCCAGCCGGGCAGGGGCAGGGGCCGCAGGGTGAAGCTGATGCCGCCGATGGAGAACAGCCCCAGCCACAGGGTGAGTGTGGTGAAGACTACGATCTTGGCGACCTCGCCGGGGGTGAGGCCCCAGGAGGTGTACAGGCGGTAGCGCACGGAGCTGCCGGCCAGGGTGGAGAGGCCGATGGTGTTGCTGAAGGCGTTGCCCGCGAACGAGGCGAAGGCCGCCTTCACGTGCGGCAGGGGGCGGCCGATGTAGCGCAGGGCCAGGATGTCGTAGCCTGCCAGCACGGCGAAGTTCACCGCCGTGAGCCCAAAGGCCAGGAGCAGGTCGCGCTCGGTCTCTGCGGCCAGGGTGTCCAGGATCTCCTGGAAACTGTGGCCGGCCAGCTGCGCGGAGAGCGCCCAGCCTGCTGCGGCAAGCAGGGTCAGGGCCAGGGCTGGTCCGAAATATGGCGTGAGCCGCTTGAGCATTGCGTCTCCCCGCTAAAGGGGGGCGGGCGGTGTGAACCAGCCGCGAAAGATGTGTGGATGTCCCATGCCTGATCCCTGCCTGCAACGCCGGGCGCCAAGCTAAGGCCTTGGTGCAACTGGAAAGCTTACTCCGTGAGGGGCCGCTCCGTCAAATCCTGCCTGACCGGGAGGAGACCGTCCCTGCTGTGCTCTCCGAGCCGGAGAAAATGGCCTGCCACAGGCGCTCGAAGGCATGCCCGGTGTTGTCCGCATCGTCCGGGTCGCTCGCCACGAGGGCCAGGGCGCGGCGGTAGAACTCCTCGGGCCGCGCCAGGATGCGCTCCGCGCGCACGAGCATGTTGCCCGTGGCGGCCCGGGCCAGGAATTCCTTCGGGGCCGGGGCCCGGAACAGCGCCTCAAAGGTCCGGGCCACGGGGATGTCCTTGCCCCAGCCCTTCCAGCGGCCCTCCTTGGCCGGATCGGCCAGGTCGTGCGGGCGGCCCAGGCCGTCGCAGCGCAGGCGGAACCAGGCCAGCCCGGCAAAGGGCGTGCCTTTGGCCGCCAGCGTGAGCAGCCGTTGGCGCAGGCCCTGGGGCGTGACCCCCGGCTCCTCTGGCGGGGCCAGGTGCGCGAAGGGGTTGCCCTGGAGCAGGGCCGTGTACTGGGGCAGATTGTGGTAGTGCGCCAGGATGTGCGTCAGGTACGTGTGCGCCTCGCGGCCCACGTTGGGCAGGGCGATGACCCTCGTCTCTGGCGTCGGCCCCGGCGGCAGGGTGGCCGGGTCGATCTGCGGCCCCTTGTTGTAGACCCGGCAGGGCAGGCCGACCTCGCGCAGCCAAGAGAGGTCCTCGCGGTAGCGCGCGACGACAAGCTCCACCTTGGAGCGTTGCATGTCCTGTGCGCTAGTCGTCATGTCCGTGGCAGGCCTCGCATTCCTCAAGTTCATTCCCGTCCTCGATGAGATACGTGCGCAGGAAGGTCGGATAGGCGCCGTTCGAGTACGTGCCCGAACCGTAGCCCACGGCCAGCACGCTGCCCAGCGGCAGCGGCCCGTAGCTCTCGGCCATGGTCTTGACCAGGCACAGGCCCGTGGGCGTGGCCAGCTCAAAGCCGGAGTCCGTGGCAAAGGTGCGCATGCCCTTGGCCAGCTCGGCGCAGGCCGGGGCAGGCACCGGGAAGCGCCCGTGGGAGAACTCCACAAACCCGGAGCCCAGGTTCACCGGCGAGGCCACCACGCGGTCCGCGCCGCTGGCCTCGGCCAGGAGCATCGCGCCCAGCACGTCGACCACGGTGTCCACCGCGCCCACCTCGTGGAAGTGGATGTGCTCCAGC
>MGTN01000057.1:159-1210 GCA_001799475.1 Desulfovibrionales bacterium GWA2_65_9 | reverse complement strand
CACGCGCCGCGTGCGGATGCCCTGGATCATCTGCTCGGAAAAGCGCACGGACACGCCGGGCAGGTTCAAGCTGGCCACGGCCTCGGCCAGCAGCTGCGGGCCGTCCTCGAACATGTCCGACAGGGCAGCCAGGAGCATGTCGCCGGACACGCCCAGCGCGCATTCAAGATAGAGAGTCTTCACGAGGGGTTATCCTTTGCTTGCGGCCACGCACTGGGCGTTGATGATGTGGGCCATGTACCCGGCCCCGAAGCCGTTGTCGATGTTGACCACGGTGACGCCCGGGGCGCAGGAGTTGAGCATGGTCAAGAGCGCGGCCAGGCCGCCGAAGCTGGCGCCATAGCCGATGCTCGTGGGCACGGCGATGACCGGCGCGGCCACGGCCCCGCCCACAACCGACGGCAGCGCGCCGTCCATGCCCGCCACGGCCACCACGGCACGCACATCCAGAAAATCGTCCAGCACCGAGAGGAAGCGGTGGATGCCCGCCACCCCGCAGTCGAAATGGCGCACCACGCGGCTGCCCAGGTGTTCGGCCACGCGCGCGGCCTCCTCGGCCACGGGCATGTCCGCCGTGCCCGCGCTGATGACGATGACCTTGCCCACCAGCTCCACGGGCTCACGCGCGATGCTCAGCACGCGCGAAAGCGGGTCATACTGCACGAAGGGCTGGGCGCCGGGCAGGTCGCGCACGGCCTTGAAATGGCTGGCGTCGGCGCGGGTGCCCAGCACGCGGCCATTGGCCTGCGCCAGTTCCTGGAAGATGTGCGCCACGTGCTCCGGGGTCTTGCCCTGGCAGAAGACCACCTCGGGCTGGCCTTTGCGCAGCAGGCGGTGGTGGTCCAGGCGGGCGAACCCGGCGTCGGCGTAGCTGTGGCCGGTCAACTGGCGCTTGACCTCCTCGGCTGAGAGCCGTCCCTGGCGGAAATCCTCAAGTAGCGCGTCCACGTTCACGTGCGTTCTCCCAGCTGAAATTGTGTGAAACCGATGAACCGCGCCCGCTCCGCCAGCCGCGCGGCCAGGCTCTGGGCCAGCAGCAGCTGGGCCGGGC
>MGTN01000057.1:0-121 GCA_001799475.1 Desulfovibrionales bacterium GWA2_65_9 | reverse complement strand
CTGCCGCCCTGGCCGGGCACCAGCCGCGCGCGCAGGTCGACCAGCCCCAGCTCCCGCGCCGTGCGCTCCAGGGCCTCGATGGCCGTGAGGCGCTTGAAGGTCAGCTCAACGCCCTCGGGCA
>MGTN01000056.1:20890-24097 GCA_001799475.1 Desulfovibrionales bacterium GWA2_65_9 | reverse complement strand
CACCGGCGCGCAGATCCTGGTCTCGCTCGGCGTCTCGCAGATGCGCCTGATGACCAACAACCCCAAGAAGATCGTCGGGTTGGAAGGCTACGGCCTGAAGGTCGTGGAGCGTGTGCCCATCGAGATGGCTGCCTGCGCCCTGAACGAGCGTTACCTGCAGACCAAGAAAGACAAGATGGGACACATGCTGACCAACCTGGGCGACGCCCGGAAATAGCGCACACCCGCAGACTTCATATTTTTTCCTACGGAGGACCAAATGGCCCATATCAAGACTGTCGAAGGACAACTGGACGCCAAGGGACTGAAGGTGGCCATTCTGGCCAGCCGCTTCAATGATTTCATCGTGGACAAGCTGGTCGGCGGGGCCGTGGACGCGCTGACCCGGCACGGCGCCAGCCGCGAGGACCTGACCATCGTGCGCATCCCCGGCGCCTTTGAGATGCCGCTGGTGGCCCAGAAGCTGGCCGCCTCGGGCAAGTATGACGGGCTCGTGTGCCTGGGCGCGGTGATCCGCGGCGCCACCCCGCATTTCGACTTTGTGGCCAACGAGTGCGCCAAGGGCCTGGCCCAGGTCAGCATGGAGCACAACATGCCGCTCGGCTTCGGCGTTTTGACCACGGACAACCTGGAGCAGGCCATCGAGCGCGCCGGTTCCAAGGCCGGCAACAAGGGCGTGGACGCCGCCATGGCCATGCTCGAGACCGCCCGCGTTCTCGCGCAGCTGTAGCCGGGAGTCATTGGTGACAGCAGCACCGGACAAGCACAAGGGCTCGCGCAGGCAGGGCCGCACCCTGGCCTTCCAGGTCCTCTTTGGTTTGGGCTTCGACCCCCAGGAGGGCGAAGCCGCCGTCCGCCTCGCCTTCAAGCGCAACCCCGCAGTGGAGGAGTGCGAGCTCGAGGACGCCAAGACCTTTGCCTCGCAGCTGGTGCAGGGCGTGTGCGAGAACCAGCCCGAGATCGACAAGGTCATCGGCAAGCACTCGGACCACTGGAAGATCGGGCGCATCGGCAAGGTCGAGCTGGCCATCCTCCGGCTCTCGCTCTTCGAGATCCTGTTCCGCTCGGACATCCCGCTCAAGGTGGCCATCAACGAGGCCATCGAGCTGGCCAAGGGCTTTGGCGACGAGAACTCGCGCTCCTTTGTCAACGGCATCCTGGATGCCGTGGCCCGGGCCGTGGACGAGGGCCGCTTCGGCATTGAGAAGAAGATCGATAAGAAGATCGACAAGAAGGTCGCCCAGACGGCTGGCGCAAAACAGGACACGCCGATGGACTCGCCGACGGGCACGCCAGTGAACACGTCTACGGACACGAAGACCAGGGCGGCCAAATAGCCGCCTTTTTCCGGGAGTAGCAGATGGGCTTCGGCAAATACGATCCGCAGCAGGTTGAAGACAAGTGGCAGGAACGCTGGACCGAGTCCCGCTGCTTCGAGGTCGAGGTGGACGCCTCGCGCCCCAAGTACTACGTGCTGGAGATGTTCCCGTACCCCTCGGGTAAGATCCACATGGGGCACGTGCGCAACTACTCCATCGGCGACGTGGTGGCGCGCTACAAGCGCATGCGCGGCTTCAACGTGCTGCACCCCATGGGCTGGGACGCCTTTGGCCTGCCCGCCGAGAACGCGGCCATCAAGAACAAGACCCACCCGGCGGCCTGGACCTACGCCAACATCGCCGACATGCGCACCCAGCTCAAGCGCCTGGGCTACTCCTACGACTGGCGGCGCGAGATCGCCACCTGTCGGCCCGAGTACTACAAATGGGAGCAGCGTTTCTTCACCCAGATGCTGGAAAAGGGTCTGGCCTACCGCAAGAACTCCCCCGTGAACTGGTGCGCTGGCTGCAACACCGTGCTGGCCAACGAGCAGGTGGAAGAGGGCAAGTGCTGGCGCTGCGACGCCGAGGTGGAGCAGAAGCAGCTGGAACAGTGGTTCTTCAAGATCACGGCCTATGCCGACCAGCTCCTGGACGACCTGAAGCTGCTGGAGGGCAGCTGGCCCGAGCGCGTCATCACCATGCAGCAGAACTGGATCGGCAAGAGCGTGGGCGCGCAGCTGACCTTTCAGGTAAAAAACTCCGCCGCCGCCATCGAAGTGTTCACCACCCGGCCCGACACGCTCTGCGGGGCCACCTTCATGAGCCTGGCCGCCGAGCATCCGCTCGTCGAGAAGCTCATCACGGGGTATGAAAAGGCGGACGAAGTCCGCGCCTTCTGCCGCGAGGTGGGCAACATGGACCGCATCAAGCGCGGGGCCGAGGACCTGGAGAAGGAGGGCGTGTTCACCGGCGCGTACTGCGTGAACCCGCTCACGGGCAGGAACATGCCCATCCACGTGGCCAATTTTGTGCTCATGGGCTACGGCACCGGCGCGGTCATGGCCGTGCCCGCCCACGACCAGCGCGACTTCGAGTTCGCCAAAAAGTACGACCTGCCCATGCAGATGGTGATTACCCCGCCAGCGGAAAAGTGGGAGCAGGTCTTTCCTGACCACAAGTTCGCCCCCGGGACCACGCCAGAAATGTTTGATGCCTTGATCGCCGATGGCGGCCTGACCAAATGCATGGCAGCTGCGTACACTGAACCGGGAACACTGATGCGCTCCGGCCGGTTCGACGGCCAGGACAACAACGCGGCCAAGCTGGCCATCGTGGAGCACCTGGCCAAGGAGAACCTTGGCAAGCCCACGGTGAACTACCGCCTGCGCGACTGGGGCATCTCGCGCCAGCGTTTCTGGGGCGCGCCCATTCCGGTGGTGCACTGCCCGGCCTGCGGCATGGTGCCCGTGCCTGAGGACCAGCTGCCCGTGCGTCTGCCCGAGGACGCCCAGGTGCGCGAGGACGGCCGTTCGCCCCTGCCCATGCTGGAGAGCTTCGTCAACACCACCTGCCCCACCTGCGGCGGCGCGGCCAAGCGCGAGTGCGACACCATGGACACCTTTATGGAGTCCAGCTGGTACTTTTTGCGCTACACCAGCGCCCGCTGTGACCAGGCGGCCTTCGACCCCGAGGCGCTGAAGTATTGGACCCCGGTGGACCTGTACATCGGCGGCATTGAGCACGCCATCCTGCACCTCCTGTACTCCCGCTTCTTCGTGAAGGTGCTGCGCGACCTGGGCTACACCGACCAGTCCGAACCCTTCCAGCACCTGCTGACCCAGGGCATGGTGCTCAAAGACGGCGCCAAGATGAGCAAGAGCAAGGG
>MGTN01000056.1:16544-20884 GCA_001799475.1 Desulfovibrionales bacterium GWA2_65_9 | reverse complement strand
GGTCGACCCCAACTCCATGATCGGCCGCTATGGGGCCGACGCCACGCGCCTGTTCATCCTCTTTGCCTCGCCGCCGGAAAAGGACCTGGAGTGGAGCGACGCGGGCATCGAGGGCGCGTACCGCTTCTTGAACCGCGTCTGGCGGCTGGCCGAGGAACTGTCTGAGGCGGGCGCGCTCCTGCCCATCGGGCCGAGCGCTGCGCTTTCTGCTCTGGGCGGCGACATTGCAGGCCCGGCCAAGGAGCTGCGCCGCAAGGAGCACGACACCGTGCGCCGGGTCACCCGCGACATGGAGAACAAGTTCCAGTTCAACACGGCCATCGCCGCGCTCATGGAGCTGGTCAACGAGATGTACGTCCTGAAGGACGGCCTCAAGGGCACGCCCCAGGGCGCGGCCGTGCTGTCCTCGGCCCTGTCCACGGTTTTGACCCTGCTCTCGCCCGTGGCCCCGCACCTGTGCGAGGAACTCTGGGGCTGCATGGGCCACCGGGAGCACCTGGCCACCCTGGCCTGGCCCGGGTATGACGAGTCCGCCCTGGTGCTGGACGAGATCGAGCTGGTGGTGCAGGTCAACGGCAAGGTGCGCGGGCGGCTCATGGTGCCGGCCAGCGCGAACCAGGAGGCCGTGCGCGAGTTCGCCATGACCCACGAGAACGTCCTCCGGCACCTGGAGGGCAAGTCCATCAAGAAGCTCATCGTGGTGCCGGGCAAGCTGGTCAATGTGGTGGCCGGCTAGAAGCAGACGGCAGGGAGGTTCTACATGCGCGCCATGAAACGCTATCTGGGCCTGGCTCTGCTTTTGGCGACGGCGTGGACCCTGTGCGGCTGCGGCTACACCTTCACCGGTCAGGGCACCCTGGGGCCCGACCCGGACGCGGTCTCGCGCCTGGACCCGGCCTTCCGCACCATGGCCCTGGTGCGCGTGGACAATCCCACTGTCGAGCCCTGGCTTGAGCCGCGCCTGCGCTCGCTGATCCGCGACGAGTTTACCCGCCGCCGGTTCGTCACCTGGACGGACAAGGCCAAGGCCACGTCCCTGCTCACGGTCACCATCAAGAAGTTCACGCGGTCGACCATTGTGGCCGGCCAGCAGGACCAGTCCGTGAAGCTCAGCACCGGGCTGACCCTGATCTTCCGCGTGCAGCGCGCCAGCGACGGCGCGATTCTGTGGGATTCCGGCGAGCAGAGCCAGGGCGAATCGTTCTTCCCTGGCGACTCCGAGGGCGCGGATCTGCGCGTCACGGACATGGCCGTGCGCCGCATGGCCGATCTGATGACCCAGAACTACTAGGAGCTTGTCCCATGCTCCGACCACCGGCCAGCCCACCACCGGCCAGCCCACCATCGGCCAGCCCACCATTGGCCCGCCCGCCATCGGCCCGCTACGGCTTCCGCTTCCTCTGCTGCCCGGACGCCGAGCTGCTCCGGCGGCAGGTGGCCCTTCTGGCCGAGGGCCTGGGTAAGGGTTGCGCCCGGAAGGTCTTCTGGGGCGACGAGGAGCCCTTTCCCCCCGGCTACTGGGGCGAGCTGACCACCCAGAACCTTTTTTCCACGCCCACCGTGCTCCTGCTGCGCCGGGCCGAGGCCCTCAAGGCCGAGGTCTGGGACCGCCTGGGCGAGGGGCTCAAGAATACGGCCAGCACCGTGCTGCCGGTGTTCTGCCTGGAGGGCGCGTGGAAGGAGGGCAAGGCCGCTGTCCCGAATTTCCTGCCCCGGCGCGCCTTCTGGCAGACAGCCGAGCAGAACAAATGGGTCTGGCAGTCCCCGGGCCTGACCGACGCCTCCCTGCCGAAATTTCTCGACGCCTGGGCCGCCGAGCGCGGCCTGACCCTGAACCCGGCGGCGCGGCAGGCTTTGGCCTCGGCCCTCCCGCGCGACGGCCTGGCCGCCGGCCTGGAGCTGGACAAGATCGAGCTGGCCGCAGGCGCAGCCTCGACGGACGAGGGGGGCGGGAAGGTCATCACCCCGGACCTGGCCGCGCTGATCGCCCCGCACGGCGACATGGAGTTCTTCGACTTCATGAAGGCCCTGGCCGACTCGTCCAAAAGCCCCCAGGCCGCCCGCGAGGTCTGGGCGCGTGTGCTGGACGACCATCTGCGGCCCTCGGGCGACAAGATCCTGTTCCAGCTCCTGGGCTACGTGGCCTGGCAGGCGCGCCAGCTGTGGATGCTTTGCGAGGGCGAGGGGGCCCGCGTGCGCATGCGCCCCAGCGACAAGCCGGTCATGCTGAAGATGGCCCAGCGCCTGGGCCGCGCGGGCATCGCCCGGATCATCGAGCTGACGCTGGACGCCAACCTCGGGGTCATCGGCGGTACCAGGCGGCCGGACGACGCCCTGGAGAGTTACGTGGCCGAGCTGGCCGAACTCATGGGCGGCGGGCAGCGCTCCGTGCCTCAGGCTGTACCCCCGGTCGCACCCCGCGCCAACAGCGGCAGGCGCCCGTGAGCCCGCGCAAGAAGTCTTCGACCCCGGCCAGCCCGTCCGGAGCCCCAGCCGCCCTCAAGGCCGCCGAGAGCCCGCCGCCGCATTATCTGGGGCACCGCCAGCGCCTGCGCGAGAAGCTGCAGGCCGAGCCCAAGGCCCTGGCCGACTACGAGCTGCTGGAGCTGCTGCTCGGGCAGGTGCTGCCCCGGCGCGACACCAAGCCCCTGGCCAAGGAACTGGTGGGGCGCTTCGGCTCCCTGCGCGAGGTCATCCAGGCCACGCCCGAGGCCCTGTGCGCGGTGAACGGGTTTGGCGAGGCGCTCTGCGGGCACTGGGCCCTTGTGCGCGAGGTCTTCACCCGGGTGGGCGAAGCGCCGGTGCGCGAAAGGCAGGTCTTTTCCGGGCCGGAGGTGGTGGCCGAGGCCGCCCGTGCGCGCATCGGGCATCTCAAGGTGGAGGAATTCTGGGTGGCGCTGGTGGACAACAAGAACCGGCTCATGGCCTGGGAGCGCGTGGGCCGGGGCACGGTGGACCAGACCACGGTGTACCCGCGCGAGGTGCTGGCCCTGGCGCTCAAGCATTCGGCCTCGGGGCTCATCCTGGCGCACAACCACCCCGGCGGCGACCCCAAGCCCTCCCAGGCCGACCTGGACCTGACCCGGCGCATCAACCGCTCGGCCCAGGAACTGGGTTTGCGGGTGCTGGACCACCTGGTGGTCACCGAGGGCGCGCACTTCAGCTTTCAGGACGCCGGGTTTTTGTAGTTTTCGTGTCCCTATTGGTCGCCCTTGAGCTGCACTCCTTCGCGCTTCAGCGCTACGCGGATGCGTTGTTCCATCTCCGGGCCGAAGGACTTCGCCAGCTTTTCGCTCTCTTGTATGGTCTCTTGCATGACCTGTGGCATTATCCGGATGGTTTTCTTGCCCACAGGCGTTTCGTAGAAGACGAGGATGTCACGGATGTCCTGATGGGTCAGGTGCTTGGCGTAGATGGTCACGATCATGTCCATGATCCCGCCCGGCGCAGACATCTTCTCGGCCATGAAACCCATGATTTCCTTGTGCAGCACGTTCAGCGTGCTGTCCGAGACAAGCGGCTGGTTGGCCTTGATCCTCTTGATGGCGTTCGTGGAAAAGGCCTCGGCTATCTGCATTCCCAGGCTCGCGCTGCCAGTCGTCTCCATGAGGCGATTGATGTCGGCGCGCTTGGCCGGGGTGAGGTCATCGGCCAGGGCTGGTTGGCAGAGCAGGCCGCAAAGAATGGCCGCAAGGGCGAGTCGCTTCAGCATGAGTTCTCCTGCATGATTTGGTGATCGGCATGCCTGGGGGCAAACGCTGTCGCTTAGATCCTCTCCCCGCCCTCCAGCAGCTTCAGGCGCTCCTCGATGCGCGGCGCGGCCCGGCGGTACACGTCGTCGGCCAGGCCCTCGCCGACCTTCTCCAACTCCACGGCCAGCTTGGGCTGCATCTTCACCACATGCTGCATGCGCGGGTCGCGGCCCACGCTGATGAGGTAGTCCACGTCGGCCTGGGTCAGGTGGCGCTGGAACACCGCAGCCATGTCGCGCAGGGAGCGCTCTGTGGCGGCCCCAAGCTCCTTGCGCAGCTCCTGCTGGATGATCTCCAGGGACCTGGGCGGAACCTCCTCGCGCTGGGTGCGGATGAACTCCACGATGGCCGCCAGCTGGCGGTCCACGGAGATCTCCATCATCGCGCGGTAGCCGAACAGGTCGATGTAGGTCAGCACGTCCTGCTCGCGGGGCACGTTCTTGGGCGTCTGGGAAACAGCGGCCAGGGCCGGGGCGGCAAGGCTCAGGGTCAGGGCCAGGGTGATGAGGATGCGGCGCATGAAACCTCCGGTGATTTTTTGCAGGCCAACACGGATCGGCCCGGAAGGCAAGAGCCTGCCGCCGCCAG
>MGTN01000056.1:13130-16520 GCA_001799475.1 Desulfovibrionales bacterium GWA2_65_9 | reverse complement strand
GGTCGCCCTTGTGGAAGGTGTTGGCCGTGAGCAGGCGGTCCAGGGCCAGGCGGTACACCTGTCCCGGTTTGAGCAGGCCCTTGGTGCGGCCCGTGGCGCTCTGGCCGCCTGGTCCGTGGGGGCGCAGGCTCGCGCGCAGCACCTCGGCCCCGGAGTCCATGAGGTTGTAAGTCGTGCCGTCTGCCGCCACATCCAGCAGCTTGACGTACAGGTCCAGGTCCGGGGCGTCGGTGGAGACGTAGATCTCCGCGCGGATGTGCCCGGCCACGGTGGTGTCGCGCTTGAGCGGCCGGGTCTCGAAGAGCAGCAGGTCGCCGTGCGGGGTCAGCCCGCGCTGGTCCATGGGGCCGAGGTCCGAGCCGGGTATCTCGCGCACGGGCCGGGCCGGGTCGGCCACAAAGGTGCTCGACGAGGGGCCGGGGGCCGGTGCGGCGTGGCTCAGGCGGCTGGGCTCGCGGCCCACGCGGCGCGGACCCAGGTGGATGGCGTAGGGTTTGGCGTTGGCGGGCGGCCAGGAATCCTCCTCGCGCCACTGGTTGTCGCCCATGATGAAATAGCGCACGGGCTTGGCCTGGGCCAGATGGTTGTGCTGGCCGCGCACGTGGAGGTCCATGAAGTCGAGCACCAGGGCGTCGTAGTCCAGGTGCGCTGCGGTGTCGAACTCGCGCGTGCCGTAGTCCTTTTCGCCGGTGACGGCCGGGATGCCGTGGGACCAGGGGCCGAGGACGAGCATGGTGCGCGGGCCGACCTCAGAACCTTGGTCCTTGCGCGCCGCCAGCAGGCCCAGGTGGTTGTCGATGGCGCCATGCGTCCCGAAGGAGTCGTCGTGCCAGCCCGAAAGGTTGAGCACCGCCGCCGTAACGCGTCCGTAGCGCCCGGCCAGGTCGCCGTAGTCCCACCAGTGGTCCTCCAGCGGGTGGCGCAGCCAGTCCGCGTAGAAGCCCGGCGCTCCGTCCCTGGGCAGGGTCAGGTCCGGCTGGGTCAGCAGCGGCAGGTGGCCCTGGAAGTAGTCCGGCCCGCGTCGCCGCCAGTCGGCCAAGGCCTCGCTGCCGGTTTTGGGGCCGGGCAGGTTCTTGCGCGCGCGCAGGTCCGGGGCCATGGCCAGGAGCGCCCAGCGCGCCCAGTCCATGTCAAAGACTCCGCCGGTGTAAACGGCTTGGCGCAGGCTGGAGTAGGTCATGGCCGGGGCCATGGCCTTGAGGTGCGGCGGCTGTTCCAGGGCGGCCAGCCACTGGACCGAGCCGGGGTAGGACAGGCCGAAGGTGCCCACGCGGCCGTCGCACCATTGTTGCGCCGCCGCCCACTCGATGCTGTCGAAGCCGTCGCGGCCCTCGTTCTTGTGCGGCTGGTACTCGCCAGCGGAGGCGAAGCGGCCGCGCACGTCCTGGATGATCACGGCGTAGCCGCGCTCCACCGCGCGCCGGGCGAAGCGCAGTTCGTCGCGGTCGGAGTCCTTGCCGTAGGGCGTGCGGCAGACCAGCGCCGGGAACGGGCCTGGCCCGGCGGGCCGCCAGAGGTCTGCGCGCAGGACCACGCCGTCGCGCATGGGCACTGCAACATTGGTTTCGTGGATCATGGGCGTCTCGGCGTGGCCGCCAGCGATGGCCAGTGTGGTGCGCAGGAGCAGGGCAAGGCCGCAGAGCAATGCCCGGGCAAGGCGGGAGGCGCGGCTGGGCGGTGTGCGGCTCGTCACAAACGGACCTCCGCCGGGTGCGGCTCTAGGGGGCGGGCTCCAGCTGCTGGCCGGTTTTGCCGAAGCGCCGCTGGCGGCCCTGGTAGTCCTCCAGGGCGCGCTCAAGTTCCTCCGGGCCGAAGTCCGGCCAGAGGGTGTCGGTGAAGTAGAACTCGCTGTAGGCGGCCTGGAAGAGTAGGTAGTTGGACAGCCGCAGCTCGCCGCTGGTGCGGATGATCAGGTCCGGGTCGGGCTGGCCTGCGGTATAGAGCTCCGCCGCAAAGGCTTCCTCGCTCAAGGCCTGGCCCTGGACGCCCCGGGCCGAGAGGGCGCGGGCGGCGCGCAATATCTCCTCGCGGCCGGAATAGTTGAGCGCCAGGTTGAGCGTCATGGTGGCGCACTTGGCGGTCTTCTGCATGACGTGGCTGAGGGCCTGGCGGGCGATGAAGGGCAGGCCGTCCATCTCGCCCAGCACCCGCAAACGGATGTCCTGGTCGAGCAGGTTCTGCAGTTCGCCCTTGAGGTAGTCCACCAGGAGATCGAAGAGCAGGCCGACCTCGTCCTTGGGGCGCGACCAGTTCTCGCGCGAGAAGGTGTACAGCGTGAGGTGCCGGACCCCAAGCTCGCGGCAGCGCGTGACGATGGCCTTGGCCGCGCGGGTGCCTGCGCGGTGGCCCTCGCTCCGGGCCAGGCCCCTGGCGGTGGCCCAGCGGCCGTTGCCGTCCATGATGATGGCGACGTGCGCGGGCACGCCAGCAGGCTCAAGCATCGACGATCCTGACATCCGGCTACAGCTCCAGGATTTCCTTTTCCTTGGCCGTGAAGATCTCGTCACACTTCTTGATGGTCTCGTCGGTGAGCTTCTGCACGTCCTCGGTGAGCCTGTGCTGCTCGTCCTCGGTGATGTCCTTGTCCTTCTGCAGCTTCTTCAAGAGCTCGTTCAGGTCGCGGCGGACGTTGCGCACGGCGACCTTGCCTTCCTCGGTGAACTTCTTGGCCACCTTGACCAGGTCCTTGCGGCGCTCCTCGGTCAAGGGCGGCATGCTGATGCGGATCATCTTGCCGTCGTTGACGGGATTCAGGCCCAGGTCGCTCTTCAGGATGGCCTTTTCCACCGCGCCGAAGGCCTGCTTGTCCCAGGGCTGGATGGTGATGGTCCGGGCATCGGGCACGGAGAGCGAGGCGATCTGGCTGATCGGGGTGGGCGTGCCGTAGTAGTCGGCCATGATGGGTTCGATCAGCGAGACCGAGGCCCGGCCCGTGCGCAGGCGCGAAAATTCCTTGGCCAGGCTCGTCAGAGCGCCGTCCATGCGTTTTTTTCCGTCTTCGATGACAGCGTGCATATCAGTTCCCTCCCTCGACGATGGTTCCGACGGTTTCGCCCTTGATGACGCGGCGGATGTTTCCCTGCTCGAACAGGTTGAATACAATGATCGGCAGGCGGTTGTCACGCGCCAGCGAGATGGCTGTCGCGTCCATGACGCCCAGGCGCTTTTCCAGGGTCTCCATGTAGGTCACGGTGTCGTAGCGCACCGCGTCCGGGAATTTGCGGGGATCCTTGTCGTACACGCCGTCGACCTTGGTGGCCTTCAGAATGGCCTCGCACTTGAGCTCCGAGGCGCGCAGGGCGGCGGCGGTGTCTGTGGTGAAGTAGGGGTTGCCGGTGCCTGCGGCGCAGATGACCACGCGGCCGCGCTCCAGGTGCCGCTCGGCCCGGC
>MGTN01000056.1:7794-13072 GCA_001799475.1 Desulfovibrionales bacterium GWA2_65_9 | reverse complement strand
CCGCCGATGACCAGCGCCACCTGCACGCCCATGCTGGCGACGTCCGCGATCTCGCCGCAGAAGATGCCGCTGGCCTTGGGCTCGATGCCGAACTTCTGTTCCCCTGCCAGGGCCTCGCCGCTGAGCTTGAGCAGTACACGTGAGTAGCGCAGCTTGTCCATGTTCTCTCCTGGCTTTGCGGTTTGGATGCGGCCTGTTACGCGGTGGCAAAAGAAACGGGCCTTGCGGCCCGTTTCGAATTCGCTATGCTTCGGTGGCTTCCGGTTCGGCGTCTTCGCCGAGCACCATGCGTGAGAAGCGTCCGATTTGCATGTTCTCCCCCAGCACGCCGATGAGCTCGTTCAGGAGGTCCTTGATCTGCTTCTTGTCGTCCTTGATGAAGGGCTGCTCCAGCAGGCAGACCTCGGAGTAGAACTTCTTGATGCGGCCGTCGACGATCTTCTCGGCGATGGCTTCGGGCTTGCCTTCCTGCATGGCCTGGTGCTTGAAGATCTCGCGCTCCTTGGCCAACAGGTCTGCGGGCACCTGGTCGGGGCTGACGCATACCGGGCTGGCCGCAGCGATCTGCATGGCCAGGTCCTTGGCGAACTCCTTGAACTTGTCGCTCTTGGCCACGAAGTCGGTCTCGCACTTCAGCTCGACCATGACGCCGATCTTGCCGTTGTTGTGGATGTAGGAGCCGATGATGCCCTGGCTGGTGGCGCGGCCGGCCTTCTTGGCGGCCTTGGACAGGCCCTTCTCGCGCAGGTAGGCGATGGCCTTCTCTTCGTTGCCGCCGCACTCGACGAGGGCCTTCTTGCAATCCATCATGCCTACGCCGGTTTTCTCGCGCAGGATTTTCACCGCATTGGCGCTGATCTCAGCCATGGCTTACTCCTCTCCGCCTTCGGCGGCCTTCTCGGCGGCCTCGGGGGCTTCGTCCTTGCCGGGGGCGTTCTTGGCGCCGCCGGGGGCGTTTTCCTTCATGACAGCGGCGCCCTCGATGCAGGCGTCGGCGATGTGCGTGGCGAACAGCTTGATGGCGCGGATGGCGTCATCGTTGCCGGGAATGACGTAGTCGATGAGGTCCGGGTCGCAGTTGGTGTCGACCACGGCCACGACCGGGATGCCAAGCTTCCGGCATTCCTTGACCGCGATGTGTTCGCGGTTGGGGTCGATGATGAAGGCGGCGCGGGGGGCCTCGGTCAGGTCCTTGATGCCGCCCAGCGCGTCGTTCAGCTTGACCACTTCGCGGCCCATCTGCACGATTTCCTTCTTGGGGAACTTGTTGATGGTGCCGTCGGCGAACATGGATTCCAGGCTCTTCAGGCGCTCGATGCTCTTCTTGATGGTCTGGAAGTTGGTCAGCGTGCCGCCCATCCAGCGCTGGGTCACGGCGTGCATGCCGCAGCGCTCGACCTCGGCCTTGATGGCCTCCTGGGCCTGGCGCTTGGTGCCGATGAACAGAACCTTGCCGCCGGTGGCCACGGTGTCGACGATGAAGTCGTGGGCCTTCTGGAACAGCTTCACGGTCTGCTGCAGGTCAATGATGTGGATGCCGTTGCGCGCGCCAAAAATAAAGGTGCGCATCTTGGGATTCCAGCGGCGGGTCTGGTGACCGAAGTGGACGCCGGTCTCCAGCATCTGCTTCATAGTAACGTAAGCCATGAGTCCTCCTGGGTTTTTCCTCCGCCCTGGCGCTTGGCCATTCCCCGGAACATCCGGGGCACCCAGTATGTGGCCAGGGCGTGTGATTTGTGAAACGTGTGCTTTTACGTCGGATGGGGGCGTTTGGCAAGCGGAAAGTGGACCCGCCGGACGGGCGTTTTCTGGCCGTGGGCTACTGCATGGCCGTGGGCTCGCCGGGCCTTGCGCTGATGACCGGGTTGAGCAGAAAGCCCACGCGGTCGATCTCCACGCTGACCTCGTCCCCGGCCTTGATGGGGCCGACGCCCGCCGGGGTGCCGGTCAGGATCACGTCGCCGGGGAGCAGGGTCATGATGTGCGAGAGGTAGCTCACGAGCAGGTGCGGCGGGAAGATCATGTTGGCCGTGGTGCCCTCCTGGCGCACTTCGCCGTTGACCACGGTGCGCAGGGCCATGTCCTGCAGGTCGCCGGGGTCGGTCTCGATCCACGGCCCCACGGGGCAGAAGGTGTCGAAGCCCTTGGCGCGCGTCCACTGGCCGTCCTTCTTCTGCAGGTCGCGGGCGGTGACGTCGTTGGCGCAGGTGTAGCCGAAGATGTGCCGGGCGGCGTCGGCCTCGGCTACGAAGCGCGCGGTGCGGCCCAGGACCAGGGCCAGCTCGGCCTCGTAGTCCACCTGCTCGGATTGGGCGGGCAGCACGATGGCGTCGCCCGCGCCGATGACCGCGGAGGGCGGCTTGAGGAACACCACGGGCTCCTCCGGCACGGCCTGGCCCATCTCGCGGGCGTGGTCAAGGTAGTTCAGGCCCACGCAGACGATCTTGCTCGGCCGGACCAGGGACAACAGCTCCAGCTCGGCCAGGGGGATCTCCTCGGGCTGGCCGGCCTCGCGGTTCAGCGGGCGCACGCTCTCCGGGCTGATGATGGCGGCGTAGAAGGCCTGGCCCTTGTGGCGGACGCGGATGATGCGCATGGTGGCCTAGAGCCCCTTGGCCGTCTTGCGGCGGTCATAGGCGATGTGGATGATGCCCAGGAGCTCGTCCATGGGGTAGGGCTTGAGCAGATAGTCCGAGCCGCCGTGGGTCATCATCTCGGCGGCGATGTCCACCGAGGCGTGGCCGGTGAGGATGATGACCTCGATGTCCGGGTCGATCTTCTTGATCTCCGGCAGGGTCTGCTGGCCGCTTAGGCCCGGCATCTTGACGTCCAGGAGCACGATGTCGTGGGGGTCGCG
The DNA here is from genome assembly GCA_001799475.1 of Desulfovibrionales bacterium GWA2_65_9. GTDB lineage: Bacteria > Desulfobacterota > Desulfovibrionia > Desulfovibrionales > Desulfovibrionaceae > Humidesulfovibrio. The sequence goes on along the minus strand of MGTN01000056.1, from coordinate 10,215 downwards.
CCGCAGGATGTCCAGGGCCGCGGCCCCGCTCTCGGCGATGGTCACGGTCATGCCGTGGGAGGTCAAGAGCTTGCCCAGGGTGTTGCGGAAACGCTCTTCGTCATCGACCACGAGCACTTTGATTTCCTCGCCCATGTCCGCTCCTTAGCTGCGTATGCAGTCCTGAAATGGTGTGCTCGTCCTACATGCCAGATCAACAGGCTTTCTGTCGAGGGGGCGGGCCATGTTTCAGCCGGTGGCACCGGGGCTCATGGGGCCAGCCGGGCCACGGCCTCGTGCAGATGATCCAGCCAGATCTCGGCCAGGGCCTGGTGCTCGCCCGCGCCCTTGAGGTGCGCCGCGCAGGAAAAGCCCGCCCGGGTCAGCCCGGCCTGCCAGGAGCCCTTGCCCTCTCCGGCCATGTCGCCCGCCATGTCGCGAAGTGCGTGGACCCCGCTGGCGAACAACAGCGGCATGAGATGCACCCGGCTTGCGCCAAGCGCGCGCAGCTCGTCGACCTTGGCCGCCAGGCCGGGTTCGGCCTCCAGCGCGCCGATGAGCACGAGGGGGTCCAGCGCGCGCAGCTCGTCGGCCAGGTCCAGGTACACGCCGTTGGCCTTGCCGCGCGTGCCGTGGCCCATGAGCAGCACGGCCTCGCCGGGCAGGCGCTCGGGCGGCAGGACCGTGAGGATGGTCAGGGCCACGCGGCGGATGTCCTCGCGGTTGCCCAAAAGCGGGCGGCCCAGCTCGATGCGCTCAAAGCCGTCCGGGTGCCCCGGACCGGCGCGCAGGGAGTCCACCAGGCGCTCCAGGCCCCGGTACTCGTCGCCGGGGATGACGTGCAGGGACTGCACGGCCAGGCGCGTCACGCCGTCCTTGCGCAGGGCCTTCAAAATATCCTCGGGCGAGCGCCCGTGGCGGCTTGCTGCGCCCTTGTGGCGGCGCACCGTGCCCGAGGTCAGGGCCGTCTCCACCCGGAAGTCCGGATACAGGGCGCAGGTGCGCTCGCGCATGCGCTCCAGCGCCGTGGAGGCGTTGGGCAGGCGCGAGCCGAAGGCTGCGAGGAGGATGGCGGTGTGCGGGGACTGCATGGCCCTTCGTATCTAGCGCAGATGCGCGTGGTCTGAAAGGGATTTGTGGGGGCTCACGGGCTCTTCTGCCTGGCGTGTGTCAATGCCTGCCCAGCAATGCCCGTGCATCAGTGTGCGCCCATCAGTGCGCTTGGGCCCGGCGCACCTCAGTGCGCTTCGGCCCAGGTCCGGCCGGTGCCCAGGTCGACCTTGAGCGGCACGAGCAGGGTGGTCACCTCCTGCATGAGCCTGCGCAGGATCTGCGCGGCCTCGTTGGCAGCGGCCTCCGGGGCCTCGAGCAGCAGTTCGTCGTGGACCTGCAGGATCAGCCGGGCGTCCAGCTCGGCCAGGCGCTGGTCGGCGTGCACGCGCAGCATGGCCAGCTTGATGATGTCGGCCGCGGAGCCCTGGATGACGGTGTTCACGGCCTGCCTGCGGGCCTGGGCCTGGGCCTGCTGGTTGCGCGAGTGCAGCTCGGGCAGGAGCCTGCGCCGACCGGCCAGGGTGGTGACGAAGCCGCGCAGCAGGGCGTCCTCGATGAGCGTCTCGTAGAAGGCCTTCAAGACGCCCAGCTTCTCGAAGTAGCGGGCAATGAACTTCTTGGCCTGGTTCACGCTGATGCCAAGCTCGCGCGCCAGCTTCTGCGGGCCCATGCCGTAGATCAGCCCGAAGTTGATGGTCTTGGCCCCGCGCCGCTCGTCCGGGGTGATTCTTGAGGCGTCCTTGTCGAAGAGCAGGGCCGCGGTGCGGCTGTGGATGTCCTGGTCCCTCTGGAAGGCGTCGATGAGGGCCGGGTCCCTTGAAAAATGGGCCAGCACGCGCAGCTCCACCTGGGAGTAGTCCGCGCCCACCAGCAGCTTGCCCGGCGCGGCGATGAAGCAGGCCCGCATGCGCGCTCCCTGGGGTCCGCGGATGGGGATGTTCTGGAGGTTCGGGCCGGAGCTGGACAGCCTGCCCGTGGCCGTGGCCAGCTGGTTGAAGCGCGTGTGCAGGCGGCCCTCGGCGTCGGCCAGGCGCGGCATGGGCTCCAGGTAGGTCGAGCGCAGCTTCTCGGCCACGCGGAAGGCCAGAATCTCCTCGATGATCGGGTGCTGGCCGCTCAAGCGCTCCAGGGCCTCGCTGCCCGTGGACAGCGCCCCGCCCGGGGTTTTTCCGGCGGGCTTGAGCCCGAGCTTCTTGAACAGCACCTCGGCCAGCTGCTGGCTGGAGCGCACGTTGACCGGGCTGCCCGCCAGCTCCTGGACGCGCGCGCCGTGCAGCTCGATCAGGGCGCTGACCTCGGCCAGGAAACTCTTGAAGGCTGCGAAATCGATGCACACGCCCCGGCGCTCCATGTCCGCCAGCACCGGGATGAGCGGCAGCTCCAGGTCGC
>MGTN01000056.1:0-7783 GCA_001799475.1 Desulfovibrionales bacterium GWA2_65_9 | reverse complement strand
TAAGGGCAGGGGCGGGGTTCAGCGCAGTGACGTCGTCCGCGTCCGGCAGGGGCGAGTCGCCCAGGCTCATGTCCAGGCCCATGTCCAGGCCCATGTCCTGGGGGGCGAAGAGCGACAGGCGCAGGCGCTCGAAGCTGTAGTTGCGGTCCTCGGGCCGGAGCAGGTAGGCGGCCAGGCCCAGGTCGAACCAGACCGGGAGCGGCACCTGGCCCCAGGCCGGGCTGCGGCGCAGAAGCTCCTGCAGGCTCGGCACGGCGATCTTCGCGGCCTTGGCCAGGTGCGCGGCCAGCGCGTCCTCGGGTCCGGTGTAGGCGATCTCGACGGCTTCGCCGTCCAGCGGGTCAACCATCGGATCGAGCGCCAGACGGAAGGGTTCGCCGGGATTCTCCGGCGGCACCAAGCCGACGCACTTTCCGGCCACCGGAGGCAGGGCGGACGGGGCGGCCACGAAGCGCAGGGGCAGGTCGCTGGCAAGCCTGGGGCTGACGGGCGGCGGCGCGTCCGCCAAATTTCCAGCGGCCGGGCCGAAGAGCGAAAATTGCGCGGGCCGCTTGGCGGCGTTCACGGGTGGGGTTGCCATTGTTCCGGGCAGCGTGGGCCGCTTGGCGCTGGAACTGGAAGCAGCGGCGAAGGGCGCGGCAGGCGGCGCAGCGGCTGGAGCCGGCAGCGGCGCGGGCGCGGCAGGCCCCACGTGGAAGGCCCCGTCCTCCCAGGGCGGCGGGCCGGACCAGGCGGCCACGGCGGCCTCGGTCGGACTCGGCTGGGCTGGCGGCGCGGGGATCTCGCGCAGCAGGCTCTTGAACTCAAAGGTGCGCAGGAACTCGGCCAGGCGCGCTGCATCGGGCGGGCGCACGGCCAGGGTGCCCAGGTCCAGGTCCGGGCAGCAGTCCACCTTGAGCCGGGTCAGCTCGCGGTACAAAAAGATGTCGTCCACGCGGCCGTCGAGCTTCTTGCGGAAGCTCTCGGGAAGCTTGTCGAAATTGTCGCGCACAGCCTCCAGGGTCGGGAACTCCTGGATGATCTTGATGGCGGTCTTGGGGCCCACGCCGGGCAGGCCGGGGATGTTGTCCGAACTGTCGCCCATGAGCGCCTGCAGGTCCGGCCATTGGCTGGGCTGGATGCCGTTCTCGGCCACGAACTCGGCCAGGCCGCTGACCTTCTCGTTCTTGCCCGCCGGGTCCCACATGTACACGTTCTCGGTCAGGCACTGCTTCAAGTCCTTGTCCGAGGCCACGATGACCACCGGGCGCGCGGCGTGGTGCGCGGCGGCCAGGGATGCGATGCAGTCGTCGGCCTCGACCCCGTCGCTGATGGTCAGCGACAGGCCGAGCAGGCGGATGGCCTCGCGCAGGGGCTCGATCTGCGCGGCCAGGTCCTCGGGCATCTTGGGGCGCTGGGCCTTGTAGGGCTCGAACATGGCGTGGCGGAAGTTCGGGCCTTTGCCGTCCATGAAGAAGCCCAGGTACTTGGGCCGTTCGTCCTTGAGGATGCGCAGCAGGATGCGCAGCACGATGTAGATGGCGCCCGTGGGCATGCCGTCGGAGCGCTTCAGGTCCGGGAAGGCGTAGAAGCCCCGGTAGAGGAAGCTGGTGCCGTCGACGAGGAAGAGCGGGTCCTGGTTGCCGAGGTTCAGGCGGGTCTTGAGCGACATGGGCGGTCAGATCCGCTGGACGCTGGCGGTTTTCCCGCGCGAGAGCTTTTTCAGGACGAACATCTCCGGGTCCTTGCCGTCCAGGGCGCCCATGGGCACCTCGGCCCGAGCCGCGCCCTTGTGGCCGCCGGCCGAGCCCATGTCGCCGAAGTGCGAGGCCGCGAACTTGCCCATGTCCTTGCGCATGCCGTCGCCCCGGAAGATGACCACCAGGGTGCCGCCGAACACGCCGCTGACCGCGTCCCAGGAGATGGAGTGCACGCGCATGAAGAAGTCGGCCACGACCACGAGGATGTCCGGGCTCTGCACTTTCCCCAGGTGCGCGGTGAGCCCGGAGCCGATGCGCCGCAGGTTGTAGAACGCGCGCGAGAAGTAGCGCATCCACTCCAGGTGGTATTCGCTGCGCACGATGCGCGTGATGAGCGTGTGGTCGGCGTATTTGGAGAGGTACTTGAAGGCGTTGATGTCCGCGTCGATGAACTTGCGCTGGAAGCTCTGGGTGTCGGCCTTGATGCCGTAGACCAGGGCCGAGGCGAGCAGCTTGGGCGGGCGGATCTTCAGGCGTTGCAGGTATTCCGTGAGCATGGTGCAGGTGGCGCCGTACTTGGGCCGGATGTCGGTCAGGGGCGCATGCACGGGCTTTTCCGCGCTGAGGGGGTGGTGGTCGATGACGATGGAGTAGTCGAGCTTCACCAGTTCCGGGTGGTGGTGCGGCTGGGAGTCCACCAGGGCGAAGCGGTCGTACTGGGCGATCAGGTTCGGGATGAGCCGCCGGGTGGGCACGCGCAGGTAGCGGATCATGGCCAGGTTGTCCGGGCGGTTGATCTCGTTGACATGGCCGATGCCGATGTCGTGGACCTTGCGCGAGAGGATGGCCTTGAGCGCCAGGGCCGAGCCCATGGAGTCCGGGTCGGCGTTGATGACGATGAGCCAGCGCTGGTCCTTGTGCAGGAGCGAGAGCAGGGTCTGGGCTTTTTCGTCAATCAGTTTTGGGATCGCCATGTTCCGCCTTTTTCAGCGCCAGGGGCAGGCCCGCCACCACAAGGTAGGCCTCGTGGGCCAGGGCCGCCACGGCCTGGTTCAACCGGCCGAGCCTCTTGAGAAATGTTCTGGCCTCGCTCGAGCCCGGCAGGGGCGCGAATCCGATCTCGCAGGACACCAGGATGAGTTCCGGACCACTCCAACCCTGCAGGATGTCGAGCAAAGCCTGGATCAGGTCGGCCTCGCGCTGCTCCTGCATGCACAGGTACAGCCAGAAATCCAGGCTGTCCACGAGCACCGCAGCGTGGTCCTTCTTAGCCTCCAGCAGGGCGCGTGGCAAGTCCCAGCCGACCTCGACCACGGGCAGCGCCGGGTCGCGGCGGTCGCGGTGCCGGGCGATCTGCTTGCGGAAGCTCATGTCCTTGGCCTGGCCCGTGGCCAGGAACAGCTTCAGGCCGGGCTCGCGCTCCAGCAGGCCCATGGCGAAGTCCGACTTGCCGGACTTGTTGCCGCCGATGACGAACGTGATCACGCAGTATCCTCCTCACGCCCGCTTGCGCCAGCCCAGAAGCCGGAAACGAAGCGCAGCGAATCGAACAGTTCACGCGGGCTGAACAGCTCCAGCACTACGGTGCCGCCAGGGGCGAAGGCGGTCAGCATGCGGCCCAAAATCGCCCGCCCGGCGGCGTCCAGGCTGCCAAGCGAGGCGTGACGGCCTGGCCTGGCCTGGTCCGGGGCGTTCAGATGCAGCATGCGCGCGTGCGCCCACAACTCCGGCAGATCGAGAAAGTCCTCCTGGCCGTGCTCCAGCATGTGCCCCAGGTCCAGGCAGACGCCCAGGCCCAGCTCGCGCACCACGGGCCACAGGATTTCCAGGTCGCGGCCCTGGATGTTCTCCACCAAGAGCGTCTCGGGGCGGATGCCGCGGTCCTTCAGGGCCAGGGCCAGACAGCGCAGCTGTTCCGGTGCGTCCCTGCGCAGATGCTCCGCATCCTTTGGCGGGTGCAAAACATAGGCCCAGGGCGCAAGTCCTGCAACCTTTTCCGCCAGGGCCAAAATTGTTTGGGCCACCGCAGGCGGCCCCTGGTCTCCGGGCAGGTCCCAAGGCAGATCAAGAGGCAGATGCAGGTGCCAGCGCACCGGCAGGGCGCTGAGGGCCTGGGGCAGGTCGGCCTCGGTGTAGGCCAGGCAGGCCGCGGTTTCGAAAAAGCACAGGCCGAGCTCCGGAAAGTGGGAGGCCAGGGCCGCGCAATTTGTGCCCACGTCCGCCGGCAGCACGCAGGAGGGCGCAGCCAGGCTCCAGGGCGGCAAACCGGGGCTGCCAAAGGCCTGGGCGACATCCATGGTGTGGGCGTCACAGCCCGGGGCGGCAGAATTCCGTCGCCCGGCGTCCAGTCCAGAAATTGGCCCGGAAATCGGCCCCGCAGGATTTGCTGCGCTTTTCAATCTGGGCATGGCTTTTGCTTCCTCAAAGGCAGCAGACGATCCCCGGCAAGGAGGGGAACATCATGAACTACATGCGCTGCCAACTGCAACATCTTCTGAACCCCCTGCACATCTATTGCCGGCTGCAACAGGCCGGATTGGCCGAACCCCTGGCGCGCCGCCTCTGCGATGCCTACGAGCGCTCCGTGTACCGGCGCATCCTGGCCTGACGCCTGCGCCAGACGGCTGCTTCCTGCGCGCAAGCATACCCCGCCGGGACCTGGGGCGCAATGCCGGACCAATGGAAGGACCAGCGGCGGGCCTGCGGGCTCACGGCAGGGGACAGGACAGGCCGCTGCCGCCCTGCAGCAGTTCCGGCAGCAGGTGCCGGATGCGCAGGAAATCCTTGACCACGCACGGATCGAACATGCTCCCGTCCGAGGCCTTGATCTCGCGCACGGCCTCCTCCACGCTCATCCCCTGACGATACGGCCGGTCCTCGGTCATGGCGCAGAAGGCGTCGGCCACGCTCACCAGCCGCGCGCCCAGCGGGATGTCTTGTCCGGCCAGGCCGCGCGGGTAGCCGCCGCCGTCGAAGCGTTCGTGGTGCGAGAGGACGATCTCGCAGACGCTGTGCGGCCCCCGGAATACGCGCACCGGACAGAGGATCTCCGCGCCCAGGCGCGGGTGCTCGCGCACGAGAACCCATTCCTCGGGGGAGAGCGGGCCGGGCTTGTGCAGCACGGCGTCGGGCACGCCGATTTTGCCGATGTCGTGCATGTGCCCGGCCATGTGCACCAGTTCCGACTGCCGGGCCGTGAGTCCGTGCGCCCTGGCCAGCAGGCCGGAGATTTCGGCCACCAGCTCCGAGTGCCGTGACAGCCGCCGGTCGCGGGCGTCCACGGCCCGGCCCAGGGACTCGGCCAGCTGGTGCGCCGTGTTCATGGCGCAGGCGCCCAGTCCGCCGCATTTTCCGGAACACCCGCCAGGCTCGGCCCCGGAACATTTTTCGCTGTGCGCGCCGCCGCTGGTCAAAAGAAGCATGCCTGCCCTCCCTGTTTGCCGTCCTGCGCCGCCCGGAATCCCATGTTCCGCTGGCGCACGACCCCCGATGCGGCTTGATGCTCAAGCACCGGTGGGCACTCATAGGGTAAATTGAAATTGAATGTCAAGATCAATTAGGGACGGGTCGGGGGCGGCGGCAGGGGCGATTGGCGGCTTGGCGAATCTCTGCTAGGGTGCGCAGGCGCGCGCCGGGACGGGCCGCGACTCTCGCTTGCGGAGCAAGGCCATGCCAAATACAACAGGCGTCTCCGACGTGCTTGTCAGCATCGACATCCAGAACGACTACTTCCCGGGCGGGCACATGGAGCTTGCGGGCGCGGAGCAGGCCGGACAGGTGGCCGCAGGCATGCTGGCCCGCTATCGCGCGGCCGGGCTGCCGGTCATCCACGTGCGCCACGAGAACCTCCGGCCCGGCTCGACCTTCTTTCTGCCCGGCACTAAGGGGGCAGACATCCACCCCGGCAACGCCCCGCTGCCCGGTGAAATGGTCATACTCAAGCACTTCCCCAACGCCTTCCGCGACACGGACCTGCTGGAGGTGCTGCGCGGGATGAGCGCCACGCGGTTGACCGTGTGCGGCATGATGACGCATATGTGCGTGGACACCAGCGTGCGCGCGGCCTTTGACCTGGGCTTTGCCGTGCGCCTGGCCGCAGACGCCTGCGCCACCCGCGAACTGGCCTTTGGTGGCCGCACGGTTGCCGCCGTTGATGTCCAGACCGCCTACCTGGCTGCCCTGGGCGCGGTTTTTGCCCAGGTGGCCTTGGCAGCGGAGCTCGCTCTGCCCTGAGGCTTTGGCCTGGATGTTTGTGTCGGTAAGTTTTGTCAGGATATTTCTGTCGTGAGATCTTTGGAGGAACCATGCGTCTGAAGCCCAGCCTCGCCCGTCTTTGCCTCGTCTTCTGCCTCCTCATGCTGCTGGCCCTGAGCCTGGGCGGCTGCCTGCCCAAGAACAAGGCCTGGAACCACCCCAGGCAGCCCGATCCGCGCAAGGAGGACATGCTCTTTGTGGAGGACACGAAGTTCTGCGAGGGCAAGATCGGCAGCCAACCCCAGGGCGATGCCCGCGAGGCGGCCATGGCCGGCTGCCTGAAGCGCCTGGGCTGGGTGCCCAAGGAAAAGGACTAGCGCGTGACCCGGGACGCGGTCTTTGTCGCCGGGGCCACCGGCTACGTGGGCGGGCGGCTGGTGCCGCTTTTGCTGGCGCGCGGGTACACGGTCCACGCGGCGGTGCGCAGCCCGCGCAAGCTGGCGGCCCGGCCCTGGGGCGCGCACCAGAACTTGCGCATCCTCCGGGCCGACGTCACGGACAAGGCCAGTCTTGTGGCGGCCATGCAGGGCTGCTCTGCGGCCTTCTACCTGGTGCATTCCATGGGCGCGGGCGGGGATTTCGCCCAGGCCGACCGCCTGGCCGCCGCCAACATGACCCAGGCCGCCCAGGAGGCCGGGGTGGGCCGCATCATCTACCTGAGCGGGCTGGGGGATGACCAGCCGGGATTGTCCGAGCACCTGCGCTCGCGCTCCGAGGTCGGGCGCATCTTCACTGAGGGCGCGGTTCCGGCCACGGTGCTGCGCGCGGCCGTGATTTTGGGCTCGGGCAGCGCCTCCTTTGAGATCATCCGCAGCCTGGTGGAACGCCTGCCGCTCATGATCACCCCGCGCTGGGTGCGCACGCGCTGCCAGCCCATCGCGGTGACCAACGTGCTGGGCTATTTGCTCGGCTGCCTGGAGAACCCGGCCGCCACCGGCCTGACGCTGGACATCGGCGGCCCGGACGTCATCACCTACGGCGAGCTGTTCCGCATTTACGCCCGCGCGGCCCGCATCCGCGCTCCGCTGATCCTCCCGGTGCCGCTGCTGACGCCGAAGCTCTCCGCCTTCTGGGTCAACCTCATCACGCCCGTGCCGGCCCACCTTGTGCGGCCGCTCATCGCGGGCCTGAAGAACGAGGTCGTCTGCCATGACCAGCGCATCCTGGACCTGGTGCCGCAGAAGCTTATGAGCTGCGAGGAGGCCATCGCCGCAGCCCTGTCCGAGACGCGCCAGGGCGGGGCAGCCACCTGCTGCTTTGATGCCGGAGCGCTCTGCGCGCCCCAGGAACTGAGCCAGGCCGCGTCCTGCCCGGCGGAGTGGACCAGGGCCGGGGACGCCAGCTTTGCCGGGGGCACCGTGTTCCGCGCCGACTACGCCGCCACCCTGGACGCCCCCCCGGAGCGGGTCTGGGACACGGTGCAGCGCATCGGCGGGGACACGGGCTGGTTTGCCGGCAACCTGCTCTGGCGCGTGCGCGGCTTTGTAGACAAGCTGCTCGGCGGGCCGGGGCACTCGCGCGGGCGGCGCGACGGCGCAACCGCGGCCGTGGGCGAGGCCTTGGATTTCTGGCGCGTGCTGGCTGCGGAGCCTGGGCGCCGTTTGCTCCTGCTGGCCGAGATGAAGCTGCCGGGCTGGGCCACCCTGGACCTGCGCCTGGCGCCGAAGGACAACGGCACGGAGCTTCTGCTGCTGACCAGCTTCCAGCCGCGCGGGTTGCTCGGCCTGGCCTACTGGTGGCTCATGTGGCCAGCCCACGGCCTGCTCTTCCCGGCCATGCTGCGCAACCTCGCGCAGGCCGCCGGGGCGCGGATTGTTGCCGGGCCCAAGGCCCTGGCCCAGAGGCCCCCG
>MGTN01000055.1:26583-32333 GCA_001799475.1 Desulfovibrionales bacterium GWA2_65_9 | reverse complement strand
AAGGCGCCCGCTTGCCTTGCAGGGCAAGAGTGCGTACAAATATCCCGGCCTGCGGACCTCCGTGGGCCGGGATTTTTTTGGCGTCCAGGCCAGGGAGACAGGCACATGAGACACACCCCGCGCCAGTTTGGCGTCCGCGCCAACGCAGCCAGGCTCCTGGCCGCGCTGGCCCTGCTTTTGCCGCTCCTGGCCGTCGGCTGCGTGGAACTGAACCTGCCCACCCCCAGCGACACCCCGCTTGAGGCCGCACGGGAACAAAGCACCGACGACCTGGCCAAGGATGCCGAGGCCTTCTGGTCTGCTGGCAACTACCCCCAGAGTGAGCTGCTCTACACCCGCCTGCTGGAGCGCGAACTGACCAGCGAGATACGCCTCCATGCCCTGAACCGCCTGGCTGTCAGCGCCTTCAATTCCAGGCACTACTACCAGGCCAAGTCGGCCCTGGACCGCCAGGTGGTGGCCAACGGCACCGTGCTGGCCAGCTGGCCCTGGCACGAGCAGTACATCAGGACCCTGGGCGTGCTGAACCGGCCGGACCTGCTGGAGAATCACCGCGTCTGGCTCGCGGCGCACACCGAGCTGCCCTTTGACGTGCGCTCCCGCGCGGCCATGGCCTTTGCCGAAATCCATGCGAAAAACGGCGACATGGCCCGGGCCATCGAGATCCTGGCGAGCACGCACAGCCATGCGCCAGACCGCAAGGCCAAGGCCGCCATGGAGGCGGAGTACTCCGCTCAATTGCGCGACCTGCCCGGAGAACAGCTCCAGGGCCTGACGCGGCTGGTTGGCACAAGCGGCTCGGGCACCTTCCCCCACGCCCTCATCCAACGCGAGGCGCGGCGCCGCGCCCTGTCGCCGCGCGCCGACTTTACGCCGCCCGCCCCGGTCCATTCAGAGCTCGCAAGCGCACCCATTCTGCTGGCCCAGGCCAAGGGCCGCACCCTTTCGGACCAGCCTGCGGCCCTCATCCCCGCTGCCGGCAACGGCCCGGTGCGCGTGGCTCTGGTGCTGCCGCTCACCGGCCGCTATGCGCCCACGGCCGCCAAGGTCCTGCGCGGAGCCGAGCTGGCCCAGGCGCGCCTGGCTGCCCAGGGCCGCAGCGTGGAGATCAGGGCCATCAACGCCGAGGCCGCAGACTGGCGCGAGCAGCTTGCCGCCCTGCCCCCCAGCTTTTCCGTCGTGGGCGGGCCCATGCTCGTGGAGGGCTTCCGCGACATGCTCAAGGGTGGGGTCCTCGCCTCGCGCGCGGTCTTCGCCTTCCTGCCCGACCTGGGCGAGGTCCAGGAGGGGAGCCAGGCTTGGCGCTTCTTCACCAGCCCCAAAGACCAGATGCGCGCCCTGGTGGACCTCACCGCGGACCAGCTGGGAATCCGTTCCGTGGCCGTGCTGGCCCCCAAGAGCCGCTATGGCCAACGCATGGCCGAGGTGTTCCAGGCCGAGGCCAAGGCCAAGGGCCTGCGCCTGGCCTCCAGCGAATTCTACCCGCCGACCGACCACCCCCGCTGGCTCCACAGCGTCGAGCGCCTGCTCAAGATCCCGGACGCCTTTCGCCACAACAAGAACATGCCCCTGCCCATGCCGGACTTCGGGGCCGTGTTCGTGCCCGAAGACTGGGCACAGTCCGAGCTCCTGGTGTCCAACTTCCACTTCTTTGAGGGCCAGCACCTGGTCTTCCTGGGTACCGAGCTGTGGAGCGTGGCCCTGGACAACGCCAAGGACATCGACGACACCTACTTCCAGCTGGCCGCCTGCCCAGGCGCGTGGTGGCCCGAGGCCCCTGCTGCCAAGGCGCTCCAAGCCGCCCTCAGCGGGAAGTCCCAGGACGCTGCGGACTTCTGGGTGGCTCTGGGCCATGACTTCATCGATTTCGCCGCAAAGCTGAACCTGCCAGCGGACTGGACCCCGGCCCAGGTCAACCAGCGCCTGCAGGCCGTGCGCGGCATGGAGTTCAGCATGGCGCCCATCACCTGGGACGCCGAGGGCCGCGCCCGGCAGAATCTGTATCTGTTCAGCCCGCGCAAGGACGGCAAGATCCTGGTGGACCCGCTTGAACTGCGCGCCGCCACCGAAAAGGCCAAATCCCGCCGCGAGAAGCGCCTGGCCTATTCGCGCCAGTTGCAAAAGGACAAGAAGCTCTCCGGCCCCTCCGGGAGCCTGACCAAAGAGCCCAAGGACTAAGGAGCACACGCACATGAAGATCAGCCCGGAAGAAGTGGCCAAGGTGGCCAGGCTCGCGCGCCTGGACCTGACGCCGGAAAAAATCGCCCAGTACGCCGGACAGCTGGACGGCATCCTGGGCTACATGGACAAGCTCGCTGAGCTGGACACCAGCGCTGTGGAGCCCATGTACACGCCCGTTGACCACGTGAGCGTCATGCGCGACGACGTGGCGCGCAAGGAGTACACCCGCGAGGACATCCTGAAGAACGCGCCCGAGACCGACGGCAGCTTCTTCATCGTGCCGCGCATCGTCTAGACGCCACGCCTGCGCATAGCCGAGCGCCCTCCCCCAAAGCACCCAAGCAAGCCACGGAAACGAAATCATGCCCGATCTGACGCAACTGACTTTGACCCAGGTCCGCCAACAGCTGGCGGACAAGTCCCGCTCCGCCGCAGAGGTCACCGAGGCCGCGCTCACGCGCATCAGCGCCACGGAGCCCAAGATCCAGGCCCTGCTGTCCATCCAGGCCGAGGAGGCCAGAGCCCAGGCCCAGGCAATGGACGCAAGCGGGCCGGACGCCGCCAAGCCCCTCTGGGGCGTGCCACTGGTGGTCAAGGACGTGCTGGCCACCAAGGGCGTTCCCACCACCTGCGGCTCCAAGATCCTGGAGAACTTCCGGCCCGTGTACGACGCCACGGCCGTGGCGCGGCTCAAGGAGGCCGGAGCCATCATCCTGGCCAAGGCCAACATGGACGAGTTCGCCATGGGCTCCACCACCGAGAATTCGGCCTATTTCGCCACCAGGAACCCCTGGGACACCTCGCGCGTGCCCGGCGGCTCCAGCGGCGGCTCCGGCGCGACCGTGGCCGCCTGCCAGTGCTATGGCGCGCTGGGCACGGACACCGGCGGCTCCATCCGCCTGCCCGCGAGCTTTTGCGGCATCGTGGGCCTGAAGCCCAGCTACGGCCGCGTGTCGCGCTTCGGCATGGTGGCCTACGGCTCGTCGCTGGATCAGATCGGCCCCATGACCCGCAGCGTGGAAGACGCCGCGCGCATCCTGCAGGTCATCGCCGGGCACGACGAGCGCGACTCGACCTCGGTCAACGCGCCCGTGCCGGACTACGTGGCCGCGCTGTCCGAACGCGCTGACCTCAAAGGCCTGACCATCGGCCTGCCAGCGGAGTACTGGGACAAGGGGCTCTCGCCCGAGGTGGCCGAAGCCTGCGGTGCGGCGGTGAAACAGGCCGAAGCCCTGGGCGCCAAGACCGTGCCCGTGCGCCTGAAGCTCTCGGAATACGCCATCGCCACCTACTACATCATCGCCGTGGCCGAAGCGAGCTCCAACCTGGCGCGCTTCGACGGCGTGCGCTACGGACTGCGCGACAAGGACGCCCAGAGCCTGATTGAGATGTACGTCAAAAGCCGCACCAAGGGCTTTGGCGAGGAGGTCCAGCGGCGCATCATCCTGGGCACCTACGTGCTCTCGTCGGGCTACTACGACGCCTACTACCGCAAGGCCGCGCAGGTGCGCCGACTCATCCGCCAGGATTTCGAGGCCGCGCTGAACCAATGCGACGTCATCATGGGGCCAGTGTGCCCGACCACGGCCTTCAAGGTCGGCGAGATGAGCGACGACCCCTTGCAGATGTACCTCATGGACATCTTCACCATCAGCACCAACCTGGCCGGGCTGCCGGGCATGAGCCTGCCTGTGGGCCTGGGCCGCGATTCGGGCATGCCTGTGGGCCTGCAGCTCACGGGCCGGGCCTTTGACGAGGCGCGAATGCTCCAGGTGGCCGGAGTGCTGGAAAAGAACGTGCCCGCAACCGGCCTGCCGAAGCTGTAGGAGCCTGCATATATGCCCGTCACCCTGGTCAGCATCCTGGAGGGCCGCAGCGCAGCCGAAAAGCGCGCGCTCATGGAGGCCGTGCAGGGGGCCATTGCCGATACGCTGAAGCTCCCGCCGCGCGACCGCAACCTGCGCCTCTCAGTGCACGGCCGCGACGAGTGGCTGCTGCCCGAGGGCAAGAGCGACCGCTACGTGCTCGTTGAAATCGCCCTCTTCGAGGGTCGTACGGCGGAAACCAAGGGTGAATTGTTCGCCGCCATCGTGGACGCGCTGGAGGCCCTTTGCGTGCCGCGCGCCGATGTGTTCCTGCGCATCATCGAGCAGCCGCGCGAAAACTTCGGTATCCGGGGCGGCCAGCGGGCCGATCTGGTGGACCTGGGCTATCAGGTGACGGTGTAGAACGCCGCAGCACAAAACGCACACGGCCCGGCCTGGAGACTCGTCAGTCTTTTCCAGGCCGGGCCTTTTCTTTGTCGCAGATCGGTCGGCTCAAGCGTTCAGGCAGCCTTCGCAGACCCCGCCCAAGGTGACCTCGGCCATTTCCACGCGCATGGGCAGGCCGGACAGGATGCGCGAGAGGCCCGGCTCCAGGAGCCTGGAGTCCAGGCACTGGGTTTGGCCGCAGCGCGTGCAGTGGAAATGCGAATGCCCGGCCACGCCTTGGCCCAGGCAGTAGCGGAAGGCCCGTTCGCCGGCATTGTGCCGCGCCGCCACCCCGCGCTCCACCAGCAGGTCCAGAATGCGGTACAGGGTCACGCGGTTCATGCGCCCGGACAGTTGGGCCAGCAGTTCCAAAGGGGTCTGTGGGGTCTGCGAAGTCTGCGGGTGGTCCGCGCCGGACAGCGCCCGCAGCACCAGCAGCCGGTTCTCCGTGGCTGACACGCCGCAGCGCTCCAAAAGTTCACGCGCGTCCATGTGCCGTCCTAGCGCAGGGCCGAGCGGAAGGCCCCGGCCACGCTGCGCAGGTTGGCGGCCCAGTCCGCGGCCAGCGGATCAGCCACCAGCACCCGCGCGCCCAGGGCCTGGGCGATGCTCTCCGCCGTGCGGCGGGACATCTGCGGCTGCACGAAGATGACCCTGGTGCCCGTGGCCCTGGCCTGGGCAACAATGGCCGCCAGCCGCCTGGGCGAAGGCTCCTTGCCCTCAAACTCGATGGCCGTCTGGGTCAGACCATAGTCCCGGGCCAGATAGCTCCAGGCCGGGTGAAAGACCAGGAAGCTGCGCCGACCCTCTGGCACCCCATTGAAGACAGCGCGCAGATCGGCGTCCACTGCATTGATTTCATTCGCAAACACTGCCATGTTGGCGGCGTAGTCCTTGGCATGGGCCGGGTCGGCCTTGCTGAGCGCCTCGGTGATGTGCGCGGCCATGTGCCGGACGTTGGCGGGCGAAACCCAGACATGCGGGTCAGTCTCGGCCTCGTGCCCATGTCCGCCCTTTGCTCCGGCCTTGTGGTGGCCGTCATGGCCATCAGGCATGGGCAACAGCGCCAGGCCCTTTTCCAGGTGCACGAAGGCGAGTTTCCTGTTGGCGGCCTTGAGGCGCGGCTCCCAGGCGTTCTCGAACTCCAGCCCGGCGGACAGGTACAGGGCGGCCCCGGAAAGCGCGCGCATCTGCGAAGGCTTGGGCTCATAGGTGTGGGCATCGGCCCCGGCAGGCACCAGCACCACGGTCTGAATAAGCGCCCCGCCAATCTTCCTGGCGAAATAGTCCACCGGGGCCACACCCACGGCGATCTGC